>JAOPYY010000068.1 GCA_025964395.1 Actinomycetes bacterium | reverse complement strand
TCCCCCGAGCACCGCCAAATAGCTGGCGGTGTTGATCGCGAAGCACCAGCCTGAGCCGACGGCCGCGATCAGCACGCCGGCGAGCGCGGGGCCGAAGATGCGCGCTGTGTTGAAGAGGCTCGAGTTGAGCGCGATCGCGTTCGGCAGTTCGTCCCGGCCGACCATCTGGAACGTCAGGTTCTGGCGCGACGGTGCGTCGAAGACGAGCGCGGAGCCGGTGAGCACTGCGATCGCATAGACCTCCCACAGCTGCACGTGCCCGAGCAGCGTGACCGAGGCGAGCACCGCCGAGAACACCATCTGCACCGCCTGCGTGACGATCACAACGCGCCGGTTGTCGAAGCGGTCCGTGACGACGCCCGAGAAGAGGCCGAGCACCGTGAAGGGGCCGAAGCGGCAGGCCGCGAGCAGTCCGACGGCGAGGCCGCGCGAGTGGGGCGCGAGCGACACGACGAGCCACGCCATCGCGATGTTCTGCATCCACGTCCCGGCGACAGACGTGAGCTGGCCGTAGAAGAAGAGGCGGTAGTTGCGGTGACGCCTCAGCGAGGCGAATGTGCGGCGTGACGCCAGGCGGAGAAGCGTCACTCGTCGCTCAGCAACTTCTCCAACGCGTCGATCGACCGTTCGATGTCTTGCCGCTCCTCCGGCTCCAGCCGCTCGAGCCGTGCCACCAGCCAGGCGGTCCGCTTCTTGCGCACCGACTTCAGCACCTTTTCGCCCTCGGGGGTCAGGGAGAGGCCGATCCGCCGCCGATCCGTTGCGCGCGTGCGCTCGATCAGCTGCGCCGCCTCCAGGCGGACGAGGTGACCCGACATTCCCGGCGCGGACACGCGCTCGCGTTCGGCGAGCTCGGTCGCGGTGATGCCGGGGTTGTGCTTGATCGACGCGAGCAGAGAGACCTGGCCGCCGGTCACGCCGAGCGAGTGGATCTCGCGGCGCAGCTCCCGCGCCAAGCGGAGGAGCACCGGCCGGAGCCGGCTGGCGATCGTCATCGGGTCGTTAACTACGCGAATCATTAACCTCGTTAACTATACCTTAGAATCGCCAGGTTCCGTCGGACGATCGCGACCTTCTCGTCGCCGAGCGCCCGCCACTGCGCGATCTTCCAGGGGGTCTGGTGTCCGAGCGCCTCCTTCGAGGCGTGACGGATCCGCGCGGCGTAGACGCGGTTGTCCTCGTACACCGCGTCGACCGCCAGGGCGCCTGCGCGACACGCGGCCACCGCGAGTTCGCGATGGCCGAAGCTGACGAGCTAGACCGTAATCGGTACCGTCAACCCATGCCGAACCCGCTGGAGTCGTTGAAGGCGTTGGGTGACCAGCTACGCGCGCAGATCGGCGAGGAGCTCGATTTCGACGCGCTGCGGCGGCAAGAGCCGGCCCGGCCGCTCGAGGAGCTGCTCGAGGAGCTCGACGCGCTGCCGGGACTCGAGTCGGTGAAGGAGCAGGTGCGCGCGCTCGTCGCGTTCCTGCGCGTGCAGGCGCGGCGGATGGAGGCAGGCCTCCCCGAGGTGGCGACGACACAGCACCTCGTCTTCCTCGGCAACCCGGGCACGGGCAAGACGACCGTCGCGCGCCTGCTCGCGCAGATGTATCGCTCGATGGGCTTGTTGCGAAAGGGGCACCTCGTCGAGGTCGACCGCGCCGGGCTCGTCGGTCAGTACGTTGGGCTGACGGCGGTGAAGACCGACCGCGTCGTGCGTAAGGCGCTCGACGGCGTGCTCTTCGTCGACGAGGCATATGCGCTCTCGCGCGAAGCGGAACGGCTCGACTTCGGCGACGAGGCGATCGAGACGCTGCTGAAGCGCATGGAGGACAACCGCCACCGTCTGGTCGTGATCGTCGCGGGATACCCGAGGCTGATGCGCCGATTCCTCGAGTCGAATCCTGGACTGCGCTCACGCTTCTCCCGCGAGATCGAATTTCCGGACTACTCGACCGACGATCTCATCGAGATCTTCGGGCAGTTCGCCGCAGAGTCGGAGTACGCGCTCGGCGACGGAGCCGAGGACGCACTGCGCGCGATCTTCCACAACGCGGAGCGCGACGAGTCATTCGGCAACGCACGGTTTGCGCGCACGCTCTTCGAGCAGTCGCTGAACGCGCAGGCATTGCGTCTCGGCGTCGGTGACGTCGCGCAGCTGTCGCACTCGGAGCTTGTGGAGCTGACACCGGAGGATCTCGTTGCCGGCGCACGTTCGCTCGGCGAGCATCCCGTGCCGCCGCGCGGCGGTTGGTTCAGCCGCCGGCGTTGACGCGCAGGAGCGCGTCGACGACCTGCGGGTCGAACTGCGTTCCGGAGCACCGCTGCAACTCGGCGAGCGCCTCTTCGTGCGTGCGCGCGGCGCGATAGGGGCGGTCGGTCGTCATTGCGCTGAACGCGTCGCAGGCGCAGACGATCCGTGCGACGAGCGGGATCTTCTTGCCTGCAAGCTGGTCGGGATAGCCGTTCCCGTCCCAGTGCTCGTGACACGAGCGCACGAGGTGGCCGACGTGGCCGAGCATCCCGCCGACGCGCTCGAGCATCTGCTCGCCTTCGATCGTGTGCGTCTCCATCAGCGTGCGCTCGGCGGCGTCGAGCGGTCCCGGCTTGTTGATGATCGAACCGGGGATGCGGATCTTGCCGACGTCGTGCAGAAGCGCGACGAACTCTGCGTCGCGGCATTCGGAGGGGCTGAGCTTCAGCTCGTCCGCGACCCCGATCACGAGGTCGACGACGTGGCGGCTATGACTTCCGGTGTACGCGTCGTCGGCCTCGACCACATCGCCGAGGAGGAACGCAGTGCCGCGGTACGCGTCACTCAGCTCGAGCGCGCTGTCGATGCGCTGCTGGCGCTCGCGTGAGAAGTAGCGGAGCAGTCCGACGAGCGGCACCGCCAGCACGACGAGAGCAGGATTCGCGTGCGTCGCGAAGGCGAGCGCGAGCGCGATCGGGGCCAGGCTGAGGTCGACGACGTACGCGAGCCCTACGAAGCTCACCAGCTCGGCAACAGTGACGCGGTTTGCGAGCGCGTTGAGGAGCGCATTGCTGAAGTCCAGGGCCAGCTGCGCCAGCATGGCGCATGCGTAGACGGGCCACGCCGACCAGCGCAGAGGCAGGCCACCGGCGAGTGCAATTACAAGGGCTGGGCCGAGCGCGTGGGCAGTGGTCGCCACAAGTGGCAGGACACGGGCCGGGTCACGGAGCGGCCAGGGACGGTCCACCACGGTGCGGAGCAGGAGGCCGATGGCGACGATTGCCGGCACCGACCCAATCGGCAGGGCGAAGAGCATCGGCACCAGCACGAGCTGCGTGGGGATCGCGGAGCCGGAGCCGATCTCGAACTCGACCCGCGAAACAAGTGCATAGAGAACGGCGAACAGCGCAGCTCGGGGGAGGGAGAAGCCGGGGCCGCCGTGGAGGAACAGCGCTGTCGCGACGACGCCGAGCGCGACTGCGAAACCGCCGGCCGCGAAGACGGCGCGCGCGCGGCTCTCGAGGCGTCCGCCTTCGTAGCGCGCACGCGCATCACGGACGAGTTCGTCCGCCAGTTCTGCCGCAGCTGAGGTCACCGGGGGTCCATCGGCCTCCGGAATGCGTTGAGATTCCCCCATATGAGGGATCCGGAGAGCGCCTCGCTCACCCAACCGGGGGACGCGGGCTCCCCGAACCTGACGAGGATGAGCGAGTCAGGTTTCTGCGGATGAGGGTTGGAGGCGGTTCATGCGGCGTTTGGTTGTTCTTTTGGTTTTGGTCGTGGCGACGGCGCTTGCGTCGACGGTAGGCACGGCAAAAGCAGGTCTGATCGGCGGGAACTGCGGTGCCACAGCGCCGGTGTTCGCTCCCTGGGGCGACTGGTCGTCTTACTACTTCGCGCCGAACGGCGGTTTCGAGAACGGTTCGGCCGGGTGGACCCTCGGTGGCGGCGCTGCAGTCGTGGCCGCGGACAACGAGCCGTGGTATCTCGCCGGCTTCGGGTCGCATGCGCTCGAGATCTCGACGGGCGGAAGCGCCTCGATCAACGTCTGTTACGGCGTTACCTATCCCGCGGTGCGCTTCTTCGTCGCGGGCCAGAATGGCCCGGCCAGGGTGCACGTGCGTGTCGTCACGCGCAGCCTCCTCGGTCCGCTCTCCGTGCTCGACGGTGGAACGTTCACCGCCGATCAGGGCTGGAACCCGTCGCCGAAGACGTCGACGCTGCTCAGCTCCCTTGCATCGTTGGTCGGCACGAAGACAATGCAGCTCCAGTTCACGGTCGAGAGCGGCACGGCGCAGATCGACGATCTGTTCGTCGATCCGTTCTTGTCCAAGTCGTAGGGGCCTCGATATACGCTCCGTCGCATGGTGGAGCCGCTCAACGTTTGGGACTACGAGCGGCTGGCGGCGGAGCGTCTCGACCCCGGCGCGCACGGGTATTACGCAGGCGGCGCCGGCGACGAGCTGACGCTGCGCGACAACGTCGAGGCGTTCCGGCGGTGGTACTTGCGGCCTCGGATGCTCGTCGACGTTGACGCGTCCACGACCGCGACGACGGTGCTCGGGCAGGAGGTGTCGATGCCGCTGCTCGTTGCGCCGGTCGCGTTCCAGCGCGTCGCACACCCGGACGGCGAGGTCGGGATGGCGCGCGCGGCGAAGGCTGCCGGCACGGTGATGTGCCTTTCGACGATCGCGACATCGACGCCGGCCGAGGTCGCGGCTGTCGGCGGCCCGCGCTGGTTCCAGCTCTACGTGTTCCGCGACGAGGGCGTGACGCACGATCTGATCGCGCAGGCGCGCGACGGCGGCTACACGGCGCTCGTTTTGACGATCGACGCGCCGGTGCGCGGCAACCGCGAGCGCGACGCGCGCACGTCGTTCGCGATTCCGGATGACGTTCGGGTCGCGGCGTTCGGCAGGGGCGGGGTGACGCCGAAGCAGGTGTTCGAAGCGATCTCTGCGTCGCTGACGTGGCGTGACCTCGAACGCATCTGCGCCGAGTCGGGGTTGCCGCTGCTCGTCAAGGGCGTGCTCACGGCGGAAGACGCGAAGCTCGCGTGCGAACACGGTGCGAGCGGTGTCGTCGTCTCGAACCACGGCGGCCGACAACTCGACGGCGTGTCGGCGACGATCGATGCGCTCGAGGAAGTGGTGGCGGCGGTCGACGGGCGCATCGAGGTGCTGCTCGACGGCGGCATCCGCCGCGGCACGGATGTCGTGAAGGCGCTGGCCCTGGGCGCGCGCGCAGTCCTCGCCGGCCGCGCCCCGCTCTGGGGCCTGGTGGTCGACGGAGAAGCCGGCGCCCTCCGAGTCCTCCAACTGCTGCAGGCAGAGATCCTGAGCGCGCTGCAACTGGTCGGCTGCACGTCCCCCGCGGACGTGACCCGAGACCGCGTCGCGCCCAAGTAACAGACTGTTACAAGCAACGACCTGCAACGCGCGCACGTCCTGGCGGGCCGAACGGCGCAAGTAACAGACTGTTACAAGCACCGGGAGTTCAGCCAGGTCGCTGTCTACTCTGGACGCGATGAAGGGGGGCATTGCTGTTCTCGCTCTGGGGGTCGGAGCTCTGGTTCTCGGCGCCCGCGTTGGGCACGCCGACGACCCTCTGAATTGCGGGCTGCCGGCGAAGGCGCCGATGTGGGTGGACTACGCCGGGCACGACGCTCCGATCACGCCCAAGCCGGGGATGGTGCTTGCCGTTTCGTCGGGCACCGTCGTGCCGGCGGCGATGCGCGCAGCCGGCGCGGCGACGATCTTCTTCGACCTGCACCTGAACGATCGCGTCGGCACGCCATCGGCGCCTGCCGATCCTTCGACGATCGCCGCGAAGGCGAAGCGCGAATTCGACTTCGCAGTGCAGATCACAGGCTGCGCGACACCGTTGATCGCGGAGAACGAGCTGTTCGGCGCGCAGACCGTCACGCCGTGGAGCTCGACGAACGCGCAGTACCGCGCGAACGTGTTGCTGCTTCTGCAGGAGCTCGACAAGCTCGGCGCGACGACGGCGCTGACGATCGCGAACCCGCCGTACACCGGCGGTGACGCCGCCGAGTGGTGGCGCGAGACCGCGAAGGCGGCGATCCTCGTGCGCCAGGTCTACTTCACCGCGCCCGGTCCGAAGGGCCTCTTCGCACTCGGCCCGGCTCGGGCGAGCCGCGCGATGCGCCAGGGGATGCGTGGGCTCATCTCGCGGTTCTCGACGATCGGGATCCCCGCGGGACGCGTCGCGCTCGAGCTGCAGTTCCAGTCTGCGCCGGGGCAGGGCGGACGCAACGGGCTGCAGCCGAAGTCCGCGTGGCTCGAGATCGTGAAGCTGCAGGCGCTCGCCGCGAAGCAGGTTGCCGCGGAGACGAAGATCCAGGGCGTCTGGTCGTGGGGCTGGCCGAGCTTCTCGGTCGCAGGCGTCGACCCGGACAAGCCGGCCGCCGCGTGCGTCTATCTATGGGCCCGCGACACCAAACTCTGCGACGGTCCCGCGCTTGCCGGCAGCGGCTTCAACACCTCGCTCACCGAAGGGCAGATCATCCTGCCGACGCACGTGCGCTGCACACTCGGCACGCGTCGCATCCTGAAGAGCGACGTCGCCCGCGCGGCACTGATCACGGGCGACCGCGACTCCGCGGCCACCGCGCTGCTGCAGCGCGAGGTGCTGCGCACCGAGAGCCCGATCGATCCGATCACCGTGCTCGCCGCCGAGCACGCAATCGTCCGCGACCGTTTCGGCCGCAGCGTCGCGCGCTATCGCGCCGCGCTGCGCGATGCGCAGCTGACGCTGCAGGACGCACGCGCGATCATCGAAGACCGGCTCGCGCGCGACCGGGTGCAAGAGCGCTTCCGGCCGCGGCCCGCATCGGCCGCGCAGATCGCCGAGTTCGTCTCGACGTACGCCGCCACGCGCGTCCGCCTCGTGGAGGTCGACCCAGAAGCGGCGTGGCTCGGCGGAGCGTTCCGCGGCTTCGCTGTCGAGACGATCGCGCCCAGCGAGATCTTCTCGCTGCGCCAGAACCGCAAGACGACAATCGACACGGTCGACGGCCGCTTCGCGGTTCGCCCGCTCGGCCCGCCCGTGCCGCTGCTCGCGCTGTCGCCGGTCCAGGCGCGCACCGTCGCCCGCGGCGTGCTCGGACGCTTCGCGAAGCTCGACGTCTACGGGCGCTGGCTGCGCACGCGTCAGATCAAGCTGCTGGAGAACGCGGTCTGTATCCGCGACGCGGTTCCCGCGCGGGGAGATGTTGATCTCTCCGACTGGGTCACCTTCCTCGGCGCCTGACTCGGCGGCCGCGCCGACTCGCGGTGCGTAGGGTGGGGCAGGTGAGCCACGTGCGCATCCTCGTCGTCCTCCTCCTCGCCCTGGCGCTCGCACCCGCGGCGGCGGCCGGAACGATCATCAACCGGGCGGCCCAGGCGCTCGCCAACGATCCGGTCTACGTCGACCCGTCGGCGACGACCGTGTCGCAGGCCGACGCGGACGTGCTGCGGCGCGAGGTCGCGTCGAAGGGCAAGGGGCCGATCTACATCGCCGTGCTGCCGAAGGCTGCGCTCGCAGAGGCCGGCGGCAGTGCCGTCGGGATCTCCGACGAGCTGCACCGGATCCTCGGGCGCCGCGGCGTCTACGCAGTCGTCGCGGGCAACCAATTCCGCGCGGAGTCGACAGACCTCGGCACGGGCAAGGCGGGCAAGCTCGCCACCGACGCGTTCCGAGCGCACCACACTGCAGGTGTGACGCCGACGCTGGTCGACTTCATCGACCGCGTCGGTGCCGCACGCAGCGGGAGTGGGAGCAGCGGCGGCGGAAAGAGCTTCGGCTGGTGGCCGATCGTGATCCTCGCGATCGCCGGCTTCCTCGTCTACCGCACCATCAAGCGACGCCGGCAGAACGCGAGCGACTTCGTCGCGGTGAAGGAAACTGCGCGCGAAGACCTCGTCGCGCTCGCCGACGACGTGCAGGGCCTCGAGCACAAGGTCGACGGCAACGACGCGGCCAAGCGCGACTACCTCGCGGCGCTCGACAAGTACTCACAGGCGTCGTCGGCGTTCGACCGCGCTGCGTCGCCCGCCCAGCTCGCGCCCGTCGCCGAATCGTTGGAGGAGGGGCGCTACCTGATGGCCTCGGCCGAGTCGCGGCTCGAAGGTCAGGAGCCACCCGAGCGCCGGCCGGCGTGCTTCGTCGATCCCCGGCATGGGCCGTCGGTGCGCGACGTCGAATGGGCACCCCCGGGCGGGCAGCCGCGCGCCGTTCCTGCGTGCGCCGCCGACGCGACGCGCATCGAGGAGGGCGAGGAGCCGGAATCGCGCCAGGTGCTGGTCGGCGGACGAGCGACGCCGTACTGGGCTGCCGGCCCGATGTACGGGGGCTACTTCGGCGGCTTCTTCCCCGGCCTCCTGCTCGGCGAGCTGATGGTGGGCGGGCTGGGCGGTTGGGGCGGTGGACCGGGCGGGTACGACACGGGCGGCGCGGGAGACGGTGACTTCGGAGGCGGCGGCGCCGGCGACTTCGGGGGCGGAGATTTCGGCGGCGGTGATGGCGGCGGGGGTGACTTCTGATGGCGGAGGAGTCGAAAAAAGAGCGCCTCGACCGCGAGCTGATCGAGCTGCTGAACGAGCTCCGCGTCGCGCTCCCGGGCGTGCAGGTGCTGTTCGCGTTCCTCCTCACGTTGCCATTCACGCGCGGCTGGCCGCAACTCGGTCACACGGAGCGCGTCATGTACTTCGTCGCGTTGATGCTGGCGGCCGTCGCATCCGGCTTCTTGATCGCGCCCTCGGCGCATCACCGGCTGCGGTTCCGCCAGCGCGACAAGGAGCAGCTCGTTCTTTGGGGGAACCGGATGGCGCTGTGCGGGCTGGTCGCGCTCGCACTTGCGATCGCAGCGAGCATCTCGGTCGTCGCCGACTTCATCTACGGCGAGTCGATCGGCCTGCCGCTCGCCGGCGCGGCGCTGCTCTTTCTCGGCGTGCTCTGGTTCGGCGTGCCGCGGCTGTACGCGGCCGAACGACGTGACGCAGAGTGAGCGCGTCGACGTCGAAGTACCTGGTGTTTCTTAGTGTCCTCTCAGCGAGCGCTGATTGGGTCGCGGCATGAGGTCATCCTTGCTCGCGCTCGCGCTGGTCCTCGGCGGGGTCGCGGCGGGAGCGGGCGTCTCGCGTGGAGCGTCTGCGGCTGGCCCGGCGCTGGTCGGCGCGCCGGCCGCCGTGGGCGCGCCGGTCGTGGGGCAACGTCTGACCGCCTTGCGCGGAACGTGGAGCGGATCCGGGACGATCTCCTACCGCTACCAGTGGTATCGCTGCGACTCGAACGCAGCCCACTGCGACTCGATCCACGGTGCTACCGGGCCGAGCTACAAGCTCGTCGCGGCCGATGCGACGCACACGATTGGGCTCACCGTCAACGCCACCGACTCGTCCGGGACGGCGAGTGGCTATGCCAGCGCCGTCGGCCTGGTCGCGCCTGCCACCGCGACGTTCGTCTCGACCGTGCAGCCGCTGGTTGCCGGCGCAGTGCAGCAGGGGCGCACGCTGCAGGTCGACAACGGCGCCTGGAGCAAGAGCCCGACCTCCTTCACATACAGCTGGTTGCGCTGCAACCAGAACGGGCGGATCTGCACGCCGATCGCCGGTGCGACCGCAGCGTCGTACGTCGCGACGGCCTCGGACGCCGGACACGCACTCATCGCGTTCGTCACCGCCTCGTCCGGCGGCGCAACGGCCGCCGCGCTCAGTGCCGCAGTAACCAGCACGCCGGCCGGCACGGGCACCACGACGACGACGCAGACTGCAGGACCGAAGAACACCGCAGCTCCGGCTGTCACGGGCAGCGCCGTGCAGGGCAGTCAGCTCACCGCCACCGCGGGGACGTGGAGCGGATCGGGAACGGTTGGCTATGCGTATCAGTGGTATCGCTGCGACGCGAGTGGTGCGCACTGCAGCTCCATTCACGGCGCGACCCTTGCGCGCTACAAGCTCGTCGCACAGGACATCTCGCACACGATCGGCCTGACCGTCAATGCAAGCGACCGCGCCGGGAAGGCGAGTGCCTACGCGAGCCTCGTCGGTCCGGTCGTTGCGGCGGGAGCCTCGCTGATCGCAACGGTGCAGCCCGCCGTCAGCGGCTCCGGCGCGACCGGGAAGCCGGTCTCCGTCACGACCGGTACGTGGTCACCTGCCGCGACGGCGTACAGCTACGCGTGGCAGCGCTGCAACGCGAACGGGCGCATCTGCACCCCGATCGCCGGTGCGACCCTTGCGACATACACCGTCGTCGCGGCGGACAGAGGGCATCAGTTGCTGGCAATCGTCCAGGCGACGTCCGGCAACAACAGCGCGAAGACCTTCAGCAAGTCGCTGCTCGCCCCGTAACGATCAGGAGCTATGTCCTGCGTCGCCTCTCCGGACGGAGGCCGAGGCCCGTTCCAGGGCTAAGTGGCGCTATTGCAACGTTCAGTGGACCGTTGTACGCTCAGCGTTCGTTTTTTGCGTTGATTTGTCACGGAGCAGACAGCGCGCCAAAACTGAACGGCCGCCGCAACGGTCGAGAGAGGGGATCCCCAATGGAACGCCCCAAGCTCCGCAAGTTCGCCCTCGCAGTAGTAGGAACGCTGACCGCGTCCGTGATCTGGGTGGCGGCGGGAGCCGCCGACGACATCACCGGGCAAGGGCCCGCGCGCGTCACGGTCGCCGCCATCGACCCGGCACTCACCGCCGGTCGCGGGGCGAGCGTCGACTTCGTCGAGCAGGAAGCCGAGAACGCGGCCACGAACGGCACCATCCTCGGGTACGACACAACGGCATACACGCTCGCCGCCGAGGCGTCGGGACGACAGGCCGTGCAGCTGACCGCGCCCGGTCAGTACGTCGAGTTCACGCTGACGCGTCCCGCCAACGCGATCACCATTCGCTACAGCATCCCGGACGCAGCTGCCGGTGGCGGCATCGACGCTCCGCTCACGATGACGCTGGACGGGAAGCGCCAGTCGACGCTGACGCTCACGTCCAAGTACTCGTGGCTCTACAACCAGTACCCGTTCTCGAACGACCCGAACGCGGGCCTGGTGCACCCCGACTGGTGGATCACCGAGTGCAGTTGCGTGCCGGCGTCCACGACGCCGACGCCCACGGTGACGACGCCGTTCCGCCCGATGCACTTCTACGACGAGCAGCGCGTCCTGCTCGATCACACGTACGGCGCTGGCGAAACGGTCCGCTTCACCGTGCCCGACAGCACGAACGCCGCCCGGACGGTTGTCGACCTGGTGGACTTCGAGAAGGTCGACCCGCCAACGCGCTCGGTGCCGCACTCCGTCTCGGTGCTCGACTTCGGCGCGGATCCGACCGGTCACGCCGAGGCGTCGAATGCCTTCGACGCGGCGATCGCCGCCGCGAAGGCGTCTCACGAGACTGTCTTCATCCCGGCCGGCACGTACCAGGTGAACCGCCACATCGTCGTCGACGACGTGACGATCCAGGGTGCGGGCAACTGGTACACGATCATTCGCGGTCATGAGGTTTCGCTCACCTCGCCGCTGCCGGACGGCTCGGTGCACACGGGCGTCGGGTTCTACGGGAAGTCCGCTGCCGACGGCGGAAGTCACAACGTGCACCTGTCGAACTTCGCAATCGAGGGCGACGTCCGTGAGCGAATCGACACTGACCAGGTGAACGGCGTCGGCGGCGCGCTCAGCGACTCGTCGGTCGACGGCCTCTACATCCAGCACACGAAGGTGGGCCTCTGGTTCGACGGGCCGATGCACAACCTGACTGTCAGCAACACGATCGTCGCCGACGTGCTCGCCGACGGTGTCAACTTCCATCAGGGCGTCACCAACTCGAGCGTCGTCAACTCGTTCTTCCGCAACACGGCCGACGACGGGATGGCAATGTGGTCGGAGGGGAACGAGAACGCGGGCAACGTGTTCGACCACAACACGGTCCAGAGCCCGTCACTCGCGAACGGCATCGCGATCTACGGCGGTAAGGACAACACCGTCTCGAACAACGTCGTCGCCGACCCGGTGCGTGAAGGCAGTGGTTTGCACGCAGGGTCACGCTTCAACGGGACGACCCCGTTCGTCGGTCACCTCTGGTTCACGAACAACACGACGGTCCGGGCCGGTACGTACGAGCTCAACTGGAAGATCGGCCTCGGCGCGATCTGGCTCTACGCGCTCGACCACTCGATCGACGCGGACGTCCAGGTGGTCGGCGACAACTTCCTGGACAGCACCTACAACGCGATCATGCTGGTCGCCGATTTCCCGGTGAAGGATCGCTACTCGATCACGAACGTCCACTTCAAGGACATCAAGGTCGATGGAACGGGCACTTCGGTCGTGAGTGCCCGCGTCGCGGGATCGGCGTCGTTCGAGAACGTCGATGCGCGCAACGTCGGCGCGGTCGGAGTCAACAATTGCGGCTCGTTCCACTTCACACCGGCGGGCTCCGAGTTCTCGCTCACCGACCTGGGCGGCAACGACGGCGGCGGGACCACCGGTCCGTGGCTCGCGCCGTGGGAGCTCCCGAACACGATCACGTGTGACGACCGTCCTCCGGTCGTTGTGCCCCCTGCGCCTTCGGCCTGGTAGGCGGTTTCCGAACCGAGAGAGCCGCCCTTCGGGGCGGCTCTCTCGGCCTTGGTTGCTCTGCCGGACACCTGAGACTGTCCCGTGTGACAGTGCGCTTAGGACGCCGCGGCCGGAAGATTTACGGCATCACCGACGGGGTGCGCTGACGACCAGCATGCCCTCAACCGAATCGACGGGCGGCGGCCGCGGCCGTTCGCCACGAAGGAGGTCGACGAATCGTGTCTCTGCGGAAACCCCTCGCCGTGGCGGCGGGCGTAACGGCGGCATTCGTCATTGGCACGACTGCGAACGCCGCGACCGCGCCCATCGCTCCTGCGGACGCCGTCGGAATCCCGGCCGGCTCGACCTGCCCGACCTGGTACGGCATGCCGAACGCAGCCACTGGCTCCTGCTTGCCGTGGTGTCAGCCCCGCGACTCCGGTCCATGCATCCCGCTCGCTCACTAAGCACGCCTCAACGAAATCGACGGGCGGCGGCCGCGGCCGTTCGCCACGAAGGAGGTCGACGGATCATGTCTCTGCGGAAACTCCTAACCGCGGCGGCGGCGGTAACGGGGGCATTCGCCATCGGCACAACGGCGACGGCTGCGAACGCCGCGACCGCGCCCATCATTCCTCCGGTCTCCCTCGGAGTCCCAACGACCGTGCCCATGATTCCTGCGGTCCCCATCGGAATCCCGGATCTCCTGACCTGCCCGAGCTGGTACGGCTTTCCGAATTCAGCCGCTAGCGCCTGCACGTCATGGCGGTATTACCTCTACCACCGCACCACCTTCCCGCTTCTTCCCTAGTGCCGCTCGTACCAGTCCTCCAGCTCGATTTCCAACGGCAACAGCATCCGGGCGACCGCGTTGTACCAGGCCACCGCCATCACGACATCCATGCTCTCGCGCGCGGAGAAGTGCCTGCGCAGGGCGAACCAGGTCTCGTCGGAGACGTTGAGCGACACGGTCGCCTCGCGGGCGTAGCGGACGATGGCGCGCTCCCGTTCGTCGAAGGCATCCGAGGTCTCGGCGTCGGCGAGCTGCTCCAGCTGCTCGCGGCGCAGCCCGGCTTCGAGAGCCGAGTTCCAGTGGTGGTTGAACTCGTACGTTGCCCCCGTGACCAGTGCGACCGTCATGATCGCGAGCTCGCGCAGCCGCCGCTCTATGACAGCCCCCTCTCGCATCTCGCGCGTGAAGGTCAGGAGCGGGTCGAGCAGGTTCGGGATGTTGGCTAGCGCCGCGAAGATGTGGAGTGGCGGGTCGCCACGCTCGCGCAGCATCCGGTCGTAGGCGGCGAGGTAGGCGTCTGGATATTCGTCTCGCTTGGGGTACCGAACGCGGGCCATGATCACTCTCCGGTGGCTTGTCTGTCGGTGATGACGAGGTACTGCTCGAGCGTCAAGCCGTCGCCGTCGCCAAGCGAGGGCGTGACCTCGCAGTCGAGGAAGCGCGAGCGGTGGACGAACCACGACGCGCGCGGCGGAAGACCCCAGGCGACCTGGGGGCTCTTGACTGTCCGCACGTCGAAGACCGACGGCGGGTCGTCGCCGTCCATGTACACGATCGGGGGCAGCAGCAGCTCGACGCGGTGCCCGTCAGGATCGCGCACGTAGACGTAGTAGGAATGGCCGACGGAGTGCTTGCCCGGGCCGAACTCCACGTTCTCGCCCCAGCCGAGCTCGCCCATGGTGTCGCAAGCGCGCAGCATCGACTGGACATCCGGAACGATGTAGGCGTAGTGGTGAAAGGCGGGGCCGTCCCGCTCCAAGAAGACAAGGTCGTAGGGCGTGTTCTTGACGTGCAGGAACACGCCGACCGGGTGCTCCCCCATCGTCATGTAATCGGCGATGCGGAAGCCGAGCGAGGTGTAGAACACGGCGGCCTTGTGAACGTCGGGCACAGTGATCTGGTAGTGGTCGAAGCGACGGGCCGCCGCCCCCTTATGCATCTGCACTTGCCTGTCGCGCCGCGGCTGATGCGTCATCGACGCGACGATCTCGAGCGGGGTCCCCACGACGTCGACGGTGTGCAGCGTGCGCCCCTGGAAGGGCTCGTCGACCCAGCGGCACGGCAACCCGTGCCGCTCGAAGGTGTGCTTCGCGCGCTCCAGTTCCTCCTCGTCGTGAACACGCATTCCAACGCGCAGGCAGGCCGGCTCGTCCTGGCTGCGCTTGATCGTGAGACTGTGATGCGCCCGCTCCTCGAGCCCGCGCAGGTAGAGCGTGTCGTTGTCCTCGTCGCTGACCAGGAGCCCGAGCACCTCGGTGTAGAACTCGCGGCTCTTGTCGAGGTCGCGCGAGGTGAAGCTCGCGTGGCTGGCGCGCAGGAAGCGGACTGCCGGGCGCAGGTTCGTCTTCGGCACGGACATCGGCGTTTCTCCTCCTTCTCGTTCTCGGTGTCCGGGGTTAGGCCAGCGTGTCGAGCACGAAGTCGGCGACATCGGACTCAGGGCCGTTCTCGAAGCTGAGGCTGATCGGGACCACCACTAACGGTCGACGTATGTCTCGCGCAGTTCGGGCTTCTCCAGTGGGGCCACCTCGTCCTTCACGCGGTTCACGAGGGTCCCGACGGCCTCAATCTCGACCTCGACGACGTCGCCGTGCTTCATCCACAGCGGCGGGTTGCGCGACATGCCCACCCCGCCCGGCGTGCCCATCACGACGACGTCTCCCGGGTACAGCGTGGCAGCCGACGTCAGGTAGACGAGCACGTCGGGAACCGAAAAGATCATCCTGTCGGTGGAGCTGTCCTGGACGACCTCGCCGTTGAGCCGGCACTGGATCCGCAGACCCGTCGCGAACGACGGCAGCTCGTCGGGCGTGACCATCGCCGGCCCAAGAGCGCCCGTCCGGTCGAAGTTCTTGCCGACCGTCCACTGGGTCGTGTGTTGCTGGTAATCACGCACCGACCCGTCGTTGAAGCAGGTATAGCCCGCGATGACCTCGCCGCAATCCTCCTCCCCCAAATGGCGAGCGCGCCTTCCGATGATGACGGCGAGCTCCGCCTCGTAATCGAGCGCCACCGACGACGCCGGGCGGATGATCGGGTCGCCATGGGAGACCAGCGACGTCGTGCCGCGCATGAAGAACGCGGGGTACTCCTGGCGCTCGAACGGCCCTTCGTCGACGTGGTCGCGATAGTTCAAACCCAAACAGAACACCTTCCCGGGGCACGGCACCGGGAGCCCGAGTTGCAGCTCGTCGAGAGCCCGCCGCGTGCCCGGCGTCGCACCGAGCACGAGCCGCTGGAGCTCCGGCAGGCCGCCGGCGCACAAGACCTTACGCAGATCGCGGGGAGCGGCCGGATCGACCGCGGTCAGGTCGACGACAAGGTCGCCCTCGACAACCCCGAGGCGAGGGCCGTCCGGCCCGACGAAGCTAACGACCCGCACGTCCACGATTGAACACGGGTTGACCGTTTCGCTGAAGGGCCCCAAGGGCCAGATGCGCCTCGACCACGGGACAACACGTGTGGGGGCCGGTGCGTGTTTCACGCTCGATCGGAGGGAAAATCGAGGTGAGCGGCCGTGCCAAGTGTTGCGGTGTGCTGCGGAGGTGAACAGGAATGTCTGATCGCTCCGATGTGATGAGCGACCTTGAGCTTGTCGGTCAGCTGCGCCCGGCGTTTCACGAGGTCCAGGACGCGCCGACGCCGGATCAGATCGATCACGCGCGGTTTCGCGCGTACATGAAGACGTCGCACGATGTCGGCGGTGTACCTAGTGCCCCGGCCGAGTTCCTGCTCAAGGAGGAAGAGCAGTGGGAGCTCAACACCTATGTGACGTGCGAGGTGCTCGGTTGGCGCGGCGTCTGGGTATCGGAGGAACGTCGCAGGATGCAGAACGTCGACGTCGGCAAGACCGTGTACCTGGGTTTTCCGTACTACGGTCGCTGGCTGCTGGCTGCTGCGCGCGTCCTGGTCGAGAAGCACCACGTGACGCTTGGCGAGTTGATCGAGCGAGTCGACGAGGTGCGTCGCCGTTATTCCGAAGGGATCGGCGCTGAGCTGCCGGACGCGGCGCCTCGCGCCGCTGGCGACCCCGCTGCCGTCGCGAGAAATGACCACCACGTGGTGGCTGTGGGCAAGGGAGATCCGCAGTGCTACGCGGGTATGGCCGGCAAGCCGAGGTTCGGCGCCGGCGACGAGGTGCGCGTCCGCGGTCTGCCGACGGTGTTTTACACGCGCACCCAGGAGTATGTGAGAGGCGCGCGCGGGACCGTCGTGAAGGTCTCATACGAGAGCATCGCCCCGGAAGACGAGGCGTTCGATCGCGACGACCAGAAGCCCGAGTGGTTCTACATCGTGCGCTTCAGGATGGCCGATCTCTGGGAGCCGTACGCCGGCTGTTCGGGCGACAGCCTTCAGACGGAGATTCCGGAGCGTTGGCTCGAGCCGGCCGATAGTCAAGCAACGAGAGAGGACTAGCGAGATGGCGCATGGAGACGACACGCACGAGACGGGGCACGACGACCTTCATCCCCATGCGCCGATGGTCGAGGAGATCACCGACTTCGAGGTGCTGGAGATCGCGGTGCGGGAGCTCGCGATCGAGAAGGGTCTGTTCACCGCAGAGGATCACCGTCACTTCACCGAGTTCGCGGAGCAGATCGGGCCGACGCCGGCCGCGCGGCTGGTTGCGAGGGCGTGGCTGGACCCGGAGTTCAAGCGGCTGGCCCTGGAAGATGCAATCGCGGCGAGCCGGGCGGTGGGAGTCGACTGGCTTCAGCCGACAGGTTTCGGGACACCCAGCGATTTCACCGCGCTGCATGTTCTCGAGGACACGCCGAATCTGCACCACGTCGTGGTCTGCACGCTGTGCTCGTGTTACCCGCGACCGATCCTCGGCAATTCGCCAGAGTGGTATCGGACGCCGAACTACCGTCGCCGCATTGTGCGATGGCCACGGCAGGTGCTCGGCGAATTCGGCCTTCACCTTCCTGAGGATGTCGAGGTTCGGGTCGAAGACTCCAACCAGAAGCACAGGTTCTTGGTGCTCCCCGTCAGGCCCGCCGGGACGGAGGGATGGAGCGAAGATCAGCTGGCCGAGATCGTGACGCGCGACTGCTTGATCGGCGTGGCACGGCCGAGGCCGGGTGTGACATGGAATGCGGTGCGCGCCGTGCGGCCGGCGATACGTGCGGCGGCGAACTATTGATCGGAGCAGAGCGATGAGTGAAGCGCAGGGCCAGAATGTCAGCGCCGTCAGGATCCCGACGCTCGACCGGATCGCGGCGCGTGGACAGGTGTGGGCGCGAGTCGCAGAGAAGCACGGCGTAACGAACCCGCTGCCGCCCTGGCAGTCCAGCTTGGATGGGATGTGTGACGCGTTGGACAGGAACGGAGAGGCCCTGCCTCTGCTCGAGCGCCGGCGCGATGAGGACCTCCTGTCGCAGGCGATGTACTCAGCTCTGCCGGCGCCTGAGAACCAACTCGTTGCGCTCGCTCACTCACTGGTCGCGAGAGGCGTGATCGAGGAGGAGACGCTGGCTCGCCGCATGGTGGCGGTGCGTACGCGACTGGAAGCCGCCTGAGCGGCGACGCGACTTCACCTCGAGATGAGTAGCGCACCAGCACGTCTCGTCAACACGTGGCGAGCGCTCTCGGGCCCTGAGCGGAACCGCCTCGGCGGGATGCTGGCCACGGCCGTCGCTCTCAACGCGGCGGGCTGGGGGCTGTTCGCGCTCGCCGTGCTTCCCAGCCATCCTCACTACAACGGCCTCGGGGTGGGGCTCGGCGCGGCGCTGACCGCGTGGACGCTCGGGTGCCGCCACGCCTTCGACGCCGACCACATCGCCGCCATCGACAACAGCACGCGCAAGCTGATGGCCGACGGCGGGCGGCCACTTGGCGCCGGGTTCTTCTTCGGCCTCGGCCACTCGAGCGTGGTGATGCTGGTCGGCGTCGGCATCACGTTCGCGACCAAGGAGGTCTTCACGACCGCGGTGCGGCCGAGCTCGCGGTTCGCGGTCGCCGGGAGCGTCGCCGGCACGGCGATGTCAGCGACGTTCCTGTGGCTGATCGCCGCGATGAACCTCGTCGTGCTCGCCGGCATCGTGCGGGTGTTCCGCAACCTGCGCCGCGGCGTCTACGACGAGGCGCAGCTCGAGGCGCAGCTGCAGGCACGCGGGCTGATGAGCCGCCTCTTCGGCCGGTGGCTGCGCTCGATCACCCATACCCGGCAGCTGTTCTTCGTCGGCGTCGCCTTCGGGATCGGCTTCGACACCGCCACCGAGGTCGTGCTGCTGGCCGGCACCGCGGCCGCCGCCACCGAGGGACTGGCGTGGTACGCGGTGCTGGCGCTCCCGCTGCTTTTCGCTGGCGGCATGACGCTGCTCGACACCGCCGACGGGCTGTTCATGAACACTGCCTACGGCTGGGCGTTCGCCCGGCCGTTGCGCAAGCTCTACTACAACATGGCGATCACCGCGGTCTCGGTAGCGGTCGCCTTCCTGGTCGGGGGAATCGAGATCGCCGGACTGCTCTCGACCGAACTGCACCTTCATGGCCGTCTCACCGACGCGATCGCCAGGGTTGACCTCAACACCGCCGGCTACCTGATGGTCGCCCTGTTCCTCGCCGTGTGGGCCGTGGCCGTGCTGGTCTGGCGCCTCGCGCGGCTGGAGACCCGCTGGCAAGCGCCGACCGCCGCGGAGGAGGGACCTCGACCTCCGTGAGCTTGGTCACCTACGCGGGGCCTGCGGGCCTTCGAGGGACGTTGCCGGGCTGACCCAAACAACGGGCAGCCACGATCGATGGGACGGTTCTTACCTGGGCGAACGTCAGGGAAGCTTGAACTGCCATGGCTGCCACATCGGCTGAGATTCCTGCGTTTCCGATGGCCAGGGCGCCCGTCTGCCCGTTCAGCCCGCCCCCCGCTCTGCGGGGGTTACAGGCCCAGGCGCCGCTCGCCAAGGTACGCCTCTGGGATGGCAGGACTGCGTGGCTGGTCACTCGCCAGGCGGACCAGCGCGCGCTGCTCGGTGACCCGCGGATCAGTCGCGACACCGAACGTCCCGGCTATCCGCACGCCAGCGTCGCTGCCCGCGAGCGCGGGACCGTGGGGCGGACCTTCATCGGCATGGATGATCCCGAGCACACTCGGTTGCGCCGGATGGTGACCGGCCGGTTCGCGATCAAGCGCGTCGAGGCGCAGCGGCCGGCGATCCAGCGGATCGTGGACGGTCTGATCGACCGAATGCTGGCCGGGCCCAAGCCGGTCGACCTGGTGCAGGCCTTCGCGCTGCCCGTGCCGTCGCTCGTGATCTGCGAGCTGCTCGGCGTGCCCTACGCCGACCACGACTTCTTCCAAGCGAACAGCAGGGTTCTCGTCAATCGTGAATCCTCGGCGGAGGCGGCGCGAGAAGCCAACGGCAAGCTGCTCGTCTATCTCGACCGGCTGATCGCCGAGAAGCTCGCCGACCCCGCCGACGATCTGCTGTCCGAGCTGGCGACCGGACACGTGAAGACCGGCGAGCTCAGCCGACGCGAAGCGGCCGTCATGGGGGTCTTGTTGCTCCTTGCCGGCCACGAGACCACGGCGAACATGATCGCGCTCGGCACGCTGACCCTGCTCGAACACCCCGACCAGCTGGCCGCCCTGCGGGATGCCGACGACCCGAAGCTGATCGCCGGCGCGGTCGAGGAGCTGCTGCGGTACCTCAGCATTATCCACTCCGGCCTGCGGCGGGTGGCGCTCGCCGACATCGAGATCGGCCAGCAGACCATCCGCGCCGGCGACGGCGTGGTGATGGCCATCGATGCCGGCAACCGCGACGAGCAAGCCTTTGCCGATCCCGAGCGGTTGGACCTACAGCGCGACGCCGGTGGACACATGGCGTTCGGGTTCGGCGTGCACCAGTGCCTCGGCCAACCGCTGGCCAGGGTGGAGCTCCAAGTCGTCTACGGAACCCTCTACCGGCGCATCCCGAGCCTGCGCCTCGCCACAGATCTCGAGCACGTGCCGTTCAAGCACGACGGGGCGATCTACGGCGTCTACGAACTGCCGGTCACCTGGTGAGCCGTAACTCGGAAAGCGAACGAAAGGAGAACACCATGCAAGTGGTCGTCGACAAAGACGTATGTCTAGGAGCTGGGAACTGCGTGCGGACCGCACCGGATGTGTTCGACCAGGATGAGGAAGGCTTCGTCGAGTTGCTCGACGACAATCCACCGAGCGAGCTGGACGAGGATCTCCTCTTGGCCCGAAGGCTCTGCCCGGCGCGGGCGATCACGGTGAACGAGGCCTGACCGCGCGATGGAGAGCGCAAGAGACATAGCCAAGGGTTTGGCGCAACCCGCAACCCGGCTTCGCAAGAACATTCCCGCCGTCTACGACGCGTACAACGCGATGTCGAGTGCGGTGCTCGCCGACGGAGCGCTGCCAGGGAAGGTCAAGGAACTGGTCGCGTTGGCAATCGCCGCAACCCGAGAATGCGACGGGTGCATCTCAGCGCACGCGCGCGGGGCGGCGCGGCAGGGCGCGACCGAGGCCGAAGTCGCCGAGGCGATGAGCGTGGTGATCATGATGAACGGCGGACCCGGGACGGTCTGGGGGCCACGTGCGCTCGCCGCGTACGGCGAGTTCGCAGCACCTGAGACTGAGTAGCCATTTTTTGTGCCGTCAGCGACTCGCTTCCGCGAGGAAGCGTGCGATCTCGCGATCGGCCTTCGGCTCGTCGATCATGTACAGGTGGCCCGCCTCCGGCCACAGTTGCAGCTGCGCCCCGGGGATTTTCTCGGCGAGCACCAGCGCATTGGCGGGCGGCATGAAGATGTCCTGCTCGCCGTGGACGACGAGCGTCGGGGCGGCCACCTGGTTCAGCCGCTCGTACGCGTCATGGGTCGCCACCACGGCTGCCTGGTGCAGGTAGGTGAGCGCGTCGTGTTGGGAGCTCAGCCGGTGGTCGATGTCGGCAACGATGCGTTCCGGGTGGGAGTGTGGCGTCTTCTTTGCGTAGGTGTAGGGGACGGCCGCCCACGCCGCTTCTGCAGGCGCCATGGTCCCGACGCGGACCATGAACGTCTGCGCGGCTGATAGGGGCGAGGGCTTGTACGCGGCGAACCCGCCGGCGGAGCTGGAGCCGAGGACGAGTGCGTTGACCCGGTCGGGATGGCGCAGGGCCACCTCCTGTGCCACAAGGCTCCCGAGCGACACGCCATAGACGTGGGCGCGCGCCTCGCCGGCCGCGTCGAGGACAGCTACGGCGTCCTCGGCCATCTGCGCCGCCGAGTAGAACCAGGGCACCCGGCTGCTGCTTCCCGTGTCGCGGTTGTCGAAGGCGATCACGCGGAACGACTCGGCCAGAACTGGGATCGTCGCCCACCAGCCGTCCGCCGTCATTCCCTGTCCTGCAATGAGCAGCACTGCCGGCCCTTCGCCGAAGCTCTCCCACGAGAGCGTTACGGGTCCGTTCTTGGCTGTGGGCATACGGTCCCATCCTCCTGTTCACGGCGGCACCAAACCGCGGCGCGGTTGCCGGGTCTCACACGAAGTAAACGACCCAGAGGCCCGCGGACGGAGTGGCCCCGCGTACGGTGCGTCCCGTCCTTCGGGCCGGTCCCGTGGTGCCGCGGGCGCCGTAGCCTGCTCGGTGGCGAATGTCCTTTTCGATCGGCAGAACAGTTCGATGAGCCTCATCGTCACGGGGGCGGCGGGTCATCTCGGCCGCCTCGTCAGCGAGCAACTGCTCGAGCGCGTCGCGCCGGAGCACCTCGTCCTCGTGACTCGTACTCCGGAGGCCCTGCGGGAGTTTCGCGCTCGCGGCGCCGAGGTGCGCTACGGCGACTTCGACGAGCCGGCTTCACTGCGCGACGCCTTTGCCGGCGGCAGTCGGATGCTCCTCATCAGCACCGATGCCGTTGGTCACCGGGTCCGCCAGCATCGCGCCGCCATCAACGCCGCGGCGGAAGAAGGGATCAACCACGTGGTGTTCACGTCAATCGTCAATCCCGTGGCAACGAATCCGACCGGCAGGTATGCCTGGGAGCCGGGCCTCACGGAGGGGATCCTCCACCGCAGCGGCCTCGCGTGGACGGTGCTGCGGTTCGGAACCTTCGCCGAGCTGGTGCTTGCTCCCGCCGCGACAGCCGTCCAGAACCGCCGGCTGATCACGAACAACGGCGACGGGCGCATCGTCCCGGTCTCGCGGCGGGACTGCGCGGAGGCAGCCGCGATCGTGCTCACGACCGACGGCCACATCGGCAAGACCTACGAGATCACCGGCGCCGAGGCCCTATCCCCGAACGACCTCGCCGAGCTCTACACCGACCTGAGCGGGCAGCCCGTGAAGGTCGTCCAGCTCAGTGACGCGATGCTCACCGAGGTCCTCGCCGGCATCGGCACGCCCATCATGAACGTCCTGAGCCTCACGGCGTTCGGCCGGGCAGTTCGCCTCGGCTTCTTCGACGTAGTCGACCCAACCTTCAAGCGCCTCACCGGACACCAGCCGATTTCGCTGCGGGATGTGCTCATCGCGCACCGGGCAGACCTACTCGCCGTGGGCTGAGCGGGCTCTTCGGTTTGAGCCGTCGTGCCAAACCGCGCTGATCGTCGGCGGGCCAAGTCGCTAGACGATCGCGCGCGATCGGTAGACGACGTACCGCTTGCGGTCCGCGACCGTCTCGAGTGACGGGGAATCGTCGAAGACCTGTCGTGATTCCGGAAACGTGTAGACCACGTAGAGCTCTCGCGGATTCCTCCTGAGCGACTCCTCGATGCGACGGATCATCGTCTCGAAGATCTTGCGCGAGAACGGATTGGCGAAGTACAGGACGCTCGGCTCGCACGGCAGCTCCCAGGTCGTTGCGTCGGCGGCGACGACCTCGACGGAGCCGGCGGCGAGACCGCGGCGCCGAGCGTACGCCTCGACGTTCTTGCGCGCCTCGGCGGCGATCTGCGGCGCAAGCTCGATCCCGACGATCCGGTGGTACCGGCGCCTCAGCGCCTGCAGCAAAACGAAGCCGCGCCCGCAACCGATATCGACGAACGTGTAGCGAGCCGAGTCCGCGGTCACCTCCGACAACGCTTTGCCCACCCATGATCGAGGTGTCGTCTCACAGCGAAACGCCTGCTCGAAGACGCCCTTTTTCTCAAACCTGACGATTCCTCGTACTCTCGTCCCGTTCCGGAGATCGAAGAAGAGCTCACCGACGTAGCGCGGCATCCGTCTGGCGCGACTCCGCTTGGAGCGCGTGAGGGCTTCGAGAAGCGTCCCGCCCCAGCCACGCGTCCTGATCGAGCGGCGGGCCTTTCCGACAAGCACCCGCGGGTCGAGGAGCGTCATCTCGCCGGCCGAGGTGGTGCGAGACTGACGAGAAGCCGGCCAGCCAGCTCGCGTCCGGTGCCTGGTGGAATCACCACGATGCTCACGTACACAACCAGGGCCAGCAGGCCGCCCGGGACTTGCGGGCCCGGAAGGAGGGTGAGCGCTGCCGCCATGACGGCCCCTGCGAGCACCGTCAGGCTGACGAACTGCAGCCGCGGCCTGAACGAGTAAAGGCCACCGACCAGGATTGCAGCCGTGATGACCCAGAGGGAGACGGTCAGCAGACTGACCGCTGCGACTGCCTTGTAGCCGAACCTCGGGATGAAGAGGACGTTGAGCACCACGTTCAAGGCGAGACCGGCGCTGTTCAACAGGAGGAGTAGACGCTCCCGGT
The DNA here is from genome assembly GCA_025964395.1 of Actinomycetes bacterium. Lineage (GTDB taxonomy): Bacteria > Actinomycetota > Thermoleophilia > Gaiellales > Gaiellaceae > PALSA-600. The sequence continues at coordinate 23,202 of JAOPYY010000068.1, read as the reverse complement.
GACCCGCGATCAATCCCCGCTCGAACACCGAGGCGACGAAGACCACAACCAGGAGAGGGCCGAGAATCTGCAGTGCCGGAGCTGCGGCTGAGAACGCCGAGCCGCCGACGATCGTGACAAGCCCTCGGGAGTCGACCAATGCAAACACGCACAGCGGGACGGACATCGCGACCATGATGTCCAGACTTCGCTGAAGGAGGTGCGGTGTCCGCTCGAGATCACGCTGTTCCATCGACCGCGCGAGCGACGGGAAGATCGAGATTGAGATTGCCGTGATCGGGATGAACGAGAGCTCGATGAACTTGAAGGCTGCACCATAGAGACCGACGTCGTGCGAGGGTGCGAGCAGCGAGAGCAGAACGCGGTCCACGTACCAGTAACCCGTTCCGATCACATACGCGGCGCCGAGGAGCAGCGATCCGCGCAGCACTTTCCAGCAATACGGTAGATCGAACACGAGGCGCAGCCCGACGAGTCGACGAACCACGAGCAGGTCGAGCGAAAAGTTCGCGATGTTGCCGAGGGCATACGCCCACACGATCGCGTGAAAACCCAAACCGGCGGCAACGAAGCCGAAAACGAGGGCCAGCGTTACGAGACGGCTCACGACGGTGACGAGCACGATCCGGTACATCCGGAGTTGAGCTTGGAGCGCCGGCATCAGGCTCAGGTCGGCAAGGTTGAAGAACGCGCCGATAGCTCCGACGGCGACCGCGTACCTGACGTGCCCATTGAACGGGAGCAGGAACGCAATCCCGGCCGCCGTCGACACGATCACCGCGGCCCCGACCGTTCGAACGAGCACCGAAGCACCCATCACGCGGCCCGTCCGCTCCGGGTACTGCGAGATCTCGCGCAGCACACCCCAGCTAAGCCCTAGATCGCCGATCAGGATCGGAATGCCGAGAAAGGCGGTCGCGGCGACGAGATCACCGAACCGTCCGGGACCGAGAGCTCGTGTCACCGCCGCAAATGTGAAGAAGGAGACGAGCGAGGCGACCACGTTCCCGCAGATCTGCGCGAAGGAGTTCGCCGCGATACGCCCGGACAGGTTCACGGGCGCTCCGTTGTCGGCGGATGCGGGCGCCAGGCGTTCGTCCGGGAGAGCGGACCGCGAAGCAGTCAAGCCTCGCGTCACCTCCGCCCCAGCCAGGAGAGCGGTTTCCTCGACCGGAGGCGCTCAAGCGCCCCCGCAGCTGTGTCGAGGCCGTCGAAGAGACGTTGCCGGCGCGGCGAAGAAGCGGCCCGCAGGCGGGCGACCGGTACTGGTGTCGGGCCGAACCGCGCCTTCGGCGACTCGGGAGCGCACGCTCCCCACCCGAGATCCATGACTTCGGCTCCTGCGGACGCGGCGGCCTCGACGCACGCGAGCAGCGCGACGTGGCCTCCGCGGAGCAACGCGTTGGCCGGACGGATCGCGGTCGTGTGGAAGGCTGAGCCGCGGTCGCACAGAAAGAGGAGGGTCGAGGCCACGACCGTTCCGTCTTCGGATACCTCGCACACGCGAACCTCATTCCGGGCGGCGAGCAGAGAGACCAGGCCGCGATACCAGTCTCGGTGTCGTTCGGTGGTGGAGAAGCGCGCGATCTCGCCTGGCCGGCCATCCCAGCGTTCGCGATGGATGACGAAGAGGCGCTCGAGCGCCGCTCGCACCTCCTCGGCCTCTTCGGCAACCACCACTGCCACACGAGCGCCTCGCCGTTCCGCACGCCGTTGGACGTACTGCACGCGGCGCTTCGCGTACTCGAGACGCGGAGGCGGGATCGGCACGACCCAGCCGCTCGTCCGCGGGGCGGTGTGCACCCAGGGAACGCAGTCTCTGAGCGCCCTCGCCATCGACCCATCGGCCGCGGCGGATAACTGGATGGCGTCGGCCGCCCCGAGCACGGCATCGACGACGCTCGAGCCGCAGTCGGCATAGTTGGGATCGACGAGAAGATCGGGTGAGAACCACTGTCGCTCGTCGCCGAGCCAGGTAGCGAGCATCGGTCCGAGGCGGCCTGCGGGTCTCCGCAAGCCGAAGGCGCCGGCGGTCACGAGGCGACCCTCGGCCTCGACCCTGACAATGAGGGGGACACCGGGTTCCCATTTCGCCAGCTCTCGCAGCCAGGTTGCAGACAAGGCTGGATTGGGGCACGGCTGCCGGCGCGCGAGCGCGTCCCAGGATGCGTCGAGCATTTCGAGGCCGGCTTCTGCAGCGGCGACTCGAACGACGATGCCCCGCTCCTGCCCCAGCAGAGAGATGGCTTCGGCACGGGCGGGCATTACGCAGCCCCTCCGATTGAGAGGAGGGGGCGAAGCGTTTCCGCGATCGGCTCGAGCCAGTGTCGGCGTCGGACAAAGGGTGCGGGCTGCAGGTCGGCACCCAGCCTCGACTTGAAGAACGCCACTCCTGCGTGTCCCCCGCTCGGATTGAGGTCGTAAGTCTCGATGCCGCCGGTGGCGAGGGCCTCGCACAGCTCCCACTGGAGGAGATAGCTCGAGCCGGGGCATCGTGCCGGTGTCGAGGCACCGTGCCAGTAGCTAGCGCGCGTTCGGTGCGCGACGACGACCGCTCCCGCGCAAGGAGCGCCGTCGACCTCCGCGAGCCACAACCTGACCTCAGGCGAGTCGACGCGCCCGAGCATCTCGAACAGCGAGGATCCATAGACGACCGAGGCTTCATGGCCCCAGCGGCACAGCGACTCGCGATAAAGGGCGTCGTACGCCTTCCAGTCGGCCCAGCTTCCGGCCTCTCGTACTTTGGCGCCCGCCCTCTGCGCTCGACGCACCTTGTTTCGCGCGCTCGTGTGCCAACGAGCATGTGCGGCGGCGCCTCCGTCGCTCAAGTCGATCTCGTGCGTGAAGTCGTCGCTCACCCCCGACTGCCGACGGGCCACCTCGGCATCGACCGGGCTGGCTCGCCAGGCCACGCTGTGCCCCTCCATCAGATAGCGGGCGATGGCGCTCCGGTGCCCGTCAGTCAGCCGTTGTGCGCTCACCCAGCCGCCGTAGCATCCAGCTGGCGAGAGATGGTGTCGCTCGACACCCAATCGAGTGCGCTCCTTCGTGATGCCGACGATCGCCGTCGATCCGTCGGTGAAGTCGACCCGAAGCGGTGCCGGCTGAAAACGGCCGTTGCTATAGGAACTCCAGATCTCCGACCACAGAGGACCGTGGAAGAACGTGGCATGCTCGCAAGCGTCGTACGCGTCTTGCCACGCGCGGACGCTCGCCGCCGACACACGCGCGACCTCCCCTGCCGCGTGAAGCTCGAGCGGCAGGGAACAGTCGCGTGGGACGAACAGCCTCAGACTCCGGCTCACGATGCCGCCCCGACCGATCGCGCACGCGAAACGCGCCACCCAACCGCGATCTGTTCTTCGGTCGTCTCGGAAACCGCCCGTTCCACAGCGGCAGCTATTTCGCCACGGAAGCGCGCTGCGCCGAACCTGAGCGCCGACCGGCGAATCTCTGCGGCGTCGAGCATCTCGCCGTCCGCGATTTCGATCGCACGGCGGAGTTCCGTCGGCGTCTGGTCGGCGACGAACCAACCGTTCAGGCCGGGCTCGACGATGTCGAGCGCACCACCGGCCGCGAGCGCGATGACCGGCGTTCCGCAAGCCTGCGCCTCGGCCATGACGATGCCGAAGTCCTCTTCTCCTGGATAGACCAGCGCCCGCGCGCTCCGGTAGAGATCGCGAAGCCGGTCGTCGTCGGCATCCGTGACGAACTCGATGTTTGCCGTTGCGCGGCTGCGCAACCGGGATTCCATCTGCCCGCTGCCCACCATCACAAGCCGATCAGGAAGGTCCGCGAACGCTTCGACCACGAGTTCGGGACGTTTGTACGCCACGAACCGGCCGACGTACAGGAAGAAGTCGTCCCTGGTCCCGCCCGGTGTGAAGAAGTCGGTGCGGACGGGCGGGTGCACGACCTCGGCCGTGCGTCCGTAGCAGCGCTGGATACGCTCCGCGACCGCCTGCGAATTCGCGAGGAAGCGCGTCACGGAGACGGCGGTGCGAGCGTCCCAGGCGCGGAACCAGGCAGCACCGAGACGGGCAAGCGGGCGCAACGACCGCGGAAACCGCGCCTGCTCGGCATCGAAGCTCCACGCGTACCGCATCGGCGTGTGGCAGTAGCAGAGATGTGGGATTCCGTCGGCGATCGGGACCGCCTTGGCGCATGCGTGGCTACTCGAGATCACGACATCTACGTCCCGCTGCGGCTCCATGAGGCGCCAGGCGACCGGCATGAACGGCAGCAGCCACTCGTGGTGGTCCCGCGCTCCGGGGATGTGTTGGAGGAGCGACGGCCGAGCGCATCGCAGCTCGAGCGGAAGGCGGTCCGGCGCGACGACGGTCGTCAGCAGCCTCGCGTCCGGGAAGAGCTCGAGCATCTCACTCACGCAACGCTCCGAACCTGCGAAGCGGACGAGCCATTCGTGTGCGATCGCGACGCGAAGACTCATCCCTGGAGGATCCCCGGCAGCATGCGCACCCGGAACTGGTCGTCCGGTTAGGATTCCCCCGAGTAGGTTCGCTCGATCCGCGCCTCGAGCCAGCTCGCCGTCGGCATCGGGTCCGCCTTGCTGCTGACAGCGCTTGCATCCTCGCAGGGAGGGCGACGGGACTCGAACCCGCGACCTCCGGCGTGACAGGCGAGTTCGGGGGTTACGACGGGCGGCGACTGGGCCACGAGGGGCCACGGAATGTTGTCTTTCCGCGCGGCAGGGGGGAAGTGACTCGATGGTCGGTACGAACGTCGATGACCGCTAGGGAGCGTGCTCACCGCCGACCAGCGCGTACAGGCTGTCGTGCTCCTCGCGACAGGCCGGGCAGCCGTCAAGGTGTGCGCGCAAGCCGGGCACAGCTGCGTCGGCGTCTTTGCCGGCGAGTTCGAGCTCGACATAGCGGTCGAGCTCTTGGAAGCAGGCGTCGCAGCCCACTTCGGCCTCCGCCGGTCCGAGGAGTCGGCCCAGCGCCTGCTTGAGATCGGGTCGCTCCATGGTCATTTCTCCTCCAGCCACTCATCGAGCGCGAGTCCGCGCTCGATGAGGTGTTTGCGTAGCTTGCGCCGGGCGTCGTGCAAGGTCTTGTAGAGCGCGCCGCGGTTGGTGTTCAAGCGCTCGGCGAGAACGTCGATCGGGACACCGTTCAACGCGAGTGCGACCAGGACGCTCCGCTGGTGCGAGGTCAGCACCTCGGCGATCGCGCCTTGCACGGTTTCGAGAAGCTCCCTCTGCTCCGCCTCGGCGTCAGGCTCGAGGCCGGCACTCGAGAGCAAGCCCCAGCCTTCGGGCTCGAGGGGGACCTCGCGTCCTTGCCAGGCGCGCTTTCGGAGCTTGACCGCCGCCTCGAGCAGGGCGAACTTGTAGACCCAGGTGGTGAAGCGGCTGGCGCCCCGGAAGTCGTCGAGGCGTCTGAGGACGCTCATGAGTGCGTCGTCGGCGGCCTCGGTGGCGATGTCGTCGAGTTCGTTGCCGCGCAGGTGCGGCAAAGTCGGCCTCCGCCGAGCCACCTCGAAGCGTGCGCCACGGAGAAGGAGCGCGCGCAGGCGCGCGATCGCGGCGTCGCGGGTACCGTCGGCGGCGCGCAGCGAGCGCAGCCATTCGCGTGACTCGGCGTCAAGGGATGTATCCGACGCCAGTGACGCCGGCGACGCGCTCCGCGACACCAGGGCCTCCATGACCTCCACCGTAGCCGGGTCGAGGATGCTCATGCCGCGCTTTCCTCCTCGAGCGGCGCAAGGATCCGCACGGCGAGGTCGGGCCGGCAGCCGCGCTCGACAAACTCGATCAGCGCGTGCAGGTCGTAGCGTGGATCGTTGGCAACCTCGGCCGCGAGCGGGAGCGAGAAGCCGGATCTATTCAATTGCTCTCGGCGCCAGCGGAGGACCTCATCGACGGCCGCGTCCGGTGTCGTTTTCGTCTGCATGTCTCTTTCGTGCCGCCAAGTGGCCGATCCTTACCTCTGGACTCAATATCCGCGGCTCAGACGCTGACGGATCTTCCCCTCGCTCGCGTCCGCCCCGAGGCGGCGCCTCGGGGCGGGGAGGAGCTTGCGGTTCGCTTGCAGTTGATGGAGTTAGCGGAAGCGGGCCGGGAACTGCTTGATGATGCCGTTGCTGAGCATGTCCGACATGTGCAGGATGTGCTGGACCACCTTGTCGTAGGCGACGACGTCGGCGTCCCACTTGCCCTGGAGCCGCGCGACGGCTTCCGCGGTCGTCAACTCGAGGTGCATGCGCATCTCATCCTTCATCGCGCTGAGCTTCCAGAAGCGCGGGTTGACGCCGTTCAACGTGGCCGCGATCTGGTCGGCATTCGCGTTCCAGCGCTCCTGAGCGTCAGCCAGCTTCGTCTGGTCGCCCGCCTTGGCGGCGGCGATCAGGTCGGCAGCGATGAGGATGTGCGTCCGTAGCTGCTGGGTCAGCTCGTTACCGGCGGCCGTGCCGTAGTAGGGCTTGATCGCGTTGCCGATGTCGGTCTGGTTTTGGAGCAGCCGTGCGACGGTGGCGTTGGTGTCCGGGGTACCCGTCTCGAGGCTGATGATCGCCAGGCGCGTCCAGGTGACGTGGTCTTCCCAGAGCTTGCGCATGTCCGTGCGGAGCGCGACGCCCTTCGCCGACAGTGCGGGGGACGAGTGGACGGTCATCGTCATCGCCATTGGGGCCGTTGATTGGTGTGGCGCGTTGCCGTGAGCCTGCGCCATGTTCATGCCGTTGGAGACGGCGAGGGCGGCGAGGGCACTGAAGAAGGCGACCAGCGCCGTCAAGGCGATTGGAATCGGACGGGCGGCCCGGGTGCTGTTCATATCAGTGTTCCTCTCGGTTGTGGGAGGGTGGCGAGTGATGGTCGCCGCACGAGGCTCGCCGCCGTGGCAAGGCCAGCAATCTCGATCGCTTTGGTGAAGAGTGCGAGCCCGTCGACCGCTTCCACGTCGGGATGGAGGACGGGGACTCCGGTCGTGACCGCGAGCGCATAGCTGACGATCAGGCCGGTGAAGACGGCTGCCGTCCCGACGAGAGCGAGCTGTGATGGGTTGCGCGTCAGGGCGACGGCGAGAACGGCGAGCAGAGCGGTCGCGACGACGAAACCGATCCCGGCCTCCGTGCCTTCCCGGAAGTGGTCCGGGATGAGGGCGCCGTGGATCCCGGCGCTGATCGCGCAGGTGAGGACGACGGTGTCGGTTCGCAGGTCGGCGAGCGTCATTGGACGATTACCGTTCCGTGCATGTCGTGGCTGTGCAGCGTGCAGACATAGTGGTAGGTGCCGGGTTTGTCGAACTTGATCGAGACGCTGTCGCCGCGGCCGACCTTGTGGTCGTCTTGCCCGCCGACCTTCACGGTGTGGGTGAAGTTGTCGTTGTTCGTCCAGGTGACGGTCTGGCCGGCCTTGATCTCGATCGTCTTCGGGTCGAAGCGATAGCTCTTGGCCATCGACACCTGCGTCGTCGCCACCGGTGCGCTCGAGCCCGTGCCGCCGCAGCCCGCCGCGACTGCTGTCACGGTGAGCACCGCCACGGCCGGCAGGAGGAATCGGCTGAAGCTCATGGCTTCGCCTCCCCGAGCGCTGGCCGGCGCACGGTCGAGTAGACGGCGGCTGCGAACACGAGCACGAACGCGACCAGGTCGAGGACCTCGGCGATCGTGTGCGCGAACAGGAACACGGTCCAGTCGAGGTGGTAGGTCATGTAGAAGAGCTCGGCGACGGCGAATAGCGAGAACGCCGCGCTGAGCAGTGTGAGCTCGCGCTTGACGGCGAGCCATGCAAAGCCTGCGCCGAGCGCAAACGCACTGACATGCACCGCCAGAAAGAAACCTGTCGGCAATTGGTTGATCCAGCTCCCGTACGGCATCGATTCTCCTTGACTTTGGGATGTGGGTTATTGGTGCCGGCTCGAGCGCCGTCCTTACGTCCACCGAGAAACGAGGATCGCGACGACCGCGCGCGACGCTCACGTCGCGTAGGCCGAGTGGGCGGGCGACCGAGACATGAGTACGACCGAGGTCCGTCCACGCGCGGTGCCGCGAATCAGGAGGAGAACCCGATGAAGAAGTCCGAGCTCGTAATCGCCGGCGGCGGCCCTAGCGGCCGCCCGGGCGATCAAGTCCTATCGCGAGTTCACGACAGGCGCGATGCTGCAGGTAATGCCGTCGGGCTAGAAAGAGAAGACCCCGTTTCCGGGGTCTTCGTGAGCGGGAGCGACGGGACTCGAACCCGCGACCTCCGGCGTGACAGGCCGGCGTTCTAACCAACTGAACTACGCCCCCGGTACGGCGGCCAGTGTAGCGGCGGCAGGGATCCCCTGACACCCGGCTAAGTTGGCCGGGTGACTCGCGTCGACTGGATCGCGCTGGCGATCGCGGGGCTCTCCGCGCTCTCCGGACTCAAGCGAGGGCTGGTTGCCACTGCGCTCTCGCTCGCGGGGCTCGCGGCCGGCGCGGTGCTCGGTGCACGCCTCGCGCCGCACTTCCTCCACAACGGCGCGAGCTCGCCCTACACGCCGCTCGTCGGGCTCGGCGGCGCCGTTGTCGGCGCTCTCCTGCTGCAGTCGGTCGCGTCGATGCTCGGGTCGTTCGCGCGCGGCGCGCTCGCGGTCATCCCGCCGCTGCGCATGCTCGACTCGCTCGGCGGCCTCGCGGCGGGCGCTGCGCTCGGACTGGCGATCGTCTGGGTCGCCGGCGCCGTGCTCCTGCAGCTCCCCGGCCAGACGAAGCTGCGCGCAGAGGTGCAGCAGTCGGTGATCCTGCAGCACCTGAACACGATCGCGCCGCCGCGCACGGTCCTGCGTGCGTTCGCGCGCGTCGATCCCTTCCCGCAGATCGCCGGGCCGGCGCCGCCCTCGGTGCCACCGGACACGCGCGTCCTCTCCTCAGCCGCTGTGGTGCGCGCGCGACCAAGCGTCGTCCGCATCACCGCGACCGCATGCGGCCTCGGCGTCGAAGGTTCCGGCTGGGTCGCGCGGCCACACATCGTCGTCACTGCGGCGCACGTGGTCGCGGGTGGCAAGGGGATCGAGGTGAACGGTCATACTGCGACAGCGCTCGTCGTCGATCGCAAGGAGGACGTCGCTGTGCTTCGCGTTCCGGCGCTCGCGGCGGCACCGCTGCCGCTCGTCGACCCGCACGCCGGCGACCCCGTCGCGATCCTCGGGTACCCGGAGAACGGCCCCTTTGACGCACGTCCGGGGCGCATCGGTTCGACCGCCGACGTGCTCGTCAACGGGAAGCTGCGCGAGGTGACCGCGCTCAGCGGTGTTGTTCGCCACGGCAACTCGGGCGGCCCCGCCGTGAACGAGCGCGGCCAGGTCGAGGCGACGGTCTTCGCGGCGCGGATCGGCAGCAGCGGCGGCTACGGCGTGCCCGCTCCGCCCGTGCGTGCCGACCTGGCGCGTGCGAAGCACCCGGTCTCGACCGGCTCCTGCGGGTAGTAGGGGATCGGGGGCACAGTTGAGCCCCGAACGGTGCCACACCGAGCCCCTACAGCACCTCGAGGATGCCGAGCGGGCGGCGGAACGGCGCAACGATGTACACGCCGGCGGCAACCTTGCGCGACTGCTCGATCAGCTCGTGCACGAGGTCGATCCCGACCTGCGGTGCATTCGTGCCCGCAGCGCGGTAGCGCTCCTGTACGTGCTCCGGGATGACGATTCCCGGCGTTTCGTTGTGCACGCGGACGGCCAGCTCGAGCGAGCGGATCGGCCAGACGCCGACGAGCAGTGGGATCGGCGACGGGCCGCCGAACAGCTCGAAGAAGCGGTCGAAGTACTCCATGTCGAAGAGGATCTGCGTCATCGCGAACCGCGCGCCTCCCGCGATCTTGCGATGGAAACGATCGACCTCGAGCTCGAGGTCGTCGGCCGTCGGGTTGACCGCCACGCCGGGGAAGAACGAGGTCGGCGCATCGATTGCGCGTCCGTGGAAATCGGTGCCCTCGTTCAGCCGTGTGATCAGCTCGACGAGACCGATCGCGTCGACGTCGTACACCGATCCGGTACCCGGATAGTCGCCCGCCTCCGGTGCGTCGCCGGTGACTGCGAGCACGTTTCGCAGTCCTTCGGCATGTGACCCGAGCAAGAGCGACTCGAGCCCGGCGATCGTCGAGTCGCGCGGCGTGAGGTGGGGGATCACCTCGATCCCGGCCTCGCGCTGAATCGCGGCGGACGCGATCATCCCGCTCATCCGGGCGCGCGCTCGTGGATTGTCGTTCACGTCGACGACGTGCGCCTTCCCGGACTCGAGGATCGTGCGCGCCGCATCGATCAGCCCGCCGACGCTCCCGCCGAGCGGCGGGTCGAGCTGCACCGAGACGACGAACTCGCCGGTGGCGAAGAGCCGGGCCAGCTCCGTCGGCTCCTCGTGCGACGGCGGCGCCGCAACCGCCTCGCGCCCGCGGGACGGGGACGCCGCGCGTGCGGGCCGGTCCTCGTCGACCGCCTGCCGGATCGCCGCGATCTGCGCGGGCGTCGTGCCGCAGCAGCCGCCGATCAGGCGCGCGCCGAGGGAGCGCGCACTCGCCGCGAAGTCGCCGAAGTACGCGGGCGTTGCGTGCGGGAACGAGATCCGAGCACCCGTCATCGTCGCGAGACCGACGTTCGGGAGGGCGGCGAGCACCGCGCCGTCACCCGACATCTCCGCGAGCGCCGTCAGGGCGGCGGCGGGGCCGCGACCGTGGTTCGCCCCGAACGCAGCGATGTCCAGCCCGCGCAGCCGGGCGGCCGCGTCGCGCGCCGTCACGCCGGCCATCGTCACCGCGTCGCTGTCGAAGCTCATCAGCGCGACGATCGGGAGCGCGGAGACCGACCGCACCGCCGCGACCGCCTCCTCCAGCTCGTCCAGGTCGTAGAACGTCTCGAGCATGAAGACGTCGGCGCCGCGCCCCTCGAGGAGGCGCGCCTGCTCCGCGACCAGCTCACCGCCGTCCGGGCCGACGGGGCCGATCGACCCACCGATGAAGACCTCGCGCCCGGAGATCTCCCGCGCGTCGCGCGCCAGCTTGACGGCCGTCGAGTTGATCCGCTCGAACTCGTCCTCCAGAAAGTGCTGCGCGAGCTTGCGCCGGTTCGCGCCGAACGTGTTCGTCTCGATCAGGTCGGCGCCCGCGTTGATGAAGCTGACGTGGACGGCGGTGACGGCGTCGGGCGCGCGGAGGTTCGCCTCCTCCGGCGTGCGCAACCCGGGCACCGCTGCGGACAGGACGACGCCCAGGCCGCCGTCGGCGACGATCGGCGGCCCTTCGCGCAGCCGGGACTCGAAGGTGCTCACAGGATTGTTGAGGGTAGTCAAGCGGCGCGGTCAACTACGAAACGGGTGATGGATCAACCGGTGCCGGCGGGAGAGACTACGACTGTCACCTGCACGGGCCCGTTGCGGCGGGGCCGGATAAAAGCGGGGCGGACACTCCCATAAGAAGACGGCGTCGGCGGCGGCGCCGTCTTCGTATTCAAGGGCGGTTCGCGAAACGCCGATAGGTGGAAGAGATCCTCCCCTGGGACTGACGGCAATCTTTCCTGCGGCGAGGTGAGCGGCCGGCGCAAGCCGGCCGCTTTCGTTTACCACCGCCGTTCTCTAGCGCAGGGCGAGGCGCGCGGAGTAGATGACCCAGCCGCGCCGGTACTTCACGTAGACGGTGAGGCCGCCGCCGCGTGTCGCGGTCCAGCTGACCTCCCGGCCGCGGGTCGTCGGCGTGGCAGGGCCGCCGGCGACGTTGACTGTCGCCTCCACCGGATCGAACTTCAGCTCGACCCGGACGGGCGCGCCGCGCGCGACGACCACGCGTCGGCCCGCCTGCCCGAGCGGCGCTCCGCAGCCCGAATCCCAGCACCACGACGTGATCGCGAGCGGCACGTGCGCGGCCCCCGTGTCGACGTAGGCCGCGGGCGGATGCGCGGCGACCAGCAGCAAGGCGGCGAGTGCGAGCACCGCTCGAGCTTACGTCTCGTGGAGGACGCGTCCCTCCATGCCGCCGGCGACCGTCACCACCTGGCCGGTGACGTGGCCGGAGAGGATCGGCGAGGCGAGGACGACCACCTGCACCGCCACCTCCTCGGGCTGCGCGACCTTGCGCAGCGCCATCGTCCGGGAGACCAGCCGGATGCTCTCCGGATCGACGTGGCCGCGCGTCATCGGCGACTCCGTCCAGCCGGGCGCGACGGCGTTGACGCGGCAGGCGGGGTGCCGGCGGACGACCTCGTTCTTCAGTGAGAGCAGCAGCCCGCCCGTGATCGCGGCCTTCGCGGCCGCATAATCGGCGTGCCCTGCCTCGCCGATCAGCCCTGCGGTCGAGCCGCAGAGCACGAGCGCCCCTTCGCGCTCCCCGAGTTGCCCGAGGAAGCCGCGCGCGGTCAGAAACGTCGCGGTGAGGTTCGCGTCGAGCGTCGCGCGCCAGCGCTCGAGCGAGAGGTCCCAGACGGGTATATCGCCTTGCGGCCACACGCCGGCGATTGCCGCGCAGACGTCGAGGTCGCCGACCGTCTCGAACAGCTGCGCGACCTCGGCCTCGTCGGTCAGATCGGCCCCGACGATGCGCCCGCCGATTTCGCTCGCGACCGCCTCCGCCCGCTCGCGCCCACGGTGATAGTGCACCACGACGTCTGCGCCTTCGGCTGCGAACAGCCGCGCGCAGGCGGCTCCGATGCCGCCCGAGCCGCCGGTCACTAGCACACTTTTTTGCTCGAGTCCTGTCTCCAAAAAAAATGATCCCGTTCACCGAATAGTGATGTATTGTCAGCCCACCTCAGAGGGTGAACCGGGTGAAGTAAAGAGGAGAAGGCCCGGTTCCTGCGTTGCTGTTGTCCCCCGTCAACCGCGTAGTAGCCGGAGGTCGTGCTCAGGTGCTCACTGTCGATATTGCTCTTCCCGACGTCGAGGAACTCCACAAGCTCGTCGCCACGGGACAAGAAAAGGGATTCCTCACCTATGACGAGATCGTCAAGGGAATCGAGGAAGTCGAGCTCACCAAAGAGCAAGTCGAAGACTTCACCACCTACCTGATCGACCACGGCGTCGAGCTCGTCGAGGGCGAGGAGCACAAGCGCCTCCCGCACGAGCAGCCGCTCATCGAGGACGAAGCGAAGGCAGCGCCGAAGCTCGATCTGACCGTCGAGCCGTCGCTCGACTCGCTCCGTCTCTACCTGCGCTCCATCGGCCGCGTCGACCTGCTCACTGCCGAGCAGGAGGTCACGCTCGCCAAGCGCATCGAGCGCGGCGACATGAGCGCGAAGCAGCAGATGATCGAGGCGAACCTGCGCCTGGTCGTCTCGATCGCGAAGAACTACCTTGGCCGCGGTCTGACATTCCTCGACCTGATCCAGGAGGGCTCGCTCGGGCTGATCCGCGCGGTCGAGAAGTTCGACTACCGGCGCGGATACAAGTTCTCCACCTACGCCACCTGGTGGATCCGCCAGGCGGTCACGCGCGCGATCGCAGACAAGGCGCGCACGATCCGCATCCCGGTCCACATGGTCGAGAAGCTCAACAAGGTCGTCCACGTCGAGCGCTCGCTCGTCCAGGAGATGGGCCGCGAGCCGTCGCCGGAGGAGATAGCGAAGGAGCTCGAGTGGACCGCGCGCGAGGTCAAGGACATCCTGCGCATGTCCCAGCTGCCGGTCTCGCTCGAGAAGCCGATCGGCGAGGACGAGGACTCGTCGCTGGGCGACTTCGTCGAGGACGAGACAGCCGAGTCCCCGTTCGAGCTGGCATCGGAGAACCTCCGCCGCCAGAACGTGCGCAAGGCGCTCGAGGCGCTGCCCGAGCGTGAGCGCGAGGTGATGGAGATGCGCTTCGGCCTGAACGGCCACCAGGCCCGGACCCTCGAGGAGGTCGGCCGAGCCTTCGGAGTGACCCGCGAGCGAATCCGCCAGATCGAGAACAACACGATGAAGAAGCTCGAGTCATTGCCGTAAGCGCTGCGACTCAGAGACGCCTCGTAACGCGGCGTCTCTGTCCGACGCCGAACGTATGTTCGGTGCATGCATCCGCGCATCCAAGGCGACTTCGGCGAGATGTCCGGGGCGTTGTGGCTGACGGCCCAGGGCGCCGTCGTGTCCAAGCCGATCGGCCATTGTCCTGACTACGACTTGATCGCTGACTTCGGCGATCGAATCTGCCGGGTCGAAGTCAAGACGACTGCCCGCCGGACGAAGCTCGGGCGGTGGTGTGCTCAGCTGTGCACTCACGGCGGAAACCAGAGCTGGACCGGTACGACGAAGCTCTTCGAACCTGCGCGCTGTGACTACGTCTACGTGCACGTGGGAGATGGCCGACGTTGGTTCCTGCCCTCGTGGGCGCTGGACGGGGCGCGAACCGTCACGCTCGGGGGAGAGAAATACAGCGAATGCGAAGTCGCCCCCGGGGACCCGATTCCGGATCGCACGCAGCGAATGCCCGGCTCTACAATCGGCTCGCGATAGCTCGGGGGGATGTCCGAGTGGTTAAAGGAGCTTGGCTGTAAACCAAGTCGCTATGCGTACGCAGGTTCGAATCCTGCTCCCCCCATTCAAGGCCGTTTGTAAAGCACCTTTACACGCCGGTCTAGGCCCGCACCTGGTGGCCGTGCCCGCAGGGACACCGGTGCTCCCTGAATCGGAAACGCGCGCCCAACGATGAGGTGGATGGACGCCGGCTCTTCTTGGGGCTGCTCTCGCAGTTCTCCTGCTGCCGCCGCTGCCCGCGTGCCGCGGCGGTGACCACCAACGACCTGCGCCGCGACGCTAACCTCCGCCGCCACCGCCCAGTTAGCTCAGTTGGTAGAGCACCTCCATGGTAAGGAGGGGGTCGGGGGTTCGAGTCCCCCACTGGGCTCTCTTGGAAACGCCCGCTGCGGCGGGCATTTTCGTTGAGTCGTCCGTCTCGAGGCCGATCTCGGCCGATTGCACGCGCCGAGGTTGACCGGCGACCCGTGCGATCTCGAGTGCGACGCTCATACCTTCGCGGGAACCCGCCGCTCCTCACGCGCCGCGGCGGCGTCTCGCTCGGCGAAGTACTCCTCGCCTTCGATGCTGATCTCCGGGAGTCCCCGGTCGAGCCAGCGCGGCAGCCACCACGCGGACTTGTCGAGAAGCACCAGGATCGCCGGCACGAGCAGGCACCGCACCACGGTGGCGTCGACCGCGACCGCGGCGGCCATGCCGAGCCCGAACTGCTTGATGTTCGGGTCGCCGTTGATCACGAAAGCACAGAAGACGCTGACCATGATCAGCGCGGCCGACGTGATCACGCGTCCGGTACCGGCCAGGCCGTCGATGACGGCCGTGTGCGCGTGGCGCGTGGCCTGCCAGCGCTCGCGCACGTGCGTCATCAGGAACACCTCGTAGTCCATCGAGAGCCCGAACAGGATCGCGAACATCATCAGCGGCACGTAAGACACGATCGGCACGGGTCCCTCGAGCCCCACGAGCTTGGAGGACCAGCTGTGCCCGAAGGCATACGTGACCACGCCAAAGGCAGCCGCGATTGAGAGCAGGTTCATGACCACCGCCTTGAGCGGCACGATCAGCGAGCGGAAAGCGAGCGCCAGCAAGGCGAACGACAGCGCGAGCACGATGCCGATGACCAGGGGCAGCTTGGAACCGATCTGCTTGGCGAGGTCGATGTAGCCGGCTGTCGTGCCGCCGACGTCCGCGGACAGCCCCTGCCCCTTCGTCGCCTTGGGGATCACCTTGTCGCGCAGGGTGCTCACCAGCGTCTTGGTGGCGTCCGAAGACGGTGCGGTCGTGGCGACGAGCGTGTAGACGGCAGCCGTTCCACCTTTGTTGACGAGCGGCTCGGTGACCGATTTCACGCCCTTCGTCTTCTCCATGTCGGTTCGCAGCTGCTGCAGCCGCGGGTCGGACGCCTTCGACCCGAGGAACTTCTCCTGCTGCTTTGTCTTCGTGGCTTGGTCGGCCTGCTTGGACTGGTCCTTCTTCTGGTCTGCCGATACCTGCTGCTGAGCCTGGGCCTGAGCCTGCTGGGGCGGGACGCCTTGGGCCTCGAGCTGCTGCGTGAGCTGCTGAGTCTTGGTTTGGGTCTGTTGCTTCTGCTTGCTTTCCTGGTCCGACTGCTGCTTCTTGACGTCGTCGAGCTGCTTCTGGTCGTTGGCGGCCGGCTTGGTCAGCTTCACGGCGACCAGCATCGGGCCGTTCGATCCCGCCCCGAATGCCCCGCTCATGCGGTCATATGACTGCCGCGCTTGTGTGTCCTTCGGCAGGGCGCCGACGTTCGTCTGCCCCAATTCGAGCGTGTGGAGCGGTGTCGCCAGCACCGCCAGCACGACAACACCGAGAACGAGGGCCGGCCACGGGCGGGCGGCCACCAAGCGCGCCCAGCGCGCCCAACCGTGCGGGCGCTGGTCGTGATGGAGCTTGAGCCCCGGCAGGGGTAGCGCGTTCACGCGCGTACCGAGCACGGCGAGGATCGCGGGAAGGAACGTGATCGCCGCGGCGACCGCGATGAGCACAACGATTGCCGCCGTGTAGCCGAGGGTCCGCACAAGCGGGATGCCTGCCAGCGCGAGCGAGAGCAGGGCAATGATCACGGTTCCGCCGGCGAACACCACTGCTCCGCCGGACGTCGCCGTCGTCCGCGCGATCGACTCGCGCAGTTCCATCCCGGCGTGGAGTTGCTCGCGATGGCGTGTGACCACGAAGAGCCCGTAGTCGATGCCCACTCCGAGGCCGATCATCGTCGCCAGCGCAGGCGCTGTTGTCGGCACCGCGGTGATCTGCCCGAGCAGGGCGATCAGGCTCAATCCGCTGACGAGGCCGAGGATCGCCGTGAGAATCGGCAAGCCCATCGCCACGAAGCTTCCGAAGGTCAGGAGCAGGATGACGATCGCAGCCACGATGCCCACGACCTCCGAGAGGTGGGTGCTGGGCTTCGAGACCTTTTGGCCGAGGTAGCCGCCCGCGGCGACCTTCAGACCGGCCGCTTTCGCCGGGTTTGCGACGTTGATGATGTCGTGCGCCTCGGCGACGCTCAGGTTGCTCGGGTCGTCCTTCAGCGTGAGCGAGATGAAGCCTGCCGTCTTGCCCTTCGAGAGATCGCCGTCGGCGCCGCTCGAGAACGGGCTGACGACTTTCTGGATCGCCGGGTCCTTCTTGTAGGCGTCGACGACGCCGTCGATGGCGTTCTTGTACTTGCTGTCAGACAGCTTGCCGCCGGGCGGCGCCTTGAACGTGATCGGATTCGTGCCGTTGGCCTCCGCGGGGAAGCGCGTGGACAGGATGTCCGTGGCGTTCTGGCTGTCCGTGCCCGGGAGCACGAGGTCGTCACTCGTCTGCTGACCCGTTCCTCTGGCAACCGCGGCGAGCGCGACCACGACTGCGACCCAGAGCAGGACGATTACGAACCTGTGCCGCGCACAAAGCCGCCCGAGCCCATATAGAGGTCGGGTCATCGCCGGACGCTTCGGCTCGCCGGCCTCGCGCACCCATTCTGCCTGGCGGGCACTTCGCTCGGTACCGCTTGGATCGGTCCAGGTTGGCGCTTCGCTCGCTGCCTGGCGCGGTGCGGTTGCACAGCCATCCAACGCACCTCCTCCGGCCCTCCCGGGAACTCCCTGGAGCGATTCCCCGAGCGCGCCGTGTCACTGGCGCATGCCGCTGCAGACGACAGCACTGAGCCTTGGCCGGCTCCTCAAAGCCGGTAGTACCGCGCGGCCATCAGCTGTAACGACAGGCCAGACGGATTTCGCCCGACGGTACGCCTGACGGGGTGAAAATGTCAAGTGATGCCCGGCGGGCGGAAGGTTCACGATTGAGTCAGCAAGGCGTGAACAGGGGGCCGGGCCCGGCGCCTGCCCGCCGGGCCCGAAATCGCGGCGTTGGAGGTTCTCGGATCAGGTGCCGGCTGACACGCCGCCGTTCGCGGCGGGAGCCTCTGGGGTGGCCTTCCTGTCCGTCGGATTCGCGGGCCCCGCCTCGCAGACCGGGCCGTCCTTGCCGCGCGCCACGGCCGCGGATTTGTCGGCAAACCCGACGTCGCATGCCTCAAGCGCGGAGGCGGTGGCTGCCTGTTCGTGGTGCTCGCCGATCCAGCGCTTGAGCGACATCGGGTCGTCGCCGGGGACCTCGATGCCGTGGTTCTTGAGGCACGAGCGCAGTTCCTGCTCGGAGGGCCCGGCATTGGCCTTCGAGACCTCCGAGGCCTCGTCCTTGGAGACCTGCGGATCGCACGCATCCAACGCGCGCTCGGTGGTCGCGTCCCCTTCCGGACGCCGGCCGAGCCACGGCTTCAACGCGGCGCCGTCCGGTGCGCCGTCGAGTCCGTGGGCGCGCAGGCAGGCCGCCAGCGCGTCGGCTGTCTGCGGAGCCGCTCCGTCGTCGCCAATCGCCGGCACCGCCGCCACGACCGCGAGCGTCGTGAGTGCCGCTGCGCCGGCGGACGCGATCATCGTGGGAATTCGTCGCATGCTGTGTTCCTCTCGTCGTTGGACAGTGGCTGGATCGCACCAGCGCCGCGCGAGCAGGCAGCGCACAACCGCCGAAGACTTTCCGAAAACCGCGACGAGCGCCGCCGGGGTGCGCGACACTCACGGCAATGCAGCCGACGGTGCTGGTGGTCGAGGACGAGCCGGACATCGTCGCGCTCTTGCGCGACTTCCTCAGCGTCGCGGGCTTTGGCGTCGCCACCGCCGGCGACGCAGACGCTGCGCTGCTGGTACTGGACGCCCATCCGGTCGACTGCGTTCTCCTCGACGTGATGCTGCCGGGCGGCTCGGGCTTTGACCTGTGCCGGCGCATTCGCGAGCAGTCCGAGGTGCCGCTGCTGTTCCTGACGGCGCGCGGGGACGACAGCGACAAGCTGCGCGGGCTCGGGCTCGGCGCCGACGACTACATCGTCAAGTCGGCGACGCCGGCGGAGGTCGTCGCGCGGGTCAAGGCAGTACTGCGCCGAACGCCGGGCCACGGCGATCGGGGTGCGCCGAGCGCACTCCGGTTCGGCGAGCTCGCGATTGACCTGGCCGCGCACGAGGTCGCGCTTGCTGACCGCCCGGTTCGCATGACGGCGCGCGAGTTCGAGTTGCTGCGCGTTTTCGCAGCGCACCCGCGTCAGGTGCTCGGGCGCGACCAGCTGTTTGAGTTGCTGTGGGGCTCCTGGGGTGATCGCAGCGCGGTCTCGGTCTACGTGCGCAAGCTGCGCGAGAAGCTCGAGGCGGACCCCGCACGTCCGCGGCTGCTCGTGACGGTCTGGGGTGTCGGCTACCGCTTCGATCCGCCAGGGACGCGATGAGACGGCGGCTCTGCAGCCTGCCCCTCGGTGCATGGCTGGCGCTCGGGTTCGCGCTCGCGGTCGCCGCCCCGGCGCTCGGCGCAGGCGCCACGTGGTGGGCGTTTGGCGCGCGCCAGCAGTCCGATTTGGACGGGCGCCTGCGCGCGGCCGTGCAGGTGGTGGAGCAAACCGGCGCGCAACTGCCCCAGCCCGCGGCGCAGCACACCCTGAGTCGTCGGCTCGCAGCGTTGCATGTCGAGGCTGACATCCAGGCCGTCCCTCCCACGTTCGAGATCGATCGCGGCCTCGCCGCGAAGGGGGCGTCGCCGGACGCCGCGGCGGAAAAGGCGAAGGCGAACGCTGCGGAGGCGAAGGCGAAGGCGAAGGCGCCGCTGTCGCCGGTCGGTGCGATGAAGGGCCCGAGCGGCTTCGTTACCAAGGGGCTGGCGGCGACGCTCCAGCAACCCGATGGCAAGCGCACGCTCACGACCCGTTACCAAGAGCACCCGCTCGTCAGCGGACCGATCGCAGGGACCCTGTTCGTCGAGCGTCCGAGCACCGCCGCGCGCGTGGCTGCGACAGCTCTCGTCGGCATGCTGGCGCTTGCGCTCGCGCTGGTCGCCGGCGTCGTGCTGCTGCGCCGCTGGGTCGTCGCGCCGCTCGCACGGCTGGCCGCCGACGCGCAGCGGATCGCCGGCGGCGAGCTCGACGTCACACCCGTCAGCTCACGCACGCGCGAGGTCGCCGAGGTCGGCGCGGCGCTTCACGGGATGGCCGACGGTCTGCGCGGCGCCCTGGCCGAGCGCCGGGCCGCCGACGAGCAGCGCCGCTTTCTGGTCAGCGCGATCGCCCATGACCTGCGCACGCCGCTGTTCACGCTGCGCGGCTCGCTCGAGGCGATCGAGCACGGCATCGGGAACGGCGACCAGCTGCGCCGCGCGCAGGACAAGGCGACGCTGCTGGACCGGCTGGTGGGCGACCTGTTCACGTTCAGCCGGCTGGAGTACGCGGCGCCGGAACTCGAGCGCGAGGCGCTCGACGTCGCACTACTCGCACGGGAGGCGGCCGACACCGTCGATCCGGCGATCGTCGTCGTCGCACCAGACGATGCGGTGGTGCTGGAGGGCGACCATGCCGTACTGCTGCGAGTGCTCATAAACCTGCTCGACAACGCCGCCCGTCACGCCCGCTCTCGTGTCGAGCTGCGCGTCAGCGCCGGCGAGGCCGAGGTCCGCTTCGAGATCCTCGACGACGGGCCGGGCATCGACCCCGACGACCTGCCACAGCTGTTCGAGCCGCTGTTTCGTGCCGACCGCACGCGCAACAGCGCGACCGGCGGCGCCGGCCTGGGCCTCGCGATCGTGCGCCGCTTGACCGCCGCCCACGGCGGCAGCGTCCATGCCGAGAATCGTCCCGAGGGCGGCGCGTGCTTCACCGTGCGCTGCCCGCAGCCACGGACGGAGCCCGCTCTCAGGTAGCTCCTAGGGTCCTCACGGGCAATCCCTGCGCGCCGGGCGCATAACTGAAGTCGTACCCGCTCATGGAACGACCTCATCGAAAGGAAGGTGGACATGGCCACCACGTTCCCGCCCCCGCAGACGGCCGGTGCGGACGACCGTGGCCCCTCGGGCCCCGGCCGCACTGACCCGCCCGTCGACCACGACGACCGCCGCCCGCCCCGCCGCCCGCCCGGCGGTCGCTCGCTCGCCGTCCTGATGACGATCACCGCGCTCCTCGGGGGCGCCGCGAGCGCCGGCGCGCTCGCGCTGACCGGCGCGCTCGGCAACAACCCGCCGGCGATCACGACCACGGTCGTGCCGGCCTCGACGAGCAACACGTCCGACACGTCGTCGACGAACGTGGACGCGAAGGCGATCTACGCGAGCGCCTCCGCCGGCGTGGTCGACATCACCGCTACCGGGACCGGTGCCTCGCAGCCCGGGCCGTTCGGCCAGGGCTCCTCGCAATCGACGGCAACCGGCTCCGGCTTCGTGGCCGACGCCCAGGGCCACATCGTCACTGCCGCGCACGTCATCGACGGCGCCACGTCGATCAAGGTGACGTTCTCGAACGGTGTCACCCGTACGGCCACGCTGGCCGGCCAGGACAACGCCACCGATGTCGCGGTTCTGAAGGT
The DNA here is from genome assembly GCA_025964395.1 of Actinomycetes bacterium. Classification (GTDB taxonomy): domain Bacteria; phylum Actinomycetota; class Thermoleophilia; order Gaiellales; family Gaiellaceae; genus PALSA-600. Next base: position 1,892 of record JAOPYY010000068.1, on the reverse strand, counting down.
CAACCCGTCCGGCCTGACGCTGCACCCGCTGACGCTCGGCAGTTCCGCCGCGCTCGGCGTCGGCGACTCCGTCGCGGCCATCGGCAGCCCGTTCGGCTACCAGGAGAGCGTCAGCACGGGCATCGTCTCCGGCCTCGATCGCACGATCCAGGCGCCCAACGGCTACACGGTCGCTCACGCGATCCAGACGGATGCTGCGCTGAACCCCGGCAACTCCGGCGGCCCGATCTTCGACTCGAGCGGCCACGTCGTCGGCATCGCGGACCAGATCGCCACCGGCGGCGCCGACCAGAGCTCCGGCGTCGGCTTCGCGGTCCCGATCGATCTCGTCGCCGGCGAGCTTGACCAGCTTGGAGCCGGTCAGACGGTCAGCCACGCCTACCTGGGCGTGGCCACGACGCAGTCGACGAGTGCGACGGGAGCGGCCGTCGGCTCGGTCACCGCCGGCGGCCCGGCCGCAGACGCCGGCCTGAAGGCGGGCGACATCGTCGCCGCCGTCGACGGCAAGAAGATCACCGGCACCAGCGATCTCGTGGCCGCCATCGCCGCCCACGCCCCGGGCGACCGGATCGGGCTGACCGTCAGCCGCGGATCGAACACGCTGACGCTGAACGCAACGCTCGGCACCCAGCCGACCACCCAGCGCTCCCTCCCCGCGGGATAGGTCAGCCGGCCCCGCGGGCCGCCCCTGCGGCGGCTCGCGGGGGGCGAACTGCCGTCCGCCCGCGCGGACTCCAACCGCGCGGATCAGCCGCGTGGCAGCTGCGACGCCGCCGCTCGCGGGTCCAGGTCCGCCAGCGACAACAGGTGCGCCGGCGGACTGTCGAGTGCGATCCGCGAAGTCAGGTTCAGTGCGCCGTCCACGTGAAGAAGCTCGCCGGGCTGAAGGTTGCGCCAGCCCGGATCCTCATCCATCCGCTCAGTGGCGACGATGACCGAAGGCGTCGAGCTGAGGTCGCCGGAGCGCACACGGACCCGCCCGGACCGGCTGGCGTGGTCCAGGTGCCTTCCGCCGTGCGGGCCGCCGGCTGCGCGTTCGAGGACGAAGAGGTCGTGCGTGTCGGGGTAGCGGAGCGCCCAGAGGTCCGACGCGCTCACGAGCACCACGTTGAGCGCGAACAGCGGCAGCTGCGCGGCGGCCCAGCGTGCGGCTGCCGTGATGCCCTCGCCTACGTCGCCGCCGTGCGCGTCGATCTCTTTCGTGACCAGCGCGAAGAACCGTTCACTGTCGGTGTCGCCGTTGACGAGCGCCCGGTAGTCGCCGAGCTCCGCGTCGAGGCGGTCAAGCCCCTCGACCACTCCGTTGTGCGCGAACAGCCGCCGGTGTTGCACGAAGGGATGTGTGTTCTCGGGACGCAGCCCACCGGTCGATGCGAAGCGCACGTGGGCAACGAACGTCCGCGAGGACACCTCTCGCGCGGTACGTGCGAATTGCTTGTCGGCGTAAGCCGCGATCGGACGCTTCTCGACCCGCGGCGCCCCGTCGTCGTCGAAGAAGCCGAGCCCGGTGCCGTCGGGCTCACGACGGCTCTGCAGCGCGAGGCTGTCCGGCGCCTCGAGCAACCAGAACGCCGCCTTCACCCGGTGCGCGCCCGCGGCGAGGCCGAACAGGCGGCACATCAGCGTCCACCCACGTCCCCAGGCTACCCCGCGCGCGAGCGTCAGCCGCCGTCCACCGGGATCTCGATGCGCAGCGACGTGCCGCCTCCCTTCGGGCTCACGATCTCGATCTTCCCGCCGAGCGTCTCGACGCGATCTCTGAGGCCGATGAGTCCGGACCCTCGGCCGGGCTTGGCTCCGCCGCTTCCGTTGTCCCTGACCTCGATTCGCAGGACGCCGTCCTCGACGCGGGTCTTGACTTCGGCGCTGCGCGCCGCCGAGTGCTTGACCAC
>JAOPYY010000054.1 GCA_025964395.1 Actinomycetes bacterium | reverse complement strand
GCGTCCTCGTCGACGATGATCAGCGTGCGCTCGAACTGGCCCATGTTCTCCGCGTTGATGCGGAAGTAGGCCTGGAGCGGCAGCTCGATGCGAACGCCCTTCGGCACGTAGATGAACGAGCCACCGGACCACACCGCGCTGTTCAGCGCCGCGAACTTGTTGTCGTTCTGCGGGATGATCGTCCCGAAGTACTGCTTGAAGATGTCCTCGTGCTCGCGGAGCGCGGTGTCCGTGTCGAGAAAGATCACGCCCTGCGCGGTCAGGTTCTCCTGCAGCTTGTGGTAGACGACCTCGCTCTCGTACTGCGCGCCGACGCCGGCGAGGTACTTCTTCTCCGCCTCCGGGATGCCGAGCTTGTCCCAGGTGTCCTTGATGTCCGCGGGCAGGTCTTCCCACGACTCGACCTGATTCTCGGTCGGCTTGATGTAGTAAAAAATGTTCTCGAAGTCGATCTCGGTCAGCGAGGGCATTCCGCCCCACGTGGGCATCGGACGCGCGTTGAAGTAGTCGAGCGACTTGTGGCGGAACTTCCGCATCCATTCCGGCTCGTTCTTGTGCGCCGAGATGGCGTCGACGAGCTCGTGCGAGAGCCCGCGGCCACTCTTGAAGAAGTAGTCCTTGGCCTCGTCGGGATTGGAGAAGCCGTACTTGGTGCCGTAGTCGGAACCGATCTCCTGAACGATCTCCGATTCGGTCTGAGCCATTACGCAGTCACCTCCTGCGTCTCCCACTGCTCGTAGCCGGAGACTTCGAGCTTCTCTGCCAGCTCCGCGCCGCCCTCTTCGACGATCCTGCCGTCGACGAAGACGTGGACGAAGTCCGGCTTGATGTAATTCAAGATCCGCTGGTAGTGCGTGATCACGAGCGCGCCCATGTTGGGCCCGACCAGCTGCTGCACGCCCTCCGCAACGATCTTCAGCGCATCGATGTCGAGACCGGAGTCGGTCTCGTCGAGCACCGCGATCTTCGGCTGGAGCATCGCCATCTGCAGAATCTCGACGCGCTTCTTTTCGCCGCCGGAGAACCCGTCGTTGAGGTAGCGCGACGCGAGCTCGCGGCTGACCTTCAGGTCGTCCATCTTCGCGAGGAAGAGCTTGCGGAACTCGGGCACCGGCATCGGGTCGTCGACGCCGCCGTTCCGGGCCTTGCGCACGGCGTTCATCGCCTGCCGCAGGAAGTTGGTGACGGTGACACCCGGAATCGCGTGCGGGTACTGGAAGGCGAGGAAGAGCCCGGCCTGCGCGCGCTCGTCGGCGCCGGCCTCGGTGATGTCCACGCCGTCGAGGAGGATCTGGCCTTCCGTGATCTCGTAGGCCGGATGGCCCGCGATCGCGTAGGCGAGGGTCGACTTGCCGGAGCCATTCGGGCCCATGACCGCGTGCACCTCGCCGGAGGAGATCTTGAGGTCGACGCCCTTGACAATCGGGGTGCCGTCCTCGAGGGCGACGTGCAGATTCTTGAGCTCCAGTGTTGCCAAGTTCGTGACTCCTCAGTCCTGGGAGGCAAGGCGCAGACAGGCCTTGCTCGTACCTCTGATGGTACCCGGACCCTGTTTGGCGAACCCCGAAGCACCGGTTCCCTGCGCGGGCGAGGAAAACCGCCGCAACGCTGGTACTGTGGCCCTATGCCGAACATCGGTCCTATGGAGATCGTCGGCCTGCTCATTTTGGCCCTCCTGCTCTTCGGAGCCAAGCGCCTGCCGGAAATCGGCCGGTCGCTCGGATCCGGGATGCGCGAGTTCAAGGACTCCGTCAGCGGCAAGACAGACGATCGCGCGGAGCTCCCGGTCGGGACAACGCAGGACACGACGGCCCACTCGCCCGCGCGCGAGAACGAGTCCGTTCACTAGAGCTCTATGAGGCGCTTGCCGCGTCGCCTGGGTCACGGCGAAGAGGCCACGCTTGTCGAGCATCTTGAAGAGCTGCGCCAGCGGCTGTTCGTGTGCATCGGCGTGGTCATCGTCGCCTGGATCGCCGCGTTCATCGTGCACGCGCAAGTCGTCCGGCTGCTGACCGACCAGCTGCCGCGCGAGCACCGGAAGCTGCTGACGCTCGGGATCGGTGAGCCGTTCATGACCTCGCTCTGGTTGAGTCTCTACCTCGGCTTCGCGATCTCGCTGCCGGTGATCCTCTGGCAGGCCTGGGCGTTCTTCATCCCGGCCTTCGAGCGGACTCACGAACGGATGCTGAAGGCGTTCATCTTCCTAGCGACCGGGCTGATGGTCGCCGGGCTCTTCTTCGGCTACTACGTCGCACTGCCGGCGGCCGCGAAGTTCCTGACGCACTTCGACTCGTCGATCTACAACGTCCAGGTTCAGGCGCGGCCCTACATCAGCTTCGCAACGATGGTGCTGCTCGCGATGGCGCTCGTGTTCGAGCTGCCGCTGTTCGTGGTCGGCCTGACGCGCATGGGGATCGTGACCACCCGGCAGCTGCGCAGCAACCGCCGAATCGGCTACTTCATCGTGGCCGTGATCGGCGTCGCGCTCCCGGGCATCGACCCGGTGACGACCTTCTTCGAGACGATCCCGCTCGTGATCCTCTACGAGGGGTCGATTTGGCTCTCCGTCCTGCTCGACCGCCGTGCAGCACGCAGCGCCGCGCCCGTAACAACGTGACAGACGTCTCAGCCGACTGGGTGCTGCCCGTCGACGGGCCGCCGATCGAAGGCGGGCTCGTCCGCTACGAGGGCGGCGCGATCGTCGAAGTGACGCAGGGCCGTGCCGAGCGGCATCACGCAGACGCAGCGATCGTCCCGGGCTTCGTCAACGCGCACTCGCACCTCGAGTACGCGATGTATGCCGGCTTCGGAGATGGCCAGGCCTTCGGGCCGTGGATCGCAACGCACGTCGAGCGGAAGAACCGCCTCGAGCGCGACGACATGATTGCGATCGCGCGCCTCGGCGTCCTCGAGTCGCTGCGCGCCGGGATCGCGACGACGGCGGACTACAGCTTCTCGGGCGCGGCTGCGACCGCCGCGGCCGAGCTCGGCCTGCGGGCGATCGTCTACCTCGAGGTGTTCGCGCTCGACCCAGCCGAAGCCGAGCGGCAGTTCGAGCGGAAGCGCGCGCTGACCGAGGAGTCAGAGCTCGTGCACATCGGTGTCTCGCCGCACGCGCCGTACAGCTGCTCGCTCGACACGTACCGCTGGTGCCTCTCGCTCGGGATCCCCGTCGGCACCCATCTCGCCGAGAGCGCGAACGAGAACGAGTGGCTCGAGCACGGCAGCGGACCGCTGCAGGGGATCGCACCGATCCTCGTGCCGCCCACCGGGAAGCGCGCGGTGGCGACGCTCGAGCCGGTGCTCGGGCCCGACCTGCTCTGCGCGCACTGCGTCGAGGTGAACACGGACGAGATCGCGCTGCTCGCGGAGCGGAACGTCCCGGTCGTGCACTGCCCCCGCTCGAACGCCCTGCTCGGGTGCGGCATCGCACCGGTCGCCGAGCTCCGCGAGGCGGTTGTGCGCGTCGCCCTCGGGACGGACTCGCCGGCGTCGACGCCGTCCTTCGACATGTTCGAGGAGATGCGCACCGCGATCTACATGGCGCGTGCCCGGACCAAGCGCCCCGAGGCCCTGCTGGCCACGGATGCGCTGCGCATGGCGACGCTCGATGCCGCCCGGGCGCTGCGGATCGAGGGTCAGGTGGGTACCCTGACGCCCGGCAAGCGCGCCGACCTGACGGTGGTGTCGCTTGCGGGAAGCCCGTACCATCCGGTCGAGGATCCCGCGGCGGCCGTCGTCTACGGCGGCTCGCCGGAACGAGTGCTCGAGACAATCGTCGACGGCAACACCCGCTACGCAAACGAGGACAACGAACAGTGGCGAGAGGTACGCAGCACCGCAAGCGCCGCCCGACAGCGAATGCTCGCTCCGCAGCCGTAGCTGCGCCGAAACGGCAGAAGCCGCCCGAGTGGCAGGAGCAGCTGTTTTTCCAGCGGCTCCGCAACCACGCGAAGTGGGCCTACGTCGGCCTCGCCGTTGCGTTCGTGCTCGGTTTCGTCCTGCTCGGCGTCGGCTCGGGCTCGACGGGCATCAGCGACGTGCTCGGCAACATGTTCAGCTCTGGCTCCGGCGGCGGCACGTCGATCTCGAAGCTCCAGACGAAGGTCGACAAGAACCCGAGTAACGCGCAGGCGTGGCGCGATCTCGCGACCGCACTCGAGCAGAAGCAGCAGACGCAGGACGCCGTCAACGCGCTCGAGCGCTACACCGCGCTCCGCCCGAAGGACCAGAACGCGCTCGCCGAGCTCGCCTCGCAGTACGGGACGCTCGCGAACACCTACGCCGCGGACTACACGGCTGCCCAAACCGAGGCCTCCCAGTTCGCCTCTCCGGCCTCCGTCTTCGCGCCCCCCTCGACCACCCCCTTGGGCAAGGCGTTCGCCGACCCGACGGCGCTCCAGGACCCGATCTCGGCCACGATCCAGAAGCAGGCCTCGGCGAAGCAGAGCACCGCCTACTCGAACTACCAGGGCGCACAGAAGAGCGCCGAGGCCGCCTACCAGAAGCTCGTGGCGCTGAACCCGAGCGACGCGACGACGCAGATCCAGCTCGGCCAGGCCGCACAGGCGGCGGGCGACACGAAGACAGCGATCGCCGCCTACAACGCCTTCCTCAAGCTGGCGCCGACCGACCCGCTCGCACCGCAGGTGAAGCAGGCCCTGAAGTCCCTGAAGCTGCAGTCGGCTATCTCGACCACCACATCGAGTGGTGGTTAGACTCACGCGGCAGTCCGGCGTGCCATCTACCGGGGGGAGAGAGTCATGAACTTCGACATCAAGACCGAACAGCTTTCTGATGACGCCTACGTGATCTCCCTCGCCGGTGAGGTCGACCTCTACACCGCACCCGAGTTCAAGCAGCAGCTGCTCGAGGTGATCGGCCAGGGCGGCAAGCAGGTGATCGTCGACTTCTCGAACACGACGTTCATCGACTCGACGACCCTTGGCGTGCTGGTCGGGGGCGTCAAGCGCCTCCGGACAAACGACGGTCAGCTCTCG
>JAOPYY010000047.1 GCA_025964395.1 Actinomycetes bacterium | reverse complement strand
GCGCACGGCTGTTCTGCGACGAGTGGGAGCAGGCGAGCCACGGTGGCGAGCTGGCGCACGCGGTCGAAGCGGGGCTCGTCACCGAGCAGGACGTGACCGCGCTCGGCGCAGTGCTGTCCGGTGCTGCAGAAGGTCGCCGTGACGACGCCGAGATCACAGCGTTCGACTCGACGGGCCTCGCGATCCAGGACCTCGCGATCGCGCTGGCCGCGATCGAGGCCGCGGGCGAGTTGCCCGACCTGCCGCGGCTCGAGCTTTAGACTCGCCGTCATGAAGAGCTTGCGCAAGATCCTCGAGGCGCTGAGACCGAAGCCGAAGACACCCGAGGAAATCGCCGACCGGGCGGAGGCGGCGCGTCTCCGCGAGGAGATGTTGACGCAGCGGCTCAGTCAGAGGTCGACCGCCGGCGAGAATTACCAGTCGGGACGCGGCACCCGCCAGTAAGTTCTCGTTCGACGTTCACGAACGGTCATGCGAGCTAGCTGGGAAGCTCGAGCAGGTACCGATTGCCGGGGTCGGCTTCGTGGAAGTACGCGAGATGCCCCGGTAGGCACGAGACGAACGTCGCGTGCTGTGACGCGCCGTCGACGATCGCAACAAGCGCTTCGTCGAGCGCAATCTCGCGACCGTCCAGCTCGGGATCCTCCGAGAGGAGATAGCAACGGCCCCCTGCGCCTTTCTCTCGGAGCTGCGCACCGAGCTCGGATGCGCTCTGTTGGACCGGCGTCGCGAACCGTGGGTCGAGATGCGTGAGGTGCGGGAGCTGGCTCCGCAACGTGTCGCGCCGTTTGGCAGGAGCGAGTGACTCGCGAAACCGCGCGCGCCATTCTCCGACCAGGAAGCGCGCCAGGCCCCGCTCGTGCTCTTCGCGCTCGTCCATGCGACACACATTGCCAAGCGTCGACCGGCTCTGTCGGATCTGCGGCTGTCTACGCTGTTCCGATGACCGATTCGCCCGACTGGGAGCAGCGGCTCGCCGATCTGTGGGCGACGCTCGACGACCACAACGACGAAACGTTCGTTGCGCTGATGGACGAACTCGCGGCCGAGCTGCCCGTCGACAGCCCGGTCGCGGCGTTCGAGCGCGCAGGTTCGCTCGACTCGACGGGGCGTTCCGACCTGGCGGTGCCGTTGTACGCGCGGGCGCTCGAGCTCGGACTGGAAGGTCAGCGCCGGCGGCGCGCAGTCATCCAGATGGCAAGCTCGTTGCGCAACCTCGGCCGTGCGTCGGAGAGCGCCGCGTTGCTCACCGAAGAGCGGGCAGCCGACTCCGATCACCTCGACGATGCCGTCAGTGCATTCCTCGCACTCGCTCTGGTGGACACCGGCCGCGAACGTGAAGCCGTGTCGGTCGCCCTGTCCGCGCTGGCGCCGCACCTGCCGCGCTACCAGCGGTCGCTCGCGAACTACGCGCGCGAACTGTCAGACCAAAAGGGCTAGTCGGGGAGCCAGCCCTCCCCGTAACGCGTCGGCTTGCCCTTGGGGAAACGCGCGTACGCCCGCTTCGGATCGGTCGTCTCCTGCTCGACGCCTGCGCCGTGGCGGAGCGCCGCCTCGTCCACCGTGTAGCCACCCCAGTCGGGTCCCGTCGAGCGATCGCGCGCGCCGACTGCGAGCACGACGCAGGGCGCGTCGCCGGCGCCGACGATCACGTGCTTCGTGCCGGCAGGACAATGCACGAGATCCCACTGCCGGAGTGGACGTTCTTCGCCCTCGACGATCAGCAGGCCCTCGCCGGCGAGCACGAGGAAGTCCTCCTGGTCGGCCTCCCAGTGGTACATCGCCATGGGCTCGCCCGGAGCGAGGATCGTGACGTTGATCCCGAGCTGCGAGAAGTCGGACGCACCGTCGAAGCCCTCAAACTCGCTGTAGACGCCGCGCCCCTCGCGGGCGACCCACGGCGCTTCGCGCGCATTGAGGACGAACCAGCCCTTCCTCGTGGGCGCGAGTCCGTGCTCGGCCGGCTCGAGCGGCGATTCAGGAACCATCGACCGGAGCCTGCCGCATCGCTGCTGAGCGCGCAACGTCGAAGGCCGCAAGCTCGGGTGGACGCTCGCCGAGGATCGCCCGCGCGACGAGGTCGCCGCATGCCAGCCCGAGCGCGTTGCCGTGCCCCGAGTAGCCGCCGGCGACCCACACGCCGTCGCGCACCTCGCCGACGAGCGGCATCAGGTCGGGCGTCGTGCCCCAGATGCCCGCCCAGCGGTCGGTCACCGCGGGCCGGTAGCCGACGAGCTGTTCGACGAGCGCCTCGAGCCGGTCCTGGACGAGCACGGTTGTCTCCTCCACGTCCGTGTCCTCGGTCTCGAGCGAAACGTCACGGTTGCCGCCAATCACGAGGCGACCGTCGGGCAGCTGCTGCCAGTAGTCGTAGCCGCCGCGCGCGTAGTGCGGCCGGTCGTAGAGGAGCTCGCGCAGTGGCTCGGTCGCGAGCACCTGGCCGCGCGTTGCGCGAATCGGAAGCTCGGGCAGCAGCTGCGGGATGAACCCGTCGCCCGCGACGACGATCGCATCGGCGTCGAGCTCCTCGATCGTCACGCGCTCGCCTTCACGAATCTCGGCGCCGGCATTCGCCGCGTGCGCGGCGAGCCGTCGCACCCAGCGCGCCGGCTGCAGCGCTCCGTCGCGCGGGTGCAGGATCGCGCCGAGATACATCCGGTCGAGCGGCGGCTCGAGCTCGTCCATCCACTCGACCGCGAAGCCGTGATCGCGCAGCGCATCGTGCTCACGGCGGAGCGCATCCCGCTCGTCCTCGTCGAAGGCGAGCCGCAGGCTCCCGACTCGGCGGAATGCGTCACCGGCGAGCTCCTCCATCCGATCAAGCGCACGTTCGGTCAGCTCCATCACCAGCCGCGCGCGCCCGTCGCCGAGCTCGCGCCGTGCCTCGTCGTACGGCGCCGTCGCGCCGCGGAGGGCGAAGCCGCCGTTGCGCCCGCTCGCGCCGCCTGCGATCTGGCGTGCCTCGTGCAGGCGAACGCGCACGCCGCGTTCCGCGAGCGTCAGAGCGCAGGAGCAGCCGGTGACGCCGCCGCCGATCACGATGACCTCCGCGCGCCCCTCGAAGCGGGAGCGCGGGAGGCCTTCGTGTGGCTCCTTCAGCCAAAGCGAGGTCGTGCTCACGACCGTGATCCTACGTTCAGTCCTTCGCCATCCAGTCCCACAGGTTGGTCACCAGCTCGCGGACGTGCCCCTGCCACACCGAGCAGGCGATCGAGAAGGCGCCCGCTGCGAAGACCTTCGCGCCTGCCGATGTGTCGTAGTACGTCATATCGGCGTCCGTGATCGACGGCGTCGTCTACTTCTCGACGTTCGCCCACCGCACGTACGCGCTCGCGGCCGCGACAGGTCGGCTCCTGTGGACGTGGCCGGACGGCGAGTACTCGCCGGTGGTCTCCGACGGGCGCCGGATCTACCTCACGGGCCGCGGACGGATCTAAGCCTTGACCACGGCGCGGTAGACACCGTCCACCTCCTCGACGACCCCGAGCAGCTCGAGCTCGGCGAGCGCGGCCGCGACCACGCGCGCGCTTTGCCCCGTCACCTGCGCAACCTCGTCCGCCGTCGCCGCCGCATCGGCGACGGTGGCACGAACGAGCTCGAGTCTCGGCTCGAGCGTGGGCGGCTCCCGTGCCTGCGGTGGGTCGATGCCGAGGACGCGCAGCACGTCGGCCGCGCACGTCACCGGAACGGCACCCAGGCGCAGCAGGTGATTCGTCCCGCGCGAGAGCTGCGAGGTGATCTCGCCCGGCACCGCCAGTACCTCCCGTCCCTCGTCGAGCGCGAGATCCGCGGTGATCAGCGCCCCACTCCGCTCACGTGCCTCGATCACGAGCGTCGCGAGCGTGAGCCCCGCGACGATGCGATTCCTCGCCGGGAAACGCCAGGGTGCGGGCTCGACGCCCGGCGCGTACTCGGAGACGATCAGGCCCGTGTTCACGATCTCCGCCGCCAGCGACGCATGCGTCCGTGGGTAGTCGCGATCGATGCCGCACCCGAGCACCGCCACCGTCGTTCCCGCCTGCAGCGCACCTCGATGCGCCGAGCCGTCGACGCCGCGAGCGAGCCCGGAGACGACGAGCACGCCTGCCTCGGTCAGCTCACGCGCGAGGGAGGCCGCGACCGATGAGCCGTAGTGCGAGCATGCGCGCGCACCAACGATCGCGACCGAGGGACGGTCGAGCAGCGCGACCGGAGCCCCGCCGCGGACGAAGAGCCCCGGCGGGGGATCGTGGATCGATCGCAAACGCCCCGGAAACGCCGGATCGCTGCGCGCGAGCCAGCGGTACCCGCGCTCGGACAGCTCACGGAGGAATCGCGCCTCGTCGAACGTCGCCCGAAACGACGCGAACCGGGCGGACCGTGGCGCGTCGAGCAGGTGCGCATCGGTGTGCGCTGCGAAGACGGCAGTCGCGAGCTCGCTCATTCCGTCAGCTCTCGCGGCGGCCGGTAGGAGAGCGCCTCGCCGATGTGCTCGGGCTCGATGGACTCGGCCTCCGCCAGCGCCGCGATGGTCGCGGCGACCCGGGCAACGCGCGCACGACCGCGTCCGGAGAGCGGGAGTTTGTCGACCGCGCGCGTCAGCAGTTCGTCCGCCGCGGCGCTCCGTGTGGGCAACCGCTCTCGGAGGTGACGCCGCGCCGCCAGCACACGTTCTCGCACCGGCGTCGACGCCTCTGCCGGAGCGCCGGCCAGCTCGAGTGCCCGGGGCCGCGGCACCGTGAGCAAGAGATCGAACCGATCGAGCAGCGCCCGCGACAACTTCTCGCGATACCGCTGCACCCGGTCTGCCGAACACGAGCAATGCGCCGCGCCGTCGCCGCGACCTCCACACGGGCAGAGGTTCATCGCACCGACGAGCTGAAACCGCGACGGGAACACGGCGCGGCCACCGATGCGAGCCACATGGACATATCCGTCCTCGAGCGGTTGGCGGAGTGCCTCGAGCCCCGCGCGCTGGAACTCGGGCAACTCGTCGAGGAAGAGCACGCCGTGATGGGCAAGGCTCGCCTCGCCCGGCCTGATTCCGCCGTGACCCCCGCCGATCAGCCCCGCGACCGACGCCGAATGGTGCGGCGCACGGAACGGTGGCACGCGCACCAGGCCGCCGCCCGGCGCGAGCACGCCGCTCACCGAGTGGATGCGTGTCACCTCGAGCGACGCCTCGTCGCCGAGGAGCGGGAGGATCCCGGGCAGCCGCCGTGCGAGCATCGTCTTGCCCGTGCCGGGCGGCCCCGCCATCAACAGGTTGTGCCCGCCTGCCGCAGCGATCTCGAGCGCGCGGCGCGCTCGCTCCTGTCCGCGCACGTCGGCGAGATCGGGAACGCCGGCGAGCGATTCGAAGTCATCGGCAGGCGGCGGCACCTCCGGCGGGTCGCGTTCGCCGCGAAGATAGGCGACAGCCTCCGCGAGATGACGCACGCCGATCGGCTCGATCCCCGCGAGCGCCACCTCGGGCCCCGACTCGGCCGCGCAGAGGAGCTTGGTGAGGCCGGCGCGGCGCGCGCCCTCGGCCGCGACGAGCGCGCCCGGCACCGGCCTGAGCCGCCCGTCGAGCGCCAGCTCCCCGAAGGCTGCGTGCCCCTCGAGCGCCTGCGCCGGCACCTGGTACGACGCGGCGAGCAACGCAAGCGCAATCGGGAGGTCGAAACCGGATCCCTCCTTCCGCAGCGCCGCGGGTGCGAGGTTGATCGTGATTCGCTGGCTGACCGGCCACTGGAGCTCCGCCGACGCGATACCCGAGCGCACTCGCTCCTTCGCCTCCGAGCAGGCCTTGTCGGCGAGCCCGACGATCGCGAACGACGCCAGGCCCTTCTGGATGTGCGCTTCGACCTCGACCCGGCGAGGATCGATGCCGACGAGAGCGTGGGTGACGGTGCGCGCGAGCACGTTGCCACGGTAGGCGACGAATCGTCACGTGTCTGTGCCGAACGTGTTGCCTTTCCGTGTCTTTCAACTGAGGTTGTAGTTGCCCGAGCAGAGTCGTATCGTCAGTTGTTGGAGCTGGTGTCGGACGGTGACGTCTGGGATCGACTCGGCTCCTATCCGGAGCGCTGCCGAAGATGCGTGCGGCGCGACGGAGTCCCTGACCGCCCTCGCGGCCGAGCGGTTTTCACTCAGCCACAGGAAGGATCGGGAAATGCGCCTCTTCGGACTGATCGCAATTCTCGCGCTCACCGCAAGCATCGCCGCGGCCTCGGCCGGGACGCGGATCGCAGGCGGGCACTCCGCAGCCCCGCCCGACGTCGCCGTCACGCACTGGAGCGAGATCGCTTCGGCGCAGCTGACCCCCATGCCATCCGCCCGAGCGATCTTGGGCATGGCGATGGTGCATGGCGCGATCTACGACGCCGTCAACGCAATCGACGGCGGGCGCCAGCCCTACCTCGCCCAGCCGGCCGCAAGCGCCACGGCCTCGCTGGACGCTGCGGTCGCGGCAGCCGCGTACAACGTCCTCCTCGGGCTCCTGTCCCCGCCGCCGGACACCCTGGCCTCCGACTACGCGGCGTCCCTCACCCTCGTTCCCGACGGCCCGGCGAAGACGGCCGGGATCGCGGCCGGGGAGGCCGCTGCGTCGACGATGCTGGCAGCACGGGCGGGCGACGGACGCTCCGGCGGGTTCCGGTTCACGGCCGGAGCCTCGCCGGGACAATGGCGGCCGGAGCCGTCCACGCAGGTAGGCGACCCGAACGCCTGGCTGAAGGACGTCACGACGTTCGCGAACGACAATCCGGCGGACTTCGCCTCAGAGGGCCCAGACCCGGTCACGAGCGAGAACTACGCAGCGGACTTCAACGAGGTCAAGGCACTCGGGGGTGTAACCGGCTCGGCCCGCACGCAGGCCCAGACCGACATCGCGAACTTCTGGGCGGTGAACCCGACCCGCCTGTGGAGCAGCATCGTGCGGACGCTCGCGACCCAGCAGCAACTCTCCACGGTGGACAGCGCCCGGTACTACGCGCTGACGTTCATGTCCGCAGCGGACACGTTGATCGCGGTCTGGACCGACAAGGCGCGCTGGTCGTTCTGGCGGCCGGCCACGGCGATTCACGAAGCGGCGAACGACGGCAACCCGGATACGTCGCCTGACGCAACCTGGACACCGTTCCTCACGACGCCTCCGTACCCCGACCACCCGTCCGGCCACACGAGCCTCGCCACGGCGGTGACCGTGACCGCGCAGCAGTTCTTCGGGACGGACGAGATCTCGTTCAGCGCGACGAACTCGTTGCTGCTCGGCGGCACTGGAACTCGAACCTTCACCAGCCCCTCGCAGGCACGGAACGAGGTCGTCGACGCGCGCGTCCTCCAGGGCATCCATTTCCGGAACGCCGACGAGGACGGCGTGAAGATCGGCAAGGGAGTCACGAAGTGGGTTGCGAACCACCTCTTCCAGACGGTGGGCGACGACGGCAACGAGAATCAAGTCGGAGACGACTGACTTCGCGAGCCGCGCCTCGGGGCCACGCTGTCCCGAGGCGCGCCGCCTTTAGCCGCTCGGAATTTCAGGAGCGGCGGGCGACGAGCACGTCTTCGAAGTACTCGCCCGCGCGCCGCCCCGTGCGTCGGTTGACGTGCCGCTGGTAGCGCTGCTCGAGCACGAGTCCCGAACGCTCGAGGATCTCCGGGTACAGCGCGCGACGATCGTTGACGACGATCACGAACCGGCCGCGCGGCTTCAGCACGTTGCCGCACGAGCCGAGCACGCGGACGATCCCGTCGACGTACGCCTGGATCGCGGCCTTCGACGTCCCCCGCTCCGCCGCACCGATCTCGCGTTGACGTAGATCGTCGAGGCCGAGCAGCTCGTAGGCGTAGCGATGCTGCTCGTGGTAGTCGATCAGGCCCGGGTACGGCGGTGACGTGACGACCGCGTCGAAGAGGCCGGGCAGATCGAGGTCGCCCGCATCGCCGTGCAGCACCTCGACGCTCCGCTTCGTCCGTACGCGCGAGAACTCCTTGAGCCGGGTCAGCGTGTCGAGCGTGTAGCGGCGCACGAAGTGGTCCGCCTTCTCGATCGGCTTGCACTCGCGCTTGTGCTTGTAACAGTGGTACGGCCCGGCCTGCGGAACCTTTGGAAAATCGAGGTCGAAGTGCGTCGTCAGCCGAGCCGAGCGCGCGGCACGCGCGAGCACGATGCGGAGCACATCTGAGTGCTCGTACTCGCCGATCAGCGAACGGAAGCGCAACAGGTCCTCGCGTGCCTGCGGTGCGAACCACTCGCGCACGTACGCGCTCTTGTCCCGCGCGTCGCCTTCACCGCGCTCGAAGCGCGCGAGCGCGTCGCGCAGCTCGTGGTCGAGAACGAACGGCTTGTGCTCGCTCGTCTTGACCTGCATCAGCAAGCAGTTGAACGCAGCGATGTCGACGCCGACGGAGTGCAGCCCGCTCTCGAGCGCCTGCACGAGCGTCGTGCCCGAGCCCGCGAACGGATCGAGCACGCGGCCGCGCGCCGGGACGTGGCGGCGGAAGAGCTCCTCGACGAGCTGCGGGATGTACTTGCCCAGATACGGGTGGAGCCGGTGGACGTGCTTCGTCCGTTCGCGCTCGGGCAGCTGTTGCTCCGACCAGGAGAGGTCGGAATCGAGCCCTGCGTAGATCTGCTGCTGCGTGGCGGCCACGGAAATCACTTCGACGCGGCGAGGCGGCGGCCTCCTAGAAGGCGTCGGGCAGGTGCTCGATCTTGCCGGCGCGCTCGGCGATCACGTCAAAGCGCACCTGGAGCCCCTCCAGCTCGGGATGCAGGCGCAGCCAGATCTCCGTGGCACGCCGGATCCGCGCCATCTTGACGGGGGTGACCATCTCGAACGGGTCGCCGAAGCCGTCACCGCTCTTCGACTTCACCTCGACGAACGCGAGCACCCGCCCGCGGCGCACGACGAGGTCGAGCTCGGCGCCGGCGAGCCAGCGGTTGTGATCGAGGACACGCCAGCCGCGCCACCGGTACCAGCGGGCAGCGCGAACCTCCGCCTCATTCCTAGGAGGCGGCTGCGAATTCTTCGTCGGTGAGGTACGCACGGGCGCGCCAGGAGCGGCGGTGGATCTCGCAGGGCCCTCGTTCACGAACCTCGCGCGTGTGCGACTGCGTGATGTACCCGACGTGCGAGGCAAAGCCGTACCCGGGATACATCGCGTCGGCCGTGCGCATGTAGCGATCGCGCGTCACCTTCGCGACGATCGACGCGGCGGCGATCGCTGCACTCTTCGTATCGCCGTCGACGACCGCGCGGTGCGGCGGCGCGAGGGGACCGAGCTTGAAGCCGTCGACGAGCGAGACGTCGGCGGGCTGGCAGGCCCACAGTGTTTCGCGCAGCCCGCGCAGGTTGCACTTGTGCAAGCCGTCGCGATCGATCACCGACGGGGGGAACACGCGCACCGAGATCCGCTCGGCGCACGAGAGCACCGCGCGGTACAGCTCGTCCCGCGTCTCGGAGTCGACCTGCTTCGAGTCATTCAGCAGCGCGAGCGGCCGCACGCGGTGCTCGCGCAGGCATTCGTAGTCGAGCAGCACGCCGGCGACGACGAGCGGCCCGGCGAGCGGCCCCCGACCCGCCTCGTCCGCCCCCGCTACGAAGCGCACGCCGAGCCCGCGGTCGTAGCGCAGGAGCTTCTGGCCCGTCTGGCGACGCTTTTTCGGAGGCACGGACCGAGGATAGCCCCGCTCACGGCCGGCTCAGGCCAGAGGGCCCGGAGTTTGCGAAGAAGTTACGGGTGGGCGCAGTTCTAGAGCAACGCTAAAACTGGCGCAGCTCGCGGACGCGAGCCTTCTTGCCGACCCGGCCGCGCAGGTAGTACAGCTTCGCGCGGTGCACGTCGCCGATCTGCATGACCTCGAGCTTGTCGATCTTCGGCGAATGCAGCGGGAACGTGCGCTCGACGCCGACACCGAAGGAGTTCTTGCGGACGGTGAACGTCTCGCGGGCGCCGGCACCCTGGCGCTTGATGACGATCCCCTCGAACACCTGGATGCGCTGGCGCGCACCCTCGATCACCTTGAAATGGACGCGCACGGTGTCCCCCGCCTTGAAACGCGGCACTTCGCGCAACTGACGGCGCTCGATGTCCTGGATGATCGTGCTCATGTCGAAAGGTGGCCGAGCTTTAAGAGGCGGAGCCGGGCGGAATCGTAGCGAATCTCAATGGATGGTGATCCGGCGGAGCGGCCAGTAGGTCGCGACGACGCGCCCGATCAAGTTTCCACGCGGGACGGTGCCCCAGACGCGAGAGTCGCAGGAGGCGCCCTGGTTGTCGCCCCGGAGGAAGTAGCGGCCGTTGACGACCCTGGTGATCCGCTTGATCAGGATCGCGCCCGGCCTGAGCCCGCAGGCCGCCCGGGCCTTGATCGGCGCGTGGAAGACGACCAGGTCGCCTCGGGCCGGCGAGACGAGGACGTACTTGAGCGCGACGACCCGGTCGGCCGTGCCCGCCCGGCAGAGCGGCGCCGGGCGCGCGCAATGGAGCGTCGGCTCCATCGAGGCCGCCGTCAGCGTGTACGAGCGGGCGTCGAGGAGGAAGTACCCGGCGGCGATCACCGCTCCGATCGCACACGCGATGAGGATCAACGCGCGCTTCACGCCATCAGCGAATCGTGATGCGGCCCGGCGGCCAGTACGTGGCGAACACCTTGCCGATCAGGTTCTGGTGCGGGACCGTGCCCCACGCGCGCGAGTCGCACGAGGAGACGCGGTTGTCGCCCATCATGAAGTAGTGCCCGGGCGCAATCCGGATCGGCGCGATCGTGCGCGAGTCTCGGCGCGCGGCCTTGATGTACGGCTCGTTCAGCCGCTTGCCGTTGATGTAGACGTAGCCGCCGCGCTCCTCCCACAGCTCACCGGGGAGGCCGATCAGACGCTTGACGAACGTCCCGCCGGCGCCACAGCGAACGTCCGCGAGCGGAGGCGTGTGGAAGACGATGATGTCGCCGCGCTTCGGGTCCCAGAAGCGGTAACAGAAGCGGCAGGCGAGCACGCGGTCCGAGAAGCGGGCCTCGCACTCCGAGCCCGGCCTCGCGCAATGGAGCGTCGGCTCCATCGAGCTCGACGGGATCCGGTACGGGTTGACGACCCACTGCTTGATCGCGAGCACGATCAGGATCGCGCCGAGGATCGTCACGAGCCAGTCGATCGTGATCCGCCAGCCCTTCGGCAGGCCCTCGGTCAGGCGCTCGATCGGGGCGCGGTAGCCGAACCTCACCGGACGTGCTCCCGGCGCCACATTTCGATCTTGCCGTGGTCGCCCGAGAGCAGCACCTCGGGGACGTCCCAGCCCTGAAACTGCGCCGGGCGCGTGTAGTGCGGGTGCTCGAGCCCGCCGCCGAGCGAGACGGAGAACGA
>JAOPYY010000027.1 GCA_025964395.1 Actinomycetes bacterium | reverse complement strand
ACGACTACGTGCACCGCGTCGGCCGCACGGGCCGCGCAGGCCGCAGTGGGACCGGCGTCACGTTCGTGACGCCCGAGCAGCGGGCCGACGTCCAGAAGCTCGCGAAAAACCTTGGTCACGCCGACGCGTTCGCCGCGTCGGGTATGGCCGTCGCGGCGGCCGCACCAGCGGCCCGCCGCGGCACTCGACAGCGCAATCGCAAGCGCCGCTAACCGCGACTCGCGAGTGCAGGGACGACCGGCGCCGGCGCTTCGGCGCCGGTCGCAACCCGACCGGAAGTTGAACGGCGCCCCCTAGATGCCGAGGTCGATCGCCACTGCAACGAACAGCAGCGCGAGGTACAGCAGCGAATAGTGAAAGAGCAGCGCAGCTCCCCGGCGCGTCGTGTTCCGCGCGAGTCGCACAGCGAGCCAGAGGAACGCGCTGCCGAGCAACAGCGCGCCCGCGAGATAGATCGCGCCGAACGAGCCGATGGCGAACGGAGCGATGCTCGCCGCGAGCAGCACGACCGTGTAGATGAGGATCTGGCGAACCGTTTCGCGCTCGCCGCGGGCCACCGGCAGCATCGGCACCTCCGCGGCCGCGTACTGCTCGCGCAGCAGCAGCGCCAGGGCCCAGAAGTGCGGCGGCGTCCAGAAGAAGATGATCGCGAAGAGCCAAAAGGCTGCGACGCCGAGGTGGCCTGCGCCGGCAGCCCAGCCCACGAGGGGCGGCGCCGCCCCGGCCGCGCCCCCAATGACGATGTTCTGCGGCGTCGAGCGCTTCAGCATGCGCGTGTAGACAACGACGTAGAAGACATTTCCGGCCAGTGCGAGCAGCGCCGACAGCAGGTTGATCGTTGCTGCGAGCAGGATGAACGACGAGGCCGAGAGCGCGAGCCCGAACGCGAGTGCGCGAGCGGGCGACACCCTCCCAGCGGCCACCGGTCGACCCTCGGTCCGCTTGCCCATCAGGCGGTCGATATCTGCGTCGAGCAGGTGATTGAGGGCTGACGCTCCGCCGCACGCGAGCGCGAGTCCGGTCATCGCAAGGCAGAACCGGCTTGTGCCGGGCCAGCCGTGTGCGCCGCCGACCATCCCGCACGCCCCGGTCAAGAGCAGGAGGGACATGATGCGTGGCTTCGTGAGCGTCACGTAGTCGCGCCAGGTTCCGGATCCGACTCCGGCCTCGGCCGGGATGGCGCGGAACGGCGCGGCGGCGGCCGCCACGGCAGGCGGCGTCATGTCTCGGCCCCGAGCACGCGGAGATCATCGGCGACGAGGCCCGGTACGAACGGCATCAAGAAGCCGGCGCGCTCGTATCCGCGCTTGTCGAGGAGGTATACGGCGGTGCTGTGAACGACGTCGCCGGAAACCGCGTCGACCGTGATCTGGTACGCGTCCCACACGCGCTTCAGTTGCGCGCGCGTGCCGAGCAGCCAGATCGTGCTCGCCGGGAGCCTCCACTTCTGCGCCGCGTGCGCGACCGACGTCGGAGTGTCTCCGGCCGGGTTGACGCTGACGACGAGCAACTGCGGCCGCGGAGACGCATGGACCTGTTCGATTGCCGACGCCAGCATTCGCCCTTCCAGGGGGCACGCCTGCTTGCAGAGGGAGTCCATGAAGGTCAGCGCGATCGTCCGACCGCGGAGCGACGCGAGCGTCACGCGGCGACCGTGCTGGTCGCGCAGCACGAAGGCCGGCGCCGCGCGCCGGCCGGCGCTCCAGATGCCCTGTCCGTGCAGGTTCGGAACCGCGACGGCGTCTGCAGCCGCGGACCCCATCAGCCGTGAGTGAAATCCCACACCGATCGCAACGCCGACGACGGCTGCCGCCGCGACGCTGACGGCGTACCAGCGGCGATGCATCAAAACTCGTCCCGGCGTCGCGCAACCCACCACCAGTAGATGCCGACGACGATCAGCAGCCCGACCGGGATGAAGAGCGTCAGGAGCGAGCCCGTCAGGAACGAAGCGACCATGTCATCTCCCTCAGTCGACAATTGTCAGTGCTCACCAGCAAGCTTCCGCCTCCGCCCGGCGCCGGCGGCCGGATCGAGCCAGCGCAGCGCCACTACGGCGAGCACGATGCAGTACGGCACCGACCCCGGCACCCACATCACCCCCGCGGCAAGCTGCTGGTCGCCAAGGGCGGACAGCCCACCGGGCCGCTGGGCGAGCGAGGCATACGCGCTGTACAAAGGCTCCTGGGCGAGTCCAAGAACGATCGCGAGGATCCAACTGACGAGCAACGCCGCGATCCCGTAGACCGCACGCGCACCGTCGGCGAGTTGCGGCCGGCCGGATGCGCCGGGCAGAAGGTGCACCCAGAAGAGCAGCGCTGTCCCGAAGAACAGAGCGTGCTCGAGATCGTGTACCGGGCCGTCGCGAAGCGTCAGGTCGTAGAGGGCCGGGACATGCCAGAGCAAAAGCGTGCCATTGAAGAGCGTGAAGGAGGCGAGCGGCGCAGCGAGCCAGCGAGATGCGCCGCGGACCGGGCCGAGCGTCGGGCCGGCAAGCACGCTGCGCGCAAGCGGGCGGCGCAGCCCGAGTGGCAATGGGCGGGAGAGCCGCGGCCAGGGACGGCCAAGGAGCAGGAGCGGCGGGGCGACCATCATCAGGAGCACGTGCTGCACCATGTGCACCCAGAAGAGCTCGCCCGAGTAGGCGTCGATGGGCGAGCCCACGGCCAGCGCAAGGATCGCCAGGCCCCCGTAGAACGCAGCTCCGCGCCAGCGCTTTCCCGCGTCGCTCTGCGTCGCGCTCATGCGACCGCCGACCAGATAGAGCATGGCGATCACGACGATCGCGGCGAGCGGCCAGTCGACGGGCCAACTCGACGAGCGCAGCAGGAAGCCCACGGCTAGAGCACGTAGAGGACGAACCAGGTGACGATGCCGATCCCCGAGAGGAACGTCGCGTAGAACGACACCGCCTCGAGCTCGGATCGGATCAGCGAAAGCGGGTTCTCGATGTCCGGATCGCTTCGATCGCCGTCGCCGGACGCATGCCCTGCGGGAACGGGGGCGCCACGACGCGTGTTCCGGTAACGGAAGGATGTCGCCAGTGTCGTCTCCACCCAATACAGAAGCCCAACCACGAAGAGCGACAACAGGCCCGTCCAGCCAAGATAGACGCTCGCGTACGGCCCGTCCGTCGGCCCGAAGCTCTGCGTCGACCACTCGACGATCTGCAGCACCACGCCCGCGAGCAAGAGCGCGAGCACGATCGCGCCCTTGAAGCGCCACGCGTTCAAACGGTCGGCTCGGTGGTCTGCGACCGCAAACCGCAAGAGGACGGCCGCGGCGACGAGAGAGACTGCCGCGAGCGTTCCCAGCGTCAGTGAGGGATCGACGTGCTTCGGTCGCCAGACCGCTGTGCTGTCGAGTGCGCGCAGATAGAAGTACGCGAAGAGGAAGGCCGCGAAGAAGAACGCGCTTGCGCTCGCCCAGAGGTGCGCTCCGATCCGCAGGTTGCGGGCCATCACTTCGGGCGGCTCGGCCGCGACGACGCCGTAGTCCGTGGAGTGGTCGGCAAGCTCGGTCATGGCCTCGGCCTCGCAGGCGCGGTCACGACGCGCGGCGCCGTGCTGTCGCCGGCGCCGTCGCCATCGCCGTACGGATACGGATCCGCCCCGAAGGTCGGGATGCGGTCGAAGTTGTGCACCGGGACCGGCGACGGGAGCTGCCACTCGATCGACTTCGACGCCCACGGATTCGCCCCGACCGGAACGCGTGCGAACACCTGCGACCAGACGAAGTTCCCGACGAAGACGAGCATCGAGCCGCCAAGGAAGAACGCGGAGATCGAGACCCAGGTATTGCCGCCGTGCAGGTAGCCGGCGTAGGTGACCGCGCGCCGCGGCATACCGAGGAAGCCGATCACGAGCAACGGGCCGAACGTGGAGTTGAACGCGATGAACATCGTCCAGAAGTGGATCTTTCCGAACCGCTCGTTGATCGCGTAGCCGGTCATCTTCGGCACCCAGAAGTAGATGGCCGCAAAGAACGAGAAGAGCAGCCCGCCCATGATCGTGTAGTGGAAGTGGGCCAT
Source organism: Actinomycetes bacterium (assembly GCA_025964395.1). Taxonomy (GTDB): domain Bacteria; phylum Actinomycetota; class Thermoleophilia; order Gaiellales; family Gaiellaceae; genus PALSA-600. Next base: position 5,146 of record JAOPYY010000027.1, on the reverse strand, counting down.
GGAGAAAAAGCTGCCGTGGGTCGTCACATCACTCGGCACATCGGAAAGGAAGACGCCGGACAGCCCGCCGATCAAGAAGTTGAACAGCCAGGCGAGTGCAAACAGCATCGGCACGGTGAAACGGATGCGCCCCTGCCAAAGCGTGCCGAGCGCGCAGATGAAGATGAAGCCGGTCGGGAGTGAGATCAGCTCGGTCGAGAGCATGTAGAACGGCCGGAGATCCGCGTTGATCCCGCTGACAAAGAGATGGTGCTGCCAGACGAGCCACGAGAGCAGCGAGATCCCGAGCATCCCCGTGACCGCGAGGCGGTACCCCCACAGCGGCTTGCGCGCGAAGACCGGCAGGATCTCGAGCAGGATCCCCATCCCGGGCAGAGCCAGGATGTACACCTCCGGGTGGCCGAAGATCCAGAACAGGTTCTGGTAGAGGTACGGGCTTCCGCCGGCCTGGGCGTTGAAGAAACCGGTCTGTGCAGTGCGGTCGAGCGCCACCATTAGAAGAGTCGAGATGAGGACCGGGGCGGCGAGCAGCATGAGCACCGACGTCGCGATGACGCTCCACACGAAGATCGGCAGGCGCCCCCACGCCATGCCCGGCGCGCGCATCGTGACGACGGTCGCGATCATGTTCAGCCCGAGCAGTGACATCGACAGGCCCACCAGCGCGAAGAAGACGATGTAACTGTCCATCCCCATGTTCGCCTGGTCGTTCAGCGGCGCGTAACCGGTCCAGCCGGTCGGGAACCCGCCGTAGCCGACCGTCGTCATCAGGATCACGCCGGCAACCATCAAGAGCCAGAAGGTGAGCGCCTCGATCCGAGGGAACGCCATGCGCCGCGCACCGATCATGATCGGTAGGAAGTAGTTCGCGAACGGGCCGAGGATCCCGCTCGTCATCATCCCCATCATCATCGTCCCGTGCAGCCCGACGATCGTCAGGTAGTTGTTCGCGTTGAAGGTCTGCTTCGTCGGGCTCAACAGCTCGAACCGGATCAGCATCGCGTTCAGACCACCAACGAAGATGAACGCACCGATCCCGATCAGGTACTGCATCCCGACGACCTTGTGGTCGGTGCAGAGCGTGAAGTAGCGGCCCGTCCCCGCCGTCTCCTTCTCGCGCAGTGACGGCGGCTTGCCGAGCAGACGCTGGATGGGGTAGCTCGCGAAGCCAAGCCCGGACAGAAAGCCGATCAGGCCCACGAGGTATGCGAGGAATAGCGCGATGTCGTTCTGGCCGGTGTCGGCGAAGTAGGCGATGCTCGGCCCGCTGAACTGGTGCCCGAGCCACCACCCGACGTAGAACCCGACGATGCCGAGGACGAACGCGGTCAGCAGGTTGTATCCGAGGAGTCGGCGGAAATTCATCCTGCGCGCACTTGCGGGTCAGGGGAGTACGTGACCGAATACCGCGGCAGATACTTCTCGACCGGCGTGAACTGCTTGCGCTCACCCGCGATCCAGGTGTCGAACTGGGCCGCGTCGACAACGTGTCCGGTGTCGAACATGTAGCCGTGCCAGAGCCCACAGAGCTCGGCGCAACGAATCTGGAAATCGCCCGTCTTCGTCGCCTTCACGTACGCGACATTGTCGACGCCGGGATTCGCGTCGGCCTTCACTCCGAGCTCGTAGGCCCAGAAGGAGTGGATCACGTCGAGAGATGTGACGTGGAACTCGATCTGTCGATTCACGGGGAGCACGAGCTCGGCGGTCTCGACGCCGCCGTAGGTCGGGTAGCGGAAGGTGAACTCCCATTGCTGGCCGATCACCTGGACCGGCAGCACCGGACCGCTCGGCTTCGCGATCGGCTTGGGCCCCTCGCCGCCCCCTGCGCCATTCGAGGCAAACAGCTCTGCAGTCCCGAAGATCGCGAGGAACAGCACTGCCGCGCTCGTGACGACGAGCCACGCGATCTGCGACGGCATGTGGCCACGGATCGGCGGCCCGTCCCGCAGCTCCTCTCCCGCCGCGGCGCGAAAGGCGAAGATCGCGTAGGCGAGATACGCGAGGATGAAGACGGTGAATGGTGTCATCACCACGAGCAGCACGGTGTTGTCGTTCACCTGCGAGCTCGCCCCGGTCGTGCGATGGCCAGGCGGCATGTTCGGTCCGAGAACGAAGATGACAAGCGGTAGGACGATCGCCGTGCCGACAACAGTGAGCGCGGCGATGCGCCCGGCGTGACCCTGCAGCCTCACGTGCGCCTCTCAGACGACATTGACGAAGCCGTCCATGTAGCCGATCGTCTGCATCGGGCCGCCGAAGCCGTAATAGAAGCCGGCGGCGCAGGGCACGAAGCACTGCCAGCGGTAGTGGCCCTTCTTGCCCGTGCGGAAGGTGAAGGTGATCGTGTTGTGCGCGGTGGACAACGGGCACGGCGCCACGTCGCACTGGTTCTCCGCGTCATCGGCGACGCCCGCGAGCGGGACGAGCACCCCGAGCTGCGGGATCGCGAAGGTGTGCGAGGCGTCGTCCGGGTTGATGGTGCTCAGCGACTTGCCGTTGAGCGTGAACGCGTCACCGACAAGGCCGCGCGCCTGGGCGAGGAACGGATTTCGCAAGCCGCTCTTCCCGTCGAACTGGTAGACGGTCACGTGGATCAGAGAGTTCGCGGGCAGCGTCCAGACGGTGCTGCGGTGCCAGATCCCGTGCTCGCGCACGAGATACGACACCCAGTTCGCGTTCGGCGCAAGCTTCGGGCCAACCGCGGCCACCGTCTGGATCGTGAGGTTCACGCTCCGGCCGCCTGCGGCCGCAGCGACGGGCACGCGATACGGCGTGGGCCCGCCCGTCAGGGACGTCACGTAGATGCCGGCCAGGATGCCGACCACGACGATGCCGAGCAGGGTGGCCAACGCTTTCTGTACTCGCATGCTCATCGCGAGCGGATATATCCCAGCCGGAGGCCCGCTTACGCATTCGTGACAAAACTGTCATTTTCGCGTCATTTCTTGTGTCCCCGCCGAGGATTCTCAGCCAGTTCTTAGCCCAGGTTCAGCGTCAGCTCACGTCGGTCCGGAACGCTAGGGGTATGACAGTTACAACGCTCATCACGATCAACGCCGTCCTCGGTTCCGCACTGGTCTACGCGCTGCTTCAGCTGCTCGCACGCGGCATCCGCTCAGACCGCAGCAACCAGCACGTGCACCGGCACGAGACCGTGGAGCTCTCGTCACAGGACTCGGAGCGCAAGGTCGCCTGACGCGCGATCTCAGCGCTGCCTGTTCAAAAGATCACAAGGTGTTAGGGTCCGCAATCGCGGCCCATGCGGATCCTGGTCATCGAAGACGAGCCCCGCATCCTCGGGTTCCTGAAGGTCGGCCTCGAGGCCGAAGGGTTCGCGGTCGACCCTGCAGAGGACGGCGTGACCGGGCTCGCGCTCGCACTGTGCGAGCCCTACGAGCTCGTCGTCCTCGACCTCCAGCTGCCGCGGCTCGACGGCTTGCGCGTGCTCGACGAGTTGCACCGAGGCCGTCCCGAGCTGCCCGTGCTGATCCTCTCCGCACGGAGTGACTTGCCGACGAAGCTCCGCAGCTTCCAGCTCGGCGCGAACGACTACCTGTCGAAGCCGTTCTCGTTTGACGAGCTCGTGGCCCGCGTCCGCGTGCAGTTGAGACATGGAGGAGGTGACGATGCCTCGACCGTCCGCGTCGGAGCGCTCGTGCTCGACCTGACGCGGCGTCAGGCGCGGGTCGAAGACCATGTCACCGATCTCTCCGACCGTGAGTTCCGGCTCCTGTATCACCTGGTCGCCCACGCCGGAGAAGTGGTCAGCAGGGAGCGGCTCCTGTCTGAGGTTTGGGGCTACAGCTTCGACCCCGGATCGAACGTCGTCGACGTTTGCGTGAGGCGCCTGCGCAAGAGGCTGGGGCCTGGCTCCCCCATCGAGACCGTGCGGCATGCGGGTTACCGGCTGGCTGTCGCCTAGCCAGCTCGACCTCGCCTGGGTCGCGCTGGCTATCGGGTGCCTCGCGGTGATGATCGCGTGGCCCTCGTGGGAGACGATTCCGTTCCACGTCATCTGGATCAGCCTGACGTTCCTCTACGGCTTCCGTGTCTGGTCGATCTCGAAGACGTCCGCTGTGCTGGGGAGCGTGGTGATCGCGACCGGCGCGTCGATCATGGTCGATGCGTTCGCCGGCTTTCAGCTGTGGGGCGAGTTGTTCGAGGTCCCGCTGATGTCGGCGATGTTCGTCGCAATGGTCTGGCACGCCAGGCGCCGCGTGGAAGCGCTCGCGACCGTAGAAGCGCTGGCCGACGAGCAAGCCGTGCTGCTCGAGCAGGAGGAGCGGCTGCTCCACGACGTTTCGCACGAGCTTCGGACGCCGGTGACGATCGCCCGGGGTCATCTCGAGTTGCTCGGACGACGCCTGGGCTCGAACCAGCCCGAGCTCGCGGTTGCATTCGACGAGCTCGAACGGATCGAGCGGATCGTCGACCGCTTGCTTCTGCTCGCCCGCGCAAAGCGCCCAGACTTCGTTGCCCTGACGAGCATCCGTCTAGTGCCGTTCCTCGAGGATCTCTTCATGCGGTGGGCCGAGGTCGCACCCCGCGCCTGGCGGCTCGGCGAGATCCTTGACGTGACACTTCAAGCGGACGAGACGTGGTTGCGCGCCGCACTCGATGCATTGCTCGAGAACGCCGTGCAGTACACCGATGCTCACGCGCTCATCGCGCTTTCGGCGCGCGGCGAAGAGCACTTCGTGGTGATCTCCATCGTGGACGAAGGGCTGGGCATCTCGGAGGAGTCCCTGGCGCGCGTCTTCGAGCGGTTCGCGCGCTCCGACGCCTCCCGCTCCCGCCGGGAAGGCGGCGCAGGGCTCGGCCTTTCGATCGTCGCAGCGGTAGCGCAGGCCCACGGCGGCACTTGCACGGCGCAAAGCATCCTTGGCCGGGGCTCGATCTTCGAGCTGCGCGTCCCGCTCAGGGATGCGTCCCACGCCGATCGTGAGTCTCCGCCGGACCTGAGCGTCGGCGCGCTTCTCGAGCTGCAGCCGGAATCCGTCTGAACGTCAGCCCAGGTGCGCGATCGTGGCGCCGTCCTCGCCGTCGCTCTCGCGGCGCTCGACGAGGGGATGCGAGGAGAGCTCTTCACGCACGGCTTTGCGCAACGCGCCGGTCCCACGCCCGTGCACGACGCGCACGGAGT
>JAOPYY010000026.1 GCA_025964395.1 Actinomycetes bacterium | reverse complement strand
GCGCACGGTTGGCCCGACGATCTGACCGAACTGCCTGGCGTCGGGCCGTACACCGCGGGCGCCGTCGGCAACTTCGCGTTCGGGCGCGACGTGCTGCCGATCGACGTGAATGTGCGCCGCATTCAGGAGCGCACCGGTGAGCAGTTCGACGGGTCGTGCACGCAGGCGCTCTTCGACCTCGGCGCGACGATCTGCCTCGCGCGCGTTCCGCGCTGCGGCGCGTGCCCGCTCGCGGCGGGCTGCCCGTCACGCGGGCAGCGCTACGAACCGCAGCGCAAGCAGTCGAAGTTCGAAGGCTCGTTCCGCCAGCGCCGCGCGAACGCATTGCGCGCGGTGGCGGCCGGTGAGCAACCCGTTGACGGCGACGCGCTGGTCTCGCTCGAGCGCGACGGGCTCGTCGTGCTCGCCGACGGCCGCGCGTCCCTCCCGCTCTAACCGCCCAGCTGCTCGCCCGCGGCAGCGTTCCGGCGCGCTGCCTCGAACGTCTTCTCGAGCTCTTCCGTGGGCGTGAACTCCAGCGCCTCGCTGTCCTCGAGGAACGTGAGCTTGTGGCCGGGCGCGATGTAGTACGCCTGCCCGCCCTCGATCGTCTCCTCGCGATCGCCGTAGTCGACCACGATCTTCCCCGAGAAGACGTATCCCCAGTGCGGGGCCTGGCAGCGGTCGTCGGGAAGCCCCTTCACCATGTTCGAGGCGTCCTGGCCCTTGTGCGCCTTCTCGAACGCCACGGTGATGCCGCCCCAGTCGGCGAAACGGCTCGAGTAGCCGGGAACAATCTCCTGCAGGGGAAGCTCTTCGTTGGAAGCGCTCGGCATCGTGGCTGTTCTCCTTTTGGTCTACCGGACGACTGCGTCGAGCTCGACCTCGACGACGACGCCCTCTGGGATGAATGCGGCTACGTACAGGGTCGTGTTCGCGGGATCGACGCCGGCGAACAGCTCCGCGTGCGCGCGAACCGCGTCACGCCACTCCGCGTCGACCGTCAAGAAGATTCGTGTGCGCGTGACGTGCGCGACCTCACCACCGAGCTCGCGAACGGCCGCGAGCGCCCTGTTGAACGCCTCGCGTGTCTGCTCGTACGTCTCCGGATGGAACGCTGAGCCCTCCGCGTTCGTGGCGGCCGTCCCGCTGACCGCGATCGCGTCGCCGACGCGGACCGCGCGCGAGTAGTTCGCGGCCCGCTCGAACGGGCTGCCGCTACGTGAGTGTGTCCGCGTGCCGTCCATCACATTGTCGGCGGCGTGTCGACGCAGATCAGCTTCAGCAGCGTCGTCTTGCTGTTGTTTGCGAAGTGATGCGGCCGTTCCGCGGGGTAGTACGCGGTGTCGCCCGCCTTCAGGACTCGTGGAGGTGTTCCGTCGAGCTCGAGGCGCAGCTCGCCCTCCACGACGATCACCCATTCCTCACCTGCGTGCTGACCGGGCTCCGCGAGCTGCGCGCCCGGCTCGACCTCGAGATAGAGCGGCATCATCTGGTGGCGCGTGTCCTGCGTGAGCAGGTACACGTCGATCCCCTCGGCCGGCGAGTGCAGCAGGCGGCGCTCCTCCGGCGTCACGACCTCCGGGTAGCCGGTCGACACCGCTCCGGGAAGAATGTCGCTGATCGAGATCCCGTAGAAGTCGATCAGGCGCACCAGGCGACCGATCGTGATGTCGCTCTTGTCCTTCTCCACGAGCGAGAGGAACGACGCGGAGATGCTCGTCGCCTGGGCGACGTCGGCGAGCGAGAGGTTCCGAGCGCGCCTCGCCTGGCGCAAATGGGCGCCGACGGTCGCCGCCCTCTGCTCCTGGGCCGCCTTCACGAAGTTCCCTTGACAGGCTGGGGTGGGACCACAATAAACTGCAAGCCGTGCAAGATAGTGCACACCATTCGGGCGTACGTCAATGACGGTCCGCCACTCCGACGTCGTCGTGATCGGCGCCGGGATCACCGGCCTGTCGGTGGCGCTCCACCTTGCCGAAGCCGGGATCAAGCCCCTGGTCCTCGAACGGGAAGGGGTCGCGGCCGGCGCCTCGGGCGTCCAACCGGGCGGCGTGCGGCAGCAATGGAGCACGCCGCTGAACTGCCGGCTGGCGCGCGAATCGGCCGCATTCTTCGCCGACCTGCCGTCGCGTCTCGACTCGACGCTTCCGCTCGGGTTCTCCCAGTGCGGTTACGCCTTCCTCGCCCACAGCGAGGAGCGACTGGCGCAGCTCGCCGATGCGGTATTGATCCAGAACGCCGCGGGCGTCCCATCGACGTTGCTGTCGCCGGACGAGGCCGCGGCCACGGTGACCGGGCTCGCAACGGACGGTCTCGCCGGAGCGTCCTGGTGCGGCGAGGACGGATATTTCGACCGGCCGCAATCCGTCGTCGAGGCGTTCGCGCAAGCGGCGTGGGCGCGCGGCGCCGAGCTGCAGGTCGCCGACGTCGTGTCCATCTCACCCGACGGCGACGGCTGGACGCTCACGCTGCGCGACGGCTCGAGCATCGTGACCGAGCGCGTCGTGCTCGCCGCCGGCTGCGACACCGCGGCTCTGGCGGCGACCGCCGGTATCGATCTTCCGATCGAGCGCGAGGCGCGCCACCTCTTTTACAGCGAGCCGATCGCAGACCGCATCCTCGAGCCCCTCGTCGTCGCGCCGGAACGCCACTTCGCGGCCAAGCAGCTCGCGGACGGCCGCATCCTCGCCAGCGACCTCGCTGCCACCGGCGACCCCGACGCCGGCCGGGCCGAGTGGCTCGGCCACGTCCGCCGGGTCGCGACCGATCTGCTCCCGCGGCTCACCTACGTCTCGTTCTCGATCTCCGTCACGGGCTTCTACGACGTGACGCCCGACAACCAGCCCGTTCTCGGCTCGGTAGACGGCCTGCCCGGCCTTTACCTCGCCGCCGGATTCAGCGGGCACGGCTTCATGCTTGCACCGGCCGTCGGCCGGCGCATCGCCGAGGCAGTCCTCGGCGGCGTTGCCGACGACGCGCTCGAAGAGTTCTCGTATGCGCGCTTCGCGCGCGGGGCCCTGCAGCGGGAGCTCGTCACCGTTTAGCCCAGTGGTCCAACGCTCTAACACCCCCCAACCCCCGTCGTCCACTAGAAGGAGCACGAAGATGAGATCTCCAAAACGGCCGATCGCACTGGCCGCCGTGATCGCAGCGGTGCTCGTCGCCGCCGTCGCGGCGACCGCCGCGACCGCCACGCACAGGAGTGCGACGGCGAACGACACGCTCGTCGTCGACAAGTCGTTCGACCTGAAGACCTCCGACCCGCAGCGGCAGTACGAGCCGACCGGCGGCATCGTCGATCGCGGGCTCTACGACACGCTGCTCAAGTTCCAGGGCGCCGATGTGGCGCATCCGGCCCCGAGCGTGGCGACGCAGTTCAAGGCGTCGAAGGACGCGCGCACCTACACGTTCACGCTCCGCAAGGACGTGCGCTTCTCCGACGGAACGCCGCTGACGTCGGCTGACGTGGTCTTCTCGTTCAACCGCCTCGTCAACCTGAAGGGCAACCCGTCCTTCTTGCTCGCGGGCATCACGACGTCCGCCAAGGGCAAGTACACGGTCGTGATGAAGGCGAAGACGCCGAACCCGGCGATCCCGGTGCTCGTCGCGAACACGTCACTTGGCATCGTGAACTCGAAGGTCGTGAAGGCTCACGGCGGCTCCGACGCCGCGGACGCCGACAAGACGGACAAGGCCGAGTCGTTCTTGAACTCGCAGTCCGCGGGCAGCGGCCCGTACATCCTCAAGAGCTACTCGACGACCTCGCAGGTCGTGCTGACGCGGAACCCGAACTACTGGGGCGCCACGAAGCCGAAGTTCGCGAACGTCGTCATCCGCAACGTGAACTCCGCGGCCCAGCTGCTGAACATCCAGCGGGGCTCGAACGAGGTCTCGCTCGACCTGTCCGCTGACCAGGCCAAGGGCCTCAGCAGCAAGAGCCTGACGATCCAGCGCACGCCGTCGGCCAACGTCTTCTTCCTGTTCGCGAACTCGAACCCGAAGGTGTCGACGATCAGCTCGAACCCGCACATCCAGAACGCGATTCGGTACGCCCTCGACTACAACGGCTACGTCCACGTCGCCGGTTCCGGCGCCGCGCGCGCCACGGGCGTCATCCCGTCGATGTTCCTGGGTGCGCTGAAGAAGTCCGCGATCAACACCGACCTCGCGAAGGCGAAGGCGGAGGTCAAGGCATCGGGGATCTCGAGCCCGAAGCTGAAGATCGAGTTCCCGAGCGACATCACGTCGAACGGCCTCTCGTTCGGCGTTCTCGCCCAGAAGGTGAAGTCGGACCTCGAGGCCGCGGGCATCACCGTCGACCTCGCCGGCTCACCGGTCGCGACCTCGCTCAACACGTACCGCGCGGGCACCGAGGAGCTGGGCCTCTGGTACTGGGGGCCTGACTATCCGGACCCGAACGACTACCTGGTGTTCCTCCCGGGGCAGACCGTCGGCCTGCGCGCGGGCTGGGCGGCCGGCTCGTACCCCGCGCTCGAGAAGCTCGGCGTGAAGGCCGGCTCGACGGCGGACCCGGTCGTCCGCGCCGCGCTCTACAAGACGATCGGCAACGATCTGAACGCCAAGAGCCCGTTCTATCCGCTCGTCCAGCCCGGCCAGGTGGTCGCGAGCTCGAAGAACCTGACGAAAACGACGTTCAACGTCGTCTACTGGATCGACGTCACCGCTGTCGGTTCAAAGTAAGCCACTTCGCTTGCCGGTCAGGCTGGGACGACCGCGCGAGCGGTCGTCCCAGCCTTTTCTTCGCTTCCTCGCGCGCCGGCTCGTCGCACTGTTCTTCCTCGCGATCGGCATCACGTTGATCGCGTTCATGCTGACGCAACTCGTCCCGGGCGATCCCGCGGCTGCGAACCTCGGACAGCGCGCGATCGACGACCCGGCCGCGGTGCAGGCGTTCCGCCAGCACTACGGGCTCGACAAGTCGCTACCCCAGCAGTACGGCACGTATCTCTGGCGGCTCGTCCACGGCGATCTCGGCGAGTCGCAGCAGACGCACTCTCCCGTCAGCCGCGATCTCGGCGAGTTTATCCCGGCGACCGCAGAGCTGGCCATCCTCTCGATCCTCGTCGCCGTCTTCGTCGGGATGACCCTCGGCGTGATCGCCGCGATCAAGCGCAACCGGCTGACCGACCACCTGTTACGCATCGTTTCGCTGGGCGGGGTCTCGATGCCGACGTTCTGGATCGCGCTCGTCGCGCTCTACGTCTTCTTCTTCAAGCTGAACTGGCTGCCGGGCACCGGCCGCCTCGACGCGGTCGTCTCGCCGCCACCGCATCACACCGGGCTCTACACCGTGGACGCGGCGATCTCCGGCCAGTGGGCGACCGCGTGGAACGCGCTGCAGCACCTCGTGCTGCCGGCGCTCGTGCTCGCGGCGTACAACGTCGGGCTGCTGACGCGCTACACGCGCTCGGCCGTGCTCGAGGTGATCTCGAACGACTACGTGCGGGCCGCGCGTGCGAAGGGCATGCCGGAGCGGATTGTGATCGTGCGGCACGTGCTGCGTGCGGCGCTGCCCTCTGTCGTGACGGTGATCGGGCTCGCGTTCGCCAACGTGATGACGGGCGCGGTCCTCGTCGAAAACATCTTCTCGTGGCCCGGGATCGGCCAGTACGCCTATCACTCGGCGACGACACTCGACCTGCCGGCGATCATGGGCGTGAGCCTCTTCGTCGCAGTCGTCTACATCGTGATCAACTTCCTCGTCGACGTGCTCTACGGCGTCATCGACCCGCGGATCAGGATCTCGTGAGCGTTCCCGCGGTCCCGATCAAAGTGCGGTCGTGGCAACGGCGGGGCCCGCTCGCGAATGCAGCGTGGCGGCATCCGCTGGCGATCGCCGGCCTGGTGATCGCCGGCGCCTGGATCTTCATCGCCGTCTTCGCGCCGTGGCTCGCGCCCCACGACCCGCTCGCCCAGAGCGCGTCGACGTTCGTGCCGCCCAGTTGGGGACACTTCTTCGGGACGGACGAGCTCGGCCGCGACGTGTTCTCGCGCGTGCTCTACGGCGCGCGGCTCTCGATCCCGCTCGCACTGCTGCTCGTGACGCTCGCGCTCTTGATCGGCGGCACGGTCGGCGCTATCGCGGGCTACTTCGGCGGGATCGTCGACGGCTTCGTCATGCGCTCCGCCGACCTCGTGTTCGCCTTCCCCGCGATCATCCTGGCGATGGTCGTGACCGCCGCGCTCGGGCCGACGGTGCGCAACGCTGTGCTCGCGCTCGTGATCGTCAGCTGGCCGTCGTACGCCCGCGTCGTGCGCGGTCTCGTGCTGTCCGTGGGCCAGGCGGAGTACGTCCAGTCTGCGCGGCTGCTCGGCAAGTCGGCCCGGCGCACGCTGATCCGCGACATCCTGCCGAACGTCTTCGGGCCGGTGCTCGTACTCGCGACGCTCGACCTCGGAAACGCGGTGCTCCTCCTCTCCGGCCTCTCCTTCCTCGGCCTCGGAGCCCAGCCGCCGCAGCCCGAATGGGGGGCCGGAGTGGCCGAGGGAACGCAGTACTTCCAGTACTGGTGGATCGGCACGTTCCCCGGCCTCGCGATCTTCACGGTCGTCCTCGCGTTCAACTTCCTCGGCGACTCCTTGCGCGACGCGCTCGACCCGCAGT
>JAOPYY010000275.1 GCA_025964395.1 Actinomycetes bacterium | reverse complement strand
TCGCTTCCCACAGGCTCGTCCCGAGGCTTGAGGATCACTTCAGGCCGTTCGCCTTCAGGAACGCACTGGCGACAACGGCGGGGTCGAGCTTCTTCACGTCGACCGCAGAGTTGAGCTGGATCATCGCGTTCGTCGTGAGCTTCGCGTCGACCGCGTTGAGCGTCTGCGCGAACGCAGGGCCTTCGGCCTTGAGCAGCTTGTCGCTGACGATCGGCGCAACGTTCTGGAACCCGAAGATGTTCTTGTCGTCCTTCAGGATCGTGAACTTGTACTGCGTCAGCTGCCCCGCCGTCAGGAAGACGTCGGCAGCGTCCACCGAGCCGTGCGCAAGCGCCGAGAAGAGCAGCCCGAAGTCGAGACCCTTGAACTTGATGTTCGTCAGACCGTAGGCGCCCTTGAGACCGAGGAGGCCCGTCCACAAGGTGCGGTTCTCCGGAGCGTCGCCATACGTGACGTTGCTCGCGTTCGTTCCGATCTTCTTCAGGTCACCGATCGTCTTCAGGTTGTACTTCTTGGCATACGACGGCAGAACCGCGACGGCGTTTGCGTCGGAGAAGGGCGTCATCTTGAGCAGCTTGAAGCCCTGCTTCTTCTCGATCTGGTTGGCCACGTCCCACGCCTGCTGCGCCGTCTTGATGTTCTTGCCCTGCTGATGGGCGACGTAGGTGATGACGAGCCAGGTGTATTCGGGATACAGGTCGATCTTGCCGCTCTTGAGCGCGGCGTCAGCGACCGCGGCACCCGAGAAGCTGTCGTTCAGCTTGACGGTGTAGCCCTTCGCCTCGAGGGCCTGCTTCCACAGCTGGCCGAGCACCTTCTCTTCGGTGAAGCTCTTCGCTCCGAGGTTGATCGTGGGCTTGCCCGTTCCCGGCAACGCCTGACCGTGGTCCGCGCGCGAGCTTCTGGCGGCGCCGACAGCGACGATCGTCAACGCGACGAGGACGACGAGAGCAACGCTCCCTCCAAGGACTGTCGTCCTCCGGTGATTCATACGCAATCTCACAACAAGTTCCCTTCTCGATAGACGGAACAGATGAGCTGGGCCCGACCCAGCACGGCGACCCGAGTACGAGCGCTGCCTGAGGACGTCCTGTTCAGCGCCTCCTTTCTGCAGCCCGTCCAGCGACGACGATTGCGTTCATCGCCGCTGGGTCCTCCGGCGCTTCTGGTCTGCTCCTCGCCCTGTCTTGGGGGATTGGGCGACGAGCTCGTGGGATTCGAGGTAAATCGCGGTCAGGTGGACTTCCATGCACGTCCGCGCGGCGGCCTCGTCGCGCTCCGTGACGGCGTCGAGGATCGCTTCGTGCTCGGCGAGGGCGCGTTGCGTCCGGTCGCGTGCGTGGAGCACGCGCAGCGACTGGTCCTGATGAAGGTCGCGCAGGTCAGCGACCAAACGCTCCTGGACCGGGTTCTTGGCCGCTGCGGCCAGGAGCGCATGGAATTCAACGTCCAGTCCGGCCCACTCGTTCAAGTCCGTGGACTTCTTCTGCGCTGCGATGTTCCGCCGCAGCAACTGCAGGTCGGCTGCGGTGCGGCGCACGGCCGCGAGCCCCGCCGCGGGAATCTCCAGATTGCATCGCACTTCGTGCAAGTCGTCGCTCGAATAGCCGCCGAGCAGCGAGAACCCGACCTGACGCGGCTGCACTGCGGTGATGAACGTCCCGCTGCCGTTCTTCGACTCGACGATGCCCCAGGCGCGCAGCGTGCCGATCGCCTCGCGCACGACGGGCCGGCTGACCCCGAACGAGCGAGCGAGGTCGTTCTCGGACGGCAGCTTGTCCCCAATCGAGAGCGTCCCCTTCACCACCCGGTCGAGGAGCTGATCCCGCACGGCGTCCGCAGCATTGACGCGATCGATCTTGTCGAACATCGTCACCTGTCTGACAGCTTCATAGCCAAGCGGCAATCCTGACGGACAGCTTTTACAAAGTCAAGTTCGCTTAACGTGCGCCAGCGCCGGCCACGAACCGTCCGGTTCCCGGCCCGGCGACAGGCCGGCGATCCTCGGCGACGAGCTGCCCGCGCAGGTACGTCGCAACTGCGCCTCCGACCAGCGTGCGACCTGCGAAGGGCGACCATCCGGCGCGCGAGATCACATCGCCTTCCGACACCGTCCAGCTTCGATCGGGGTCGACGAGCACGACGTCGGCGTCCGCTCCCACTCGCAGCGACCCTTTCGTCGGCCACAGCCCGTACGCGCGGGCGGGCGCCTCGGCGTACGTCTCTGCGACGAGCTCGTAACTGATCTTGCCCGCATGCGCCGCGTCCAGGAGCACCGGCAGCGTCGTGTCGATCCCCGGCAGACCGAAGTGGACGTCCCAGATGTCACCGCCGGTCTTCTGCTCGGCGGTCGACGGTGCGTGGTCGCTGGAGATGTGATGGATGCGCCGTTCGGCGAGCGCGTCCCACATGCGCTCGAGGTCTCGCGAACTGCGCGCGCGCGCAGGAGGCGTGAACTTCCGGAACGGACCCAGCTCGAGCAATTCCTCCTCGCGCAGCAGGAAGTACTGCGGGCAGCTCTCGATCAGGATGTCCGCGCCTTCGGCACGCTCGCGCTCGACCAGACGCAGGATCTCCGGGTTGCTCGCATGAGCGACGACGACTGACGCCCCCGTCCAGCGCGCAAGGAACGACGTCACGAGGGTGGCGGTCGCCTCGGCCTCGCGGTTTCGCCATTCGCACACGATCGCCGGGTCCCGCCGGCCGGCGGCGCGGAGACTCTCCTCCCAGTAGCCCGTGATCGATTCGTCCTCGCAGTGAACGAGGCACCGTGCTCCGACGGGAGCGGTCCTGCGGAAGAGCTCGAGGAGGTGGGCGGCGTCGAAGCCGGGCACGCCGTGGGTCGTGCAGGTGAACGCCTTGAGGTACGTCACGCCCGCGCGCCAGAGCGCCGCCGCCTGGTCGATCTGGTCGGGCCACGCGTGCGCGGCGAGGCCGTAGTCCACGACTGAGCGGTCTTGCAGATGCTCGAGCTTGGCGGTCAGCTCGTCGACCGTTCGCACCGGGCGCGCATGCGTGTGCTCCACGACGGTCGTCACACCCGCGCAGGCCGCCGCCGTCGTGCCCGTCGGAAAGTCCTCGCGGGTCGCATCGCCCGGATCCATGAAATGGACGTGCGTGTCGATCATCCCGGGGAACACGAGCAGGCCGCCGGCGTCGACCTCGTTCGCGGCCGTCAGCGCCTCCCCCGTGACCGCGGCCACACGACCGTCGGTGATGTAGACGTCGGCGTACCGACTTCCCGCGCCGGAGACGACGCGGCCGCCGCGAATCGCGAGGTCGTAGCTCACGCCGCCGCCGGGGCCGTTCTCGACTGGACCCCGAGCATGTACTGCGCGACGTCCAGCGTCGCGGCGAGCATGGTCTTGGCGGAAACGCTCGTGTCGCCGATCGTGGCGGCGAGCTCCATACCGTCGACCAGGGCGAGCAACATGTCGACGGCTGCATCGCGGTCGATCCGAGGGTTCAGTTCACCGGTGGCCACGCCCTCGGCGATCGCGGCGACGAGGGGCGCGCGCCACACGTCCTGGACGCGCAAGGCCTCGTGCTGGAGCCGCGGGTCGCGGCTCGCGGCGGCGCAGAGGTCGAGCCAGGTCGAGGCGCGATCACGGATGCCCTCGTGGTCGAACGCAAAGCTGAGCATCTGCCGGATGCGGTCCCACGCGGAACCGCCCGGCTCGGCGCTTTC
This sequence comes from Actinomycetes bacterium, assembly GCA_025964395.1. Classification (GTDB taxonomy): domain Bacteria; phylum Actinomycetota; class Thermoleophilia; order Gaiellales; family Gaiellaceae; genus PALSA-600. The sequence continues at coordinate 3,491 of JAOPYY010000275.1, read as the reverse complement.
GGCGAAGCGGCGGGCGCGTTCGCCACATGCCGCGGCGAATGCCTCGCGGCCGAGCTGCTCACGGGTCTCGAAGTAGTGCTGCAGAAGGCCGATCGAGACACCAGCTTCCTCCGCCACGTCACGGAGCCTCATCCGCTCGAAGCCAAGGCGCCGGACCGCTCGCACCGCCGCCTCGAGCAACTCGGCCCGACGTTCGTCAGCAGCGAGAGCGGGTGCGTTGAGCACGCTCCGATAATAACGTATTGTTGGCCCGTGCTCCAAGTCGGCGGTGGATCGTGAGCGAGCGCGCGCGGGTCGTGGTGATCGGCGGTGGGATCGCCGGCTGCAGCCTCGCCTACCACTTGACGAAGCTCGGGTGGTCCGACGTCACCGTGGTCGAGAAGGGCGAATTGACGAGCGGGTCTACCTGGCACGCCGCCGGTCTCTGCACGCAGCTCAACCCGAGCTTCAACCTGACCAAGCTGCTGATGTACAGCCTCGACCTCTACGGGTCGCTGGAGGCGGAAACCGGGCAGGCGGTCTCCCTCCACCGCAACGGCAGCCTCCGCCTTGCGACGACGCAGGACCGGCTGGACGAGTTCCGGCACCGGCAATCGATGGCGAAGGTTCTCGGCCTCGAGGTCGAGCTCGTCGGGCCGGACGAGGTCGAGCGGCTGTTCCCGCTGCTTCGGCCGGAGGGCATCCTCGCCGGCGCGTACCTCCCCACCGACGGCCACGTCGACCCGAGCAGCGTCACCTTCGCTCTCGCTGCCGGCGCAAGGAACGGCGGGGCGACCTTCCGCCGCCACACGGCGGTGCTCGGGATCGACCGCCGAGCCGGCGGCGAGTGGCTGGTGCGCACGACCGGAGGTGACATCGAGGCCGAGGTCGTGGTCAACGCAGCCGGACAGTGGGCGCGGGAGGTCGGCGAGCTCGTCGGCGTGCGTCTCCCGATCGTGCCCCTCCAGCATCAGTACGTCGTCACCGACGGGCTCCCGGAGCTCGCCGAGCCGCACACCGAGCTTCCGGTGCTGCGGGATCCCGACCACTCCTACTACGTCCGCGAAGAGGGCGACGGCCTCGTCGTCGGCCCCTTCGAGCCGAGCCCGCTCACGTGGGCGCTCGACGGCGTTCCGCTCGACTTCGACCAGCAGCTTCTCCCGCCGAACCTCGACCAGATCGAAGGCGTGCTCGAAGCAGCCGCAACCCGAATCCCGGGCCTGCTCGACGCGGGCATTCGCTCGATCGTCAACGGACCGGACGGCTACACGCCGGACGGACGCTGCCTGATGGGCGAGGTGCCGGGACTACCGAACTTCCACGTCCTCGCAGGCTTCAGCATCTTCGGGATCGTCTTCGGCGGGGGCGCCGGCCGCTACGCCGCGGAATGGATCGTGGACGGACAGCCGAGCGACAACATGTGGGAGCTCGACGTTCGCCGCTTCGGCGCCTACGCCGAGCCGAAGCAGTACGTCGCGGCACGCGCGTGCGAGGTCTACGAGCGCGAATACGCGATCCACTACCCCCACGAAGAGCTTCCGGCGGGTAGGCCGCTGAAGACGAGCCCCCTCTACGAGCTGCTGGCGAGCCGCGGGGCGGTCTACGGCGCGCGCTTCGGCTGGGAACGGCCACTTTGGTTTGCGCCGGAGGGCGTCGAGCCCACCGACGACCACACGTTCCGCCGCCCGAGCTGGCTCGCCCACGTCGCCGCCGAGTGCCAAGGCGTGCGCGAGCGTGTCGGCGTGCTCGACCAGACGAGCTTCGCCAAGTACGAACTGTCGGGCGCCGGTGCGCGCGCGTTGCTCGATCGTCTCTGCGCGAACACGCTTCCCGCGACGACCGGCCGAATCTCACTGACGCAGATGTGCACGCCGCGCGGCGGTATCGAGTGCGACGTCACGGTGACGATGCTCGCGGACGACCACTACTACGTCGTTTCCGCAGCGGCGACCGAGACACACGACCTCGCCTGGATCGAGAAGCACGTGCCGGGCGACGGTTCGGTGGTCGTCGACAACGTCACCTCGCGCGTCGGCGTGCTGACGCTCGCAGGACCGCACTCGCGTGAGCTGCTGCAGCGGATCAGCGACGCCGACTTCTCCGACGGGGGGTTCCCATTCTTTCACGCGCGCGAGCTGACGATCGGCTCGGTGCCGGTTCGAGCGTTGCGACTGTCGTACGTCGGCGAACTCGGCTGGGAGTTGCACCACGCTCTCGACGACCAACTGACGCTGTACGAGCTGATCGCAGCCGCCGGCCGCGACCTCGGCCTCGTCGACTTCGGCTATCGCGCCCTCGAAGCGATGCGGCTCGAGAAGGGCTACCGCCTGTGGGGCGCTGACCTGAGCGCCGACTGGACGCCGTTCGAAGCGGGCCTCGACCGATTCGTCAAGCTCGACAAGGGCGAGTTCATCGGCCGCGACGCGCTGCGTGCCCAGCGCGAACGAGGCATCGAGTCGCACCTGACGTGCCTCACCGTCGACGATGCCGATGCGATCCCGTATGCGGGCGAGCCCATCCGCGACCGTGACGAAGTCGTCGCGTACGTCATGTCGGGCGGCTACGGCCCAACCGTCGGGGCGAGCATCGCGTTCGCCTACCTCCCGACAGCGCTGGCGGTCCCGGGCACCCGTCTGGCGATCGAGCTCCTGGGCGCGCCTGTGGGAGCTACGGTCGTGCAGGCCCCGCTGTTCGACCCCGAGAACAGCAGGCTCAGGGGTCACTGAGCGCCCTTTGAAGCGAAAAACCCCGGGCTAGCGGGGCTTTCCGATGGTCCTAACTGGGCCTCTCAAACCCTCCGGAACGCTTGAGGGGATTTCTCCCGATTCGTCGGCGGCCGGCCGGAGCCCTCAGCCGATCTGCTCCGCGAGCTCGACGATGATCCCCTCCGGCCCGCGCACGTAGCAAAGCCGATAGATGCACCCTGAAGAGCGAGGGCTCCCCTGTTCGAGGGATGCATGTGATCTGTGACCGCGATGAGATAGCAGGCGATGAACTGGAGCGACAAGCGAGGGCACTTGCCCTGTGTCCTACGCTGGCCGCCGCGACACGATGATGAGCTCGTTGAACACACGCGGCTCGACGTTCCGTTGGCTCATGGCTCGGACACCGAAGTTGACGCGATCCGCATCTGGAAATGCAGAAGGTGTGGGCGCGAGAAAGTGTCTGCCTATCTCGCCTCGTAGCGATTTCGCTCGCCTGGGCCAGTGTTCGCGAATGACGCCCGAGCGCGCTTGGGCGTCAGCCGATTTGCTCGGCCAGCCCGATGAGAATGCCCTCGGGGCCTCGGACGTAGCAGAGCCGATACACGTCCTTGTACTGGACCACTTCGTCGACGAGCTGCGCGCCATGCTCGCGGAGCCGGGTCAGCGTATCGTCGAGGTCATCCACCGCGAACATGACGCGGAGGTAGCCGAGGGCGTTTACCGGCGCGTTCCGGTGATCCGCGACCGGAGGCGGCGTGAGAAAGCGCGAGAGTTCGATCCTCCCGTGGCCGTCCGGCATACGCATCA
>JAOPYY010000273.1 GCA_025964395.1 Actinomycetes bacterium | reverse complement strand
TTCAACATGTCGAACGAGGACGGACTGACCTACGACGACATGAAGAGCCGCGTGATGGGTGACCTGAAGAAGGTCTTCCGTCCCGAGCTCCTGAACCGGATCGACGAGATCATCGTCTTCCCGAAGCTGCTGAAGGCAGAGATCCTGCAGATCGTCGACCTGCTCATGAACCGCCTGCGCGTGCAGATGGCCGAGCACGAGGTGACGATCGAGCTGACGGACGAGGCGAAGGACCTGCTCGTCGAGAAGGGTTGGGACCCGGCGATGGGCGCCCGCCCGCTGCGCCGAGCGATCCAGCGGTACATCGAGGACCCGCTCGCGGATTACGTCCTCGGCCGCTCGCTCGAACCCGGCTCGACCATCCTGGTCGCCCGCAAGAGCGACGAGGAAGTCGACATCACGGTCGTCCCCCCGGCACCGCCCGAGGCGATCGGCGTCTCCGCCGCTCCCGACGCGCCGCCGGAAGACATCGCCGAAGTAACGGAATAACGACAAGGGCCGGCGCAAGCCGGCCCTTTCCGTTCCACTCTCGTCACACTTCCGTGCGCGTTTCGTGCCTGTGTCTGACACCGGCCGTGGCCGTTGCGGACGGGCTCGCCGATCGTTGGCGCGCCAGGGGTTCAGGCTCGGCGCCCGCGTCTGCGTTTCAATGTCGTCACACTTCCGTGCGCGTTTCGTGCGTGTGTCTGACACCGGCCGTGGCCGTTCTGACCTAGACCCGAGTCGAGGTGTTCGGTGCGGTCAGGGGGTGACGACGAAGGCGACTTCGTCGATCACGCACCAGCTCCAGTCCTCGCCTGGCTCGGCCGAGCGGAGGATGGGGTGGTCGGCTGCGTGCGCGTGCTTCGTGGCGTGTGTGTTCGGCGACGAGTCGCAGCAGCCGATCTTCCCGCACGTCATGCACATGCGCAGGTGCACCCACCGGCCCCCGATCGCGAGACAATCCTCACAACCTGCGATCCCCTCCGGGAGCTCGAGGATCTCGATCCGGTCGGTGTGCGTGCAGGCGGCGCTCACAGCTGAAGGTTAAAGGCTCGGTGGGCAGCCCCGCGCCGATGCCCCGAGTCGTCAGAAAGTTAAAAGATCGTTAACCGATGCTTACGGCGCGCAACAAACATTAAGCGGAGCCGTCGAAAGTCGTTGAGCGTCCGAATGCGCTCGCCCAGTGACCTAAAAGAAGGAGCATTTCGTTGACGAGAAAGCTGTGGCTCTCGACCGCTCTGGTCGCCGTCGCGCTGCTGGCGGTGTTCGCCGGGAGCGGCGTCGCCAAGTCGGCCAAGGCCGGCGCGCAGGGTGGAACCCTGAACGTCGACCTCCCGAACGACGTCGACTACACGGATCCCGCCCTCGACTACCTGTCGACCGGCTGGGAGATCGAGTATGCGACCTGCCTCAAGCTGATGAACTACCCCGACGCCAACGGCGCCAAGGGCTCTCAGCTCGTTCCCGAGGCGGCGACCGGCTTCCCGAAGGTGTCGAACAGCGGGAAGACCTATGACTTCAATGTGAAGGTCGGTTACACGAAGTTCTCGAACGGCCAGCCTGTCACGGCCGCGAACTTCAAGGCTGCCTTCGACCGCAACGCGGATCCGAAGATGCAGTCGCCGGCACTCCCGTTCTTCTCCGACGTCGTCGGCTCGGACAAGTCGCCGGTCTCCGGTGTGAAGGTGAGCGGCTCGCACCTGATCATCAACCTCACGCATGCGTCGCCGGACTTCCTCGCGCGCGTCGCCATGCCGTTCTTCTGCGCGATCCCGACGAACCTGGCGCACGACCCGAACGGCGTTCTCGCCCCGGCGTCGGCAGGTCCGTACTACATCTCGGACCGCGTCCCGAACAAGTCGATCACGGTCAAGAAGAACCCGTACTACAAGGGCAAGCGCCCGCACAACGTGAACGCGATCAACTACACGATTGGCAACTCACTGCCCGCGACGTACCTCCGCGTGCAGGACGCGTCGACCGACTACGCGGCGGCCGGCATTCCGCCCGCGTCGTACTCCGAAGCCGCCCAGAAGTACGGCATCAACAAGGGCCAGTTCTGGGTCAAGCCGCAGCTCGGCGTCTCGTACATCGCGATGAACCATGACCGCCCCGCATTCAAGGGCGCGCAAGGCACCGCGCTCGCGAAGGCCGTGAACTACGCGATCGACCGCAAGGCAATGCTCGCGCAGAGCGGCTACCTCGCCGGTAAGCGCACCGACCAGGTCCTGCCTCCGGGCATCGCCGGTTTCCGCGACGCGAGCCTGTACCCGCTGAAGGGGCCGGACCTCACCACCGCCAAGAAGTGGGCGGCGAAGGCCGGTCTCAAGTCGGGCCAGACGCTCGAGTACTACACCTCGAACACCGGCTCGGCGCCGCTGGTGGCGCAGATCCTGCAGTTCAACCTGAAGCAGATCGGCATCACCGTCAACACGCACCTGTTCGCCCGTGCCGTCCAGATCGACAAGGAAGGCACGCGGGGTGAGCCGTTCGACCTCACGTCCGAAGCGTGGATCGCCGACTACGCCGATCCCTACGACTTCATCAACGTGCTGCTTTCGGGCGACAACCTGCACGCTGCGAACAACAACAACGTCGCGTACTTCAACGACCCGAAGTACAACAAGGCGATGCAGTCCGCGTCTCTGCTCTCCGGTAGCGCGCGCTACACCGCCTACGGGAACCTGGACGTCAGCATGATGAAGGACAACCCGCCGTGGGCGGCCCGCTCGAACTTCAACGAC
>JAOPYY010000247.1 GCA_025964395.1 Actinomycetes bacterium | reverse complement strand
TGCGTGCTTGCGGGGATGGCTCAGACCAAGCAGGTCGCACGGGTCGGGCGCAGGGCATAGCGGTGTCTACGTTCAAGCCCGACCCGGGCGAGATGCGCCGTGTCTGAGCCACCATCCGCGAGTGCGCGTGCACTCCACATCACGCCTCTAGTTAAGGACTGCAGCGCTGGTCCGGTCCGATCCCGGAGATCGTCTGCAGCCCGCGCCCGACCGAGAGCCGGAAGCCGACCTCGACCAGCCCGGCGTGCCGGACGACGAGCCGGGTCATCCCGTCCTTCGTCTTCGAGACGCAGCCCGACGAGGCGCGCCAGTAAGGCGACCAGCGCACCTTCACGCGATACGTGCCCGGGACGCTGAAGGCGGCGACGATGCGCTCCGGGTACAGCCACATCACCGTGGCCGGGGCCGGCCCGACGATCAGCGGCTTCGCGTCAGGGAGCTCGTAGACGAGGAGGTGCGCGTTCCAGTAGACGAGCTTGAGGTCGGTGCGGCCGGAGCGGATCAGCGCCGCCTCTGCGCGAGAGCTGTAGTCGGGCGGCGCATCGGCGAGCACGACGTAGCGAACGGCCATGCGCCTGAGCCAGGCCTCGTACGTCGCGACTGCGAGCTTCGGTGCGTAGAGCAGCTGGTTCTGCGGGAAGTCGCTCTGGCGGTACCAGCCGCGCACGATCGGGATCCCGGCGTCGGGGAGATAGGCCGCAGACCAGTGCTCGGCGGTGTCGACGGCCTCGACGCGATACGAAGGGCTGAGATGGGCGTGCAGGTAGTCGATCGCCGGCTGCCAGTACGCGAGCGACGCCTCCGGGTCGGTGTTCGCCCGCGCGAAGCTCGCGACGATCGGTGTCGTATTCCAGGCCGCGGCGAGGACGATCACGGGCACGACCATCCAGAGCGGCCGCCAGTGGCGCAGCGCGACGGCGATCAGCGCAAGCGGCAGCGCGATGTAGCGGATGCGCTCGATGTTCCCCCCGACCGACGAGGGAACGACGTAGACCACGAGCACCGCAACGAGGTAGATCCAGAACAGCCCGCGCAACGGCTTGGCGGTCGCCACCCCACGCGTCACCATCAGCCCGACCGCGGCAAAGCCGATGCCCGCCAGCAGCTGAAGGGCCGGGAACGGGAAGCGGCCGCCGTCACCGAAGAGGCGGAAGAGGATCAGCTCGCCGGCACAGCAAGCGGCGACGACGGCGATGGGGACGCCCACGTTGCGGAGGCTCCGGCGCGAGAGCGCGACGCCCGCCATCACGATCGTCAGCATCATGAACGCGAGCGGGCTCGCAGCGAGCGTGAGGATCGCGCAGAGGGCGAAGCGGCCACGGCGACCCTCCTGCAACGACCAGATCGCGAGCAGCGCAAACGACACTGCCAGCGCGAACGGGAACGCGGCCGCGCCGATGATCCCGACCCAAAGGACCGCGAAGGTTCGGCTGGAGACGCGCGAGTCCGGCCCCCACTGGCGGTAGAGCACGATGCTGAACGCCATCGCCGCCGATGCGATCGACGCGAGCGCGAGGACTTTGATCCCGAGCAGCGCCGCGAGCGGGTAGTAGATCAGGCTGTAGGTGATGAACGAGTAGCGCCCCGCGTACCAGAAGTTGTTCCAGATCTGGAAGCCGTGCTGGAGCAGGAACGTCCGCTGGTAGGCGTGAGCCGCCCAGTCGATGCCGGGAGGTGTCGCCCAAAGAAGAAATGCGGCGAGCGTGGCGGCCACGGCCGTCGACAACATCGCCTCCCGGGCGAGCAAACGGCGGTCGGCCGTGCTCACACCCCTGAGACTATGTGATCAGTCCTGGCTGAGACGTGACCAAACGGCGAGGTCGCAGCGGAGACCGTCCTTGAAGTGGACATTCCGCAGCACACCGTCCCGGACGTACCCGCTCCGCTCCGCGACCCGCTCCGATGCGGGGTTTTCGACGTCGATCCGGAGCTCCAGGCGAAGCAGGCCGAGCTCGTCGAAGCCCCAGCGAGTGAGGAGCTCGACGGCACGCGGCGCGATACCGCGGCCCCGGGCGGCCGGAATGACCATGTAGCCGATCTCGCCTTCGCGGTGCTCCAGGTCGAGGTCGACAATCGCGGCGAAGCCGAGGAAGCCGCCGTCGCGGGCGCGGATCGCGAAGCCGACGCGGCTCCCGTCGTCCCATCCTCGCTCGTACCGCTTGATCCAGCCGCGAACGAACGTCTCGTCGGCGCCGGCGGGAACGCGGGTGAACCGGACGACGTCGGGGTCATCGGCCATCGCCAGCAGCTCTGGCACGTGCGTCTGCGTCAGCGGCTCCAGGCGGAGCGCGTCGTCCTGCAGTGGCGGATCAGGCGCCCTTAGAGGCTTGACGTGAATTCCAAAACCCACATCAAGCCGCTATGCGCCGTGGCACTTCTTGTACTTCTTGCCCGACCCGCACCAGCAGGGATCGTTGCGACCGATGTTCTCCGTCTCGGAGTTCACCTTCGGCTTCTGCGCGATGGGGGTGGTCACCGAGCCGCCGCCGGCCGCGAAGCCTGCGCCCGCAGCGGTCGAGGTGCCGCCCGCAGCCAGGATCGCGTCCGTACCCGCGAGCGACTGGTGCTCGTAGGTGAGCGGGCCGCCGCCGTTCGCGTTCGGGTTGCCTTGAAGCTGCGTGCCGTCGTCGGGCGTGACCTCCGCGTGGAAGAGCAGCGTCACGACCTCTTCGCGAATCGCGCGCGTCAGGTCGAGGAACATCGCGTGCCCCTCGTTGCGGTACTCGACGAGCGGATCCTTCTGCGCCATCCCG
>JAOPYY010000205.1 GCA_025964395.1 Actinomycetes bacterium | reverse complement strand
CCTGATTCGGTGTCAGCCGAACCAGATTCAGGCGTTGCGCTACGCCTCTCGGAATTCGAGGCGGTTGCCGAAGGGGTCCGCCGCGTGGAAGCGCTTCGTGCCCGGGATCGACTCGTCGTAGGCGACCGCGATGCCCGCCGCCGTCAGCCGCGCGGCTAGGCCATCCAGGTCGCCGACCACCAGGCCCGGGTGCGCCTTGCGTGCCGGGGTGAACGGCTCTTCGACCCCGACGTGGAGCTCCTGGGCGCCGGCAGCGAACCAACAGCCGCCGCGGCCGGCGAGCGCCTCTGGCTTCGGGCGCTCCTCCAACCCGAGCAGGTCGCCGTAGAACGCGCGCGCCTCCGGCTCGCACCCGGCCGGGGCCGCGACCTGCACATGGTCGATTCCGGTGACGGTCATCCCCTGCGGTCTACCATCGCTCGGGTGTCGTCTGCGCCCCATCGGCTCGAAGACACGCTCGTCACGGGCTACAAGCGGCTCGCCGCCGCCGCCCCCGACCGGTTGAAGGACATCGAGCTGCGCACGCTCGACATCCTCTTCGCGAGCGTCTTCCTGATCCTCCTCTCGCCGCTTGCCCTGCTGATCGCCGTGTTCATGCTCGTGACGAGCGGACGCCCCGTGCTCTATCGCGGGCAGCGTGTCGGCCGGGGTGGCCACTTCTTCGAGATGCTGAAGTTCCGCACGCTGAAGCGCGGCGCGGAGGAGCGCATCGGCCAATACCTGGGCGAGGAGCTCGTTCGTCGCACGGACGCGGAGCTGACGCGCATCGGCCGCTGGCTGAAGGCGTCGCAGCTCGACGAGATCCCGCAGCTCTGGAACGTCCTGCGCGGCGACATGTCGTTCGTCGGGCCGCGACCGATCCGCCCGCGCTTCTTCACCGAGCTCGCGCACGACCTGCCCGCGTACTGGCAGCGCCTCGTCGTCCGGCCCGGGCTGACGGGCTTCGCCCAGGTGCGCCGCGGCTACGAGACGTCGATGGCCGAGAAGCTCGCCCACGATCTCGAGTGGATCGCGGACCGCTCCGTGCGCCTGTATCTCCGCACCCTGGCGATCACCGCCGCCCGCGTGCTGCGCCAGTCACTCACCCGCCACCCCTAGACCCCTAGACTGGCCCGCTATGTGCGGGATCTGCGGGATCGCGTCCAGTCGCGGAGCCGTCGACCCTGAACGGCTCCGCCGGATGTCCACCACGCTCTACCACCGGGGCCCCGACTCCGAGGGGTCGCACGTGGACGGGCCTGTCGGCATCGCGGCGCGCCGGCTCGCGATCATCGACTTGGCTGCCGGCGATCAGCCGATCGCCAACGAAGATGGATCGGTCGTTGTCGTTCAAAACGGGGAGATCTACAACTACCGCGAGCTGATGCACGAGCTTGAGCGCGCCGGCCATCGCTTCCGCACGCACTGCGACACCGAGGTGCTCGTGCACGGCTACGAGCAGTGGGGCCTGAAGCTCTGGGAGCGGCTGCGCGGAATGTTCGCGGTCGCCGTCTGGGACGCACGCGAGCGCAAGCTCGTGCTTGCACGCGACCGCTTCGGGATCAAGCCGCTCGCCTATCGCGACGTCGGCGGCGAGCTGAGCTTCTCCTCCGAGCTCGACGCGCTCGAGCACGGCGACGTCGATCTCGACGCACTCGAAGCGTTCCTGACGTTCAACGTCGTGCCGGGCCCGCTCTCGATCTTCAAGGACATCCGCAAGCTGCTGCCGGGCCACATGCTCACCTGGCAGGACGGACGCACGACGATCGAGCAATACGCGCGCACTGGCCCCCTGCCCGCGCGCAACGACGAGGACGAGGCCGAGCTCCTCGAGGAATGCCGCGCGCGTCTGCGCGACTCAGTGCGCGCGCACCTGATCGCCGACGTTCCCGTCGGTGTGTTGCTCTCGGGCGGCGTCGACTCGGGCGCGCTGACTGCGTTCGCCGCCGAGGAGTCGTCGGAGGCCGTGCGCACGTTCTCGATCGGCTTCGAGGAAGCGTCGTTCAACGAGCTCGACGGCGCGCGCGCGGTCGCGCAGCGGTACGGCACCGTGCACCGCGAGTTGACGCTGCGCCCGAACGCAGCGCTCCTGCTCCCTGCGCTCGCCGATGCATTCGACGAGCCGTTCGCGGACTCGTCGGCGCTGCCCACGTACCTCGTGTCGAAGCTGGCGGCGGAGGACGTCAAGGTCGCGCTCTCCGGAGAAGGAGGCGACGAGCTGTTCGGCGGCTACTACACCTACGTCGCCGACCTGCTCGCCGAGCGCTTCGGCCCACTCGCGGCACGCATGCGACCGCTTGCCGACCTGCTGCCGAGCTCGACGCGGAAGGCGAGCTTCGACTACCGCCTCAAGCGGTTCACGCGCGCGGCCGCGTTGCCGCCGCTCGAGCGGCACCACATGTACAAGGAGATCTTCTCGACGGACGCGCGCGCCGAGCTCACGGGGCACCGCAGCGAGTCCGATCCGTTGCTCGGCTACCGCGAGCGGTTCGCCGGGACCGAAGGGCACGAGTTGCTGTCGCGGCTGCAGGACGTCGACTTCGGTCTCTACCTCGTGGACGACCTCCTGACGAAGACCGACCGGGCGTCGATGGCGTGGTCGCTCGAGGCGCGCGTGCCGTTCCTGGACACCGTCGTCTCGAACTTCGCGTTCTCATTGCCCGTCAAGCACAAGGTGCGCGGGTTCTCGAAGAAGCGGCTGCTGCGGAAGGCGATGGAGCCGCTGCTGCCGCACGAGATCGTGCACGGGAAGAAGCGCGGCTTCTCGATCCCCGCGGCCGCGTGGCTGCGCGGTGAGCTCGAGCCGTTCGCGCGCGAGACGCTCTCTCCCGAGACGATCCGCCGCCAGGGCTATCTGCAGCCCAACGTCGTGACGCGGCTGATCGACGATCACGTATCGGGCCGCGAAGACCTGTCGCGCCAACTCTGGGGGCTCCTCGCCTTCACCCTCTGGCACGAGCGCCACGTCGAGGGCGTCAAGCGCGACGTCTCCCTGGAGAGCGTCGTCGCGTGAAGGTATGGGTCGACTTCACGGCGAGCGCGCACCCGCTCGTCTTCCGGCCGCTGGTCGAGCTCCTGCAGGCGCAGGGCCACGAGGTCGAGATCACCGCGCGCGATTACGCGCAGACGCTGCAGCTGATCGAGGCGCATGGAATGACGGCGACGGTGATCGGCCACCACGGGGGCCGCTCTGCCACGGGGAAGGCGCAGCAGATGCGCGCGCGCCTCAAATCGCTGCGCACGTGGGCGAAGCCGCGCGGCTTCGATCTCGCACTCGCACACGGCTCGCACGAGCTGACGATGACCGCGCGCCGCCTCGGCATCCCGAGCTCGACAACCTTCGACTACGAGTGGGCGTGGCTGCAGCACCAACTCGGCTGCCGCGCAGCGACGCGTGTCGTTGTCCCGGACTCGATCCCGCCCGAGCGCCTGAAGACCTACGGCGCCGTGCCGCCGAAGCTTCAGCAGTACCCGGGGCTGAAGGAGGAGTACTACCTCTCGGACTTCGAGCCGGACGACGCCGTCCTGCGCGAGTGGTCGATCGATCCCTCGAAGGTGCTCGTCGTGCTGCGACCGCCGCCGGACGTGTCGCTTTACCACCGGCACTCGAACCCGCTCTTTCCTCAGACCCTTGAACACCTCGGAAACTCTTCGGACGTGCACGCGTTCGTGATCCCGCGCACGCTGGAGCAGCGGGACTACGTGAAGTCACTCGAGCTGCCGTCGGTGATCGTCCCCGAGCGCTCCGTCGACGCGCAGAGCCTGATCGCGTTCTCCGACCTCGTCGTCTCGTCGGGCGGAACGATGAACCGCGAGGCCGCCGCGCTCGGCGTGCCGGTCTACACGACGTTCGGCGGCCGACTCGGCGGCGTCGACGAGCAGCTGATGCGCGACGGCCGGCTACGCCCCCTCACCGACCCGCGCGCGCTCGACCTGCACAAGCGCGACGGTGAAGGCGTGCCCGTCCGGCGCGACCCGCAGCTGATGCTCGACCTGCTGCTCTCGGCACTCGCGAGCTAGACCCGGCGCCGCGCGACCTCGCGCCCGTCGGTATGTGATCCGGCCGGCCCTTTCGTGCGCTCCGTTCGGTGCCTGGCACCAACCGGTGGGCCTCCCGCCCACTCCGCGAGCGCACGATCGGTAAGAGCACCGACCGGTGAGCATCCCGCCCACACACCAATCGTGCCGGCCGGTTGCCCGTCGCGCTAGGGATGTGGACGAAACGTCACACACTTGTGTCGGTGCCTGGCACCGACTCTGCGGCACCGACTCTGCGGCGGCCCAGACGTGCACCTGGGTCGACTAACGACGCCGCCCGTTCAGGGAGTCGCGAGCAACGCCAGCAGCTCGTCGCCGTAGCGGTCGAGCTTCGCCGGGCCGACGCCCGCGATCTGCGCCAGCTCACCGAGCGACTGCGGGTAGCTCGCGGCGATCTGGTGCAGCACGCTGTCGTGGAACACGACGTACGGCGGCACGCCGTCGGCCTTCGCGCGCTCGAGCCGCCACACGCGAAGCTTCTCGGCATCAGGCGTCCACGCCGGCTTGTCAGCCTTCGCTGACCCCGCAACGGTGACGCCGAGCTCGGCCAGGAACCGCGAGCGCTTGCCCGACCACGTGAGCCACAGCACCCGCTTCGCGCGCGTCATGCCGACGTAGAGCAGCCGCCGCTCCTCCTCGATCTCCTCAGGCGTGCGCGCCTGCTTCGACGGCAACTCCTTCTCCTGCAGCCGCGGGATGAAGACCGCCTCGAACTCGAGCCCCTTCGCACGGTGCAGCGTCAGCAGGTTGACGCCGCGCGCACCGTCGCCGCCCGAGTCGAACCGGCGGCGCAGGTCGGCGACGAACGACGCGGCGTCGCCGTCGAACTGCTCGGCGAGCCGGACGATCCGCGCGAGATCGGTCTGACGCACGACCTCGCGCTCGCCGAGCTTGTCTGGGAGCTGCTCCAGCCACCCGGAGTCGAGCGCCGCCGCACGCACCGCACCGGCCGCGTTCTCGCCGGAGCGCTCGAGGCGCCTCGTGATCCGGCGCGCCGCATCGCGCTCGAGCAGCGACGCACCCTGGAACGGAATGCCCGCCTCGTGGAGCAGCTCCTCAAAGTCGGTCAGCCGTGCGTTCGTGCGCGCGAGGATCGCGATCTCCTCGCGCGGTTCGCCCAAGCGGCGGATCTCCGCAACGATCGCGGCACCCTCGTCCTCCGGCGTCGGATAGGGGCGCACGACCGGCTCGTCGCCGTCAGCCAACGTCGGGCGCAGCGTCTTCTCGGCGCCACCGAGATTCGGAACGAGCTTGTTCGCAAGCGCGAGCACCTGCGGCGTCGAGCGGTAGTTCTCCTCGAGGCGCACGACGAGCGCCTGCGGGAACCGCGTAGGAACGCCGAGCAGGTGCTCAGGGCCGGCGCCGGTGAACGAGTAGATCGACTGGTAGTCGTCCCCGACGACGCAGAGGTCGTCGCGCTCACCGAGCCACAAGTCGAGCAGCGCCTGCTGCAACAGGTTGACGTCCTGGTACTCGTCGACGGTGAACGCGCGGTACTGCGCGCGGAACGTCTCGCGCGCCTCACCGTTCTGCTCGAACATCTGCACTGCGAGCTCGAGCAGGTCCTCGAAGTCGATCAGTCCCTCGGCCGCCTTGCGCCGTTCGTACTCGCGGAAGACGCGCAGCATCAGGTCGATCGGGATCGGCGGCTCGCGCCCGTCCGCTTCGACCGCGTACCGGTCGACCGCGATGCGGCGGTTCTTCGCCCACTCGATCTCGGTCGCGAGGTCGCCGGCCGGGCGGAACTTGAACGGCGCCGGCAGCGAGTTCGCGATCTGGCGCAGCGCGAGCGCCTTCGACGGGAGGATCTTGCCGACCGCGCCTGGTGCGAAATGGCGCAGCTGCCGCAGCGCGGCCGAGTGGAACGTCGAGGCACGCACGCCGGGCGCATCGAGCGCCGCGAGCCGCTGCTTCAACTCGCCCGCGGCCTTGTCCGTGAACGTCACCGCCATGATCTGCGGGGCCGCGAAGGCACCGCTCGCGACCTGCTGCGCGATACGCCGCGTGATCGTCGTCGTCTTGCCGGACCCAGCTCCCGCGAGGATGCAGACCGGGCCGCGCACGGCCTCCGCCGCGCGGCGCTGTTCGGGGTTCAAGCCGTCGAGCGGGTCCACCCGGCCACGGTACCGGCGACTTCGGCGGGATTCTGTGAACGAAGGAAAACGAAAGTGTCTGACACTAGTGCCGGCTTGCCTCCTCTGCGGCTCGACGCACGAGCACCTTGACGAGGTGTTTGCGGTACTCGGCGCTGCCGTTCGTGTCGCCAGGGGGGTCGGTGCCTTCGTCGGCGAATGGGCCGGGATCTTGGCCTGAGGCCCATGCGGCTTCTGATGCCCGCGCCCGAAGTGGTGTCGCGCCCATGCTGACAAGCGCAATTGCGGGCTCACCGATGTCACCGTTCGAGCGACGTGCGAAGGCGGCGACGCCGACTGTTGCCCAGTCCAGCGAGCGCCGGCGGAACTTGAGGTAGCTCCAGCCGTGCTCGGCAGTGAGCTTCGGCACCCGCACCTCCGTAACGATCTCCTGCGGGCCGACCGCGGTCTCGAAGACCCCAAGGAAGAAATCGGCGGACGCGACTGTCCGGACGCCTGCAGCTCCGGCGATGTCGATCTCGCCGTCGAGCGCAAGCAGGACTGCCGGCAGATCTGCTGCCGGGTCACCGTGCGCAAGCGAGCCTCCGATCGTGCCGCGATGCCGCACCTGTGGATCGCCGACCAACCCGGCGACGTACGAGACGAACGGGTTGTGCTCCTGGAGCAGTGGCGCAGTCGCGACGTCGTGATGACGCGTCAGCGCACCGATCGCGATCGACGTACCCGCATCCCGTACATACGACAGTTCGTCCAGCCTCCCGACGTCGACGAGCACGGACGGCCGGGTGACCCGCAGCCGTAGGAGCGGCAGCAGCGAGTGACCGCCCGCAAGCACCTTCGAGTCCTCGCGGTCGGCGAGCAGCGCAATCGCGTGGTCGACGGATTCGGCGACCTCGTAGTCGAACGGTGCCGGGATCATGGCCGGACCTCCTCGAGCGCCCGCCAGATTCGCTCGGGCGTCGCGGGCATCGTGATCTCGGTGATTCCGTCGTCGGAAAGCGCGTCGACGACAGCGTTCATCACCGCCGCCGGGGCGGCGATCGCACCGGTCTCGCCAACGCCCTTCACACCGAGAGGATTCGTCGGGCTCGGCGTTTCGGTGCGGTAGAGCTCCCAGCGCGGGAACTCGGTCGCTGAGGGCACGAGGTAGGTGAGCATGTTCGAGGTGAGCAAGTTGCCGTCGTCGTCGTAGATCGCATCCTCGTACAGCGCCTGGGCGACTCCTTGCGCAATGCCGCCATGGATCTGCCCCTCGACGATCGTCGGGTTGATCACGGTGCCGACATCGTCGACAGCGATGTACCGGAGGAGCTCCACGGCTCCCGTCTCGGTATCGATCTCGACTATCGCGACGTGCGCTCCCGAGGGCCAAGAGAAGTTCGGCGGGTCGTACACGAACGTCGCTTCGAGCCCAGGCTCGAGCCCTTCCGGCAGATTGTGCGCCGTCCACGCCGCAAACGCGACTTCCTTCAGCGTCACCGACGCGCCCGGCCCGTGGAACACGCCGCGCGAATAGTCGACTGCCGTCTCGTCAACCTCGAGAATGTGGGCAGCGATCTTCCTCGCCTTTTCAATGATGCGGTCCGCTGCGTGGTAGAGCGCAACACCGCCGACCGCCAGCGAGCGGCTGCCGTACGTGTCCATCCCGAGCGGGATGACGGCGGTGTCACCGTGGAGCACTTCGACCTCGTCGAATTCGTAGCCAAGCCGGTCGGCGACGATCTGCGACCACGCCGTCTCGTGCCCCTGCCCGTGCGGTGTCGCTCCAGACAGAACCTGAGCCGTTCCCGCGGGCAGACAGCGGATCGTCGCGGCTTCCCAACCCCCCGCGGAGTAGCGGATCGCCCCAAGGATCGCCGACGGCGCGAGCCCGCACATCTCCACGTAGGTCGAGAGCCCAATGCCGAGCCGCTTCGAATCGCCGGCCGCGCGACGTGATCGCTGCTCGCCGCGCAGGTCGTCGTAGCCCACCTTCTCCAGGGCGAGATCGAGGGAGGCGTCGTAGTCGCCAGAGTCGATCGTGAGACCCGACGCGATGGGAGCCGGGAACTCACGGATGAAGTTCAGCCTGCGAACCTCGACCGGATCCTTACCGATCTCGCGGGCGAGCGCGTCGACGGCGCGCTCGATTGCATACGTCGCCTCCGGCCGCCCGGCCCCGCGATACGCGTCGGTGGGCACCGTATTCGTGAAGACGCCGGTGCACTCGAAGCTGTAGCCCGCGACGTCGTAGCAGCCTCCATACAACCAGGCCCCGAGCAGCGGGATCCCCGGCGTCACGAGCTGCAGGTACGCGCCCATGCCAACCGTCAACCTTGTTCGGACGGCCGTGATCTTTCCCTCGGCCGTTGCCGCCAGTTCGATTTCCTGGATCTGGTCACGACCGTGGATCGTTGACACGTATCCCTCGCTTCGCGTCTCCGTCCACTTCACCGCCCGTCCGAGACGACGGGCAATTGCGAGCGCGAGAGCCTCTTCGGCATAGACGTTCAACTTCGATCCGAAGCCGCCGCCGACGTCAGGTGCGATCACGCGCAGCTTCGTCTCGGGGACGCCGGTAACGCCGCTGAGCGTGACGCGTGCGATATGCGGCACTTGCGTCGTCGACCAAAGTGTGAACTCACCATTTGCCGGAACAGGAATGACAAACACCGCGCGCGGCTCGATCGCGTTCGGGATCAGCCGGTTCTGGCGATAACGCTCCTTAACGGTGACCGCCGCTTCGGCAAACAGACGGTCGACCTCCCCCGCCTCCAGCGTCCAGGTGTAGCAGCGGTTCGTACCGAACTCGTCGTGGACGAGCGGTGCGTCCTCGGAGAGTGCCGCTACCGCGTCGACCACACACGGCAATTCCTCGTAGTCGACCTCGACGAGCTCCACCGCGTCTTCGGCAGTGCCGCGGCTCGTCGCCGCGATCACCGCGACTGCATCGCCGACATACCGTGCCTTGTCGACCGCAATCGGCTTGTGCTCGGGCGCGTTCGTATCCTCCGTCGGGATCCACGCGCAAGGTAGGGAAGCGTGCCACTCATCGGCAATGTCGGCACCTGACCACGCCGCGACAACACCGGCGTGCGCGAGGGCCGGATCGACGTTCACGTTCTTGATTCGCGCGTGGGCGTACGGGCTCCGAACGACACCGAGAAATACCATCCCCGGGTGCTCCATGTTGTCCACCCACTGCGCCTGGCCCTGCAGAAGCTTCTTGTCCTCTTTCCGCGCAACGGGTGCGCCAATCGTGGGCGCGATCTCGAGCTCTGCCGGAGCACTCATCGTGCCGCCGCCTCGATCGCATCGACGATGTTCTGGTAGCCGGTGCAGCGGCAGATGTTCCCCTCCAGCGCGTGCCGGATCTCGTCACTGGTCGGACTCGGGTTCTCTGCGAGCAGACTTACTGCCGCGAGCACCATCCCGCTTGTGCAGTAGCCACACTGAAGCGCGTGGTGTTCGTGGAACAACTCCTGCAGCGGATGGAGCGAGCCGTTCTCGGCCAGCCCCTCGATCGTCGTGATCGCTGCTCCGTCGGCTTGAACGCCGAGGATCGTGCACGCCTTCACCGACTCGCCGTCGAGCAGCACCGTGCATGCACCGCACGACGAGGTGTCACAACCAACAACCGTGCCCGTGAGTCCTAGCCGCTCGCGCAGGACGTAGACGAGCAGTTCGCGCGGCTCGAGTTCGAGCTCATGCGCGACGCCGTTGACCGTGAAGGAAACACTCCTCACAGCGGCCTCCTTCGGCCCGTGGCGGCAGTGCCGCCGCCTCTCGGCGAGCATACCCGGGGTCGCGAGCTCGGTAAAGCACTGGGTTCGCCCCCTACGAAGGTCAGGCCCACTCGAGCTTCGATCGACAGACAGCAAACAGGCCCCGTTGCCGGGGCCCAGCTCAGTGGAGCGTGTCTTCGAGGACGGCTTCGCGGCCGGTGCGCACCGGTTCCTGCACCATCGCGCGCAGCTTCGCGACCACCGCGAGCGTGTCGCCTTCGTCGACCAGGCGCTCGAGCTCGGCGAGCGATTCCTCGAGCCACGCCGCATCGATCTGCGGCCGGGCGGCGCGCATGATCTTCGGATGCGAGGTGGGGCCGACGGCCTCGCCCTCGTTCCAGAGCACCTCGTGCACCTTCTCGCCGGCCCGCGCGCCCGTGAACACGATCGGGATTTCTTCCTCGTTGCGCCCGGAGAGGCGGATCATCTGCTTGGCGAGCTCGTGGATGTTCACCGGTTCGCCCATGTCGAGGACGTAGACCTGGCCGCGCCCGCCCATCGCGCCCGCCTGGACGACGAGCGACGAGGCCTCGGGGATCGTCATGAAGAAGCGCGTCATCTCCGGCGTCGTCACGCGAACCGGGCCGCCCTGCTCGATTTGCTTGCGGAAGATCGGGATCACCGATCCGGACGAGCCGAGCACATTGCCGAAGCGCACGGCGACGAAGCGCGTGTCCACCTCGGGGTGCAGCGCAAACGACTCGATGATCCACTCGCACACGGCCTTCGACTGCCCCATCACGTTCTTCGGGTTGGCGGCCTTGTCCGTGGAGATGAGCACGAACCGCTCAACGCCAAACTCGACCGCCACCTCCGCGAGCGAGCGGGTGGCAAGCACGTTGTTCGCAACCGCCTGCAGCGGGTTCGCCTCGAGCATGCCGACATGCTTGTACGCAGCGGCGTGGAACAGCACCTGCGGGCGATAGCGCTCGAAGACCTGGCGCATCTTCGCGCGGTCACCGCTGTTCGCGAGCACCGCAATCGCGGCGTTGAAGTCGCGCTCGTCGACGAGCTCGCGCTCGATCTCGAACAGCGCCGACTCGCCCTTGTCGACGAGCACGAGCTGTGCAGCGCCGAGGCGCGCGAGCTGCCGGCAGAGCTCCGAGCCGATCGAGCCGCCTGCGCCGGTGACGAGCACCGTCTTGTCCTTGACGTACGCGGCGACGAGACCAAGGTCGACCTCGACCTGCTGGCGGCCGAGCACGTCCTCGACCTGCACGGGCCGGATCTGGCGGCCGAGGTTGAGGTCGCCGGCGATCAGCTCGTGCAAGCCCGGCAGCGTCTTGACCGGCACGTTCTCGACGCGGCACGTCTCGACGATCATCTGCCGCACGCGCCCGGGCGCCGAGGGGATTGCGATCAGCACCTCGTCCGGCTTGTTGTCGCGTAAGAGATGTGCGAGGTCGTCCGTCGTACCGAGCACGCGTACGCCGTGAATGCGGTCGCCGCGCTTGCGCGGGTCGTCGTCGACGAAGCCGATCGGCGTGTAGTGCAGCTGCCGGTTGCGCTGCATCTCGCGCACCATCAGCTGGCCCGCGTCGCCGGCGCCAATGATCAGCACCTCCTTGCCGTGCGCAACGAGCCCCGCGGACGGTCGCTCGATCAGCGTGCGGGCAAGCAGGCGTGTGCCGGCGACGAACGCGAGCAGCAACAGGAAGTCGAGCGCCGCAATACGGCGCGGAAGGTGCGCGGTGTGGTTCGGGGGAAACGCATAGAGAACGAGGAACGCGATCGCGGACCCGACCGTGACGCCGCGGAATGCGCCCCACATGTCGCGGGTCGAGACGTAGCGCCACCAGCGGTTGTAGAACCCGAAGAGGACGAACGTCGCGAGCTCGATGCCGACGACGAGCGCGACGACCTTCCAGTCGAGCAGGTGCCGGTAGAACGGCGGCGTCGCCTTGTCGAAAACAAGGAAGAACGTCAGCCGCCACGCGGCGACGATCAGGACCGCGTCGAAAACAAGCTGCCAGACCCGGTGTCTATTGACCGGGAGGCGGATCACGAAGCGACGAGTTCCGAGGCGCGCTTCAGAACGGAGACGACTTCCGCCTGTTGCTCCTCGGTGATCCCGGCCCACAGCGGCAGGCAGAGATTCTCGCGCGACGCCTTCTCCGTCTCCGGGAAGTCGCCCTCGGAGTAGCCGAGGTAGCGCAGCGCGGGCTGCAGGTGCAGCGGCGGCTGGTAGTAGACCGCGAAGCCGATGTCTGCATCCTTCAGCGCCGCAGCAAGACGGTCGCGCTCGG
>JAOPYY010000153.1 GCA_025964395.1 Actinomycetes bacterium | reverse complement strand
CAAGGACGACGTGCGTGAGGTGACCGAGGGCTTCGAGTGCGGCATCCTGCTCGAGGGCTTCAACGACCTGCGCGAAGGCGACGTCTTCGAGGTCTTCGAGACGCGCGAGATCGAGCGTACGTCGCTCGACGAGGCACCGGGCGGTGCGGAGTCCTCATAGAGGCCTAATGTGGAATTTGCGCACTCGCGGCTGGTGGCTCAGACGCGGCGCAACTCGCCCGGGTCGGGCTTGAACGTAGACACCGCTATGCCCTGCGCCCGACCCGTGCGACCTGCTTGGTCTGAGCCATCCCCGCAAGCACGCCATTCCACGTCAAGCCCCTAGCTCGGGCAAGAGGTCGGCGATCGAGTCGACGATCCGTGAGGGCCGGAACGGGAAGCGCTCCGCCTGGTCGCGCTGCGTCGAACCGGTCAGCACGAGCACGGTATGCATGCCGGCCTCGAGCCCCGAGACGACGTCGGTGTCCATGCGGTCGCCGACCATCGCCGAGCTCTCCGAGTGCGCGCCGATCGCGTTGAGTGCGGAGCGCATCATCAGTGGGTTGGGCTTGCCGACGAAGTACGGGTCGACACCCGTCGCCCGGCTGATCAGCGCCGCGACCGCGCCGGTCGCCGGCAGCGGGCCGTCCGGCGTCGGGCCGGTCACATCGGGGTTCGTCGCGATAAAGCGCGCGCCGTTGACGATCAACCTGATCGCTTGGGCGATCCGCTCGAAGCTGTACGTCCGCGTCTCACCCAGCACGACGTAGTCGGGGTCGCGCTCGGTGAGCGTGTAGCCGTTCGCGTGCAGGGCCGTCGTCAGTCCCGACTCGCCGATCACGAACGCGGTGCCGCGCGGGCGCTGGTCGGCGAGGAAGTCCGCCGTCGCGAGCGCCGACGTCCAGATGGACTGCTCGGGCACCTCGAGCCCGCTGGCCGCGAGCCGCGCCGCCAGATCGCGCCGCGTGTAGATCGAGTTGTTCGTCAGGACGAGGAACGGGATCTCGAGCTCGCTGAGGCGGGCGATGAATTCGCCCGCGCCCGGGATCGGATGCTCCTCGCGGACGAGCACGCCGTCCATGTCCATCAGCCACGATTTGATCTCGCGATGCTTGGTCACAGCGCGAGGATTGCAGTTGGATCGGACTTCAGGCGAGCCGAGGCAACACGAGCTCGAGCAGATCGCCCCCGATCGGGGCGAAACCGGAGCGCAGGTAGAAGCCCTGCGCGGCGCGATTGTCGGGCTCCGCGACGACCAGCAGGCTCGGTGCGCCTTGCGCGATCGCGTAGCCCTCGGCATACGCGAGCAACCGGCGCCCCACCCCTCGGTGCTCGTGGCCGGGCGCGACGAGCAGCTGCTCGATCACGAGCCCCTCGTCCGCGTTGCGGCACAGCGCGACGTAGCCCGCCTGCAGGCCGCCTTCGCGGGCGACGAACACGACGTCCTCGGCAAGGACGTCGAGAACCCGCGCGTCCGTCCAGCCGGACTCGCTTTCGAACGCCGTCTTCGCGAGCCCGAAGAGGAGCTCGGCCTCCGCGGGCTGCGGGTCGCCGACCTCGATGACGGTCGCGGTGGTCATGCCGCGTAGTTCTCCTCTGCCCACTCGGCGAGCACGACGAGAGGCTCCGTGATCGACCACCCGAGCGGCGTCAGCGCGTACTCGACCCGCGCCGGCACCTCCGGGAAGACGTTCCGCGTCACGAGACCGTCGCGTTCGAGCGCGCGTAGCGTGTCGATCATCACCTTCTTCGACGTCCCGGGCAGGGACTCGAGCAGCCGCGCGTGCCGGTGCACGCCGCGGGCCATGGAGAAGAGGAGGTGGATCTTCCACTTCCCCTGCAGCACGGCGAGCGCGTGGTCGATTCGCTCGATCAGCTCGCTATCGGATGCGGACGCAACTGCCATCACCCAAACGAATGACCACTCTCACGCTGCGGAAACACGTCGGTGCCGAGGGCACGCCCAAGTGTCTTGACCAGAGCCGAAAGGTGGCGGACTTTAGGTGAGGTACCCCACTTAAGGAGAGGTCCTCATGAACGCGTTCTGGTTCCGGCCCCGGGAGGCAGCCGAGTCCGCGGCCCGCTATTGGTGGCTGTTCATCATCACCGGCGTCAGCTGGCTGGCCGTCTCGATGATCATCTTCCGCTTCGACTGGACGACGGTCCTCGCGATCGGCGTGCTCTTCGGCTCGATCGCCGTCGTCGCCGGCGTGCTCGAGATCGCGACGGGCGCCGCCTCTTCCGGCGGCTGGGCGGTGCTCCACTTCTTGCTCGGCGCGATCTTCCTCTTCGTCGGTGTGCTGTCGTTCTTCACGCCCGGTGGCACGTTCGTCGCGCTTGCAGCGCTCGTCAGCTTCTTCTTCGTCTTCGCAGGTGCGTTCGACATCGTCACCTCGATCGCGACGCGCAGCGATGTGCCGTTCTGGTGGGTGCAGTTCGTCTCGGGCGTCCTCGAAGTGGCTCTCGGCTTCTGGGCGGCGGGTTACTGGAGTCGGAGCGTTGTCCTGCTCGTCGCCTTCGTCGGCGCCTCGACGCTGTTCCGCGGCGTCACGGCGATCGTCTTCGGGTTCAAGCTGCTCCAGATCCATCGCGATCCGCGGAACTTGACGGCGACACCGACGGAGACGGCGACCACCCGAACGCCGCAGCCGGCATGAGCGCGCTGGCTGCGGGTACTGCGGCTCCCGATTTCGAGCTCAAGAGCACGCCCGACCAGTCGGTGCGGCTGTCGGACTTCCGCGGCAGGCCGGTGATCCTCGCGTTCTACCCGGCCGACTGGAGCCCCATCTGCACCGACCAGATGGCGCTCTACAACGAGATCCTCCCGGAGTTCAAGCGGTTCCAGGCGGCCCTCTTCGGCATCTCGATCGACCATGCGTGGTGCCACCTCGCATTCGCGCAGAGCCGCAACTTGCACTTCCCGCTGCTCGCGGACTTCCATCCAAAGGGCCGGGTCGCGCAGACCTACGGCGTCTACGACGACGACATCGGGATGAGCGAGCGTGCGCTGTTCGTCACCGACGGCGACGGCAAGATCCATTGGAGCTACGTGGCCCCGATCGGCGTCAATCCCGGCGCCGACGGGATCCTCACCGCCCTCGAGTCGGTGGCCCACGTGGCGGTGCCGGCATGAGCACCGGTCTTCAAGGTGCAACTCTCGACAGGCCGCGGCTCACCACCCCGATCGGCCCCGAAGATCACACGACCGGGCCGTCCACGGCCCGGGTCACGGTGGTCGAGTACGGCGACTACGAGTGCCCGTTCTGCGGGATGGCACATCCGGTCGTGAAGGAACTGCTGCGCTTCCTCGAAGACGACATGCTGTTTGCGTTCCGTCACTTCCCACTCGCCCAGATCCATCCGCACGCTCTCGATGCTGCAATCGCCGCCGAAGCGGCCGGCGCACAAGGCCGCTTCTGGGAGATGCACGACCTGCTGTTCACGCACCAGGACAGACTGGCGCCACGTGACTTGCTCGTTCTCGCCCGGAGCATCGACCTCGATCTCGAGCGTTTCGCCGAAGATCTGACTCAACGGACCTACGAGCCCAAAGTCCGGCGCGATTTCATGACGGGCGTGCGAAGCGGCGTGAACGGGACGCCGACGTTCTTCATCAACGGCGTCCGCCACAACGGCGGCTGGGACCTCGAATCGCTCCTGGACGGGATCCGCGCCACGCTCTGAGCTCAGCAAAGGTGTCTGACACCTGATCGAGGCACGGACTCGCGCCGAACCCTCGAAAAGGTGTCAGACACTGTGTTCACGTCTCAGTCAGCACCACCCCAGGCCCGTTCGGCAGGATGAGGTCGTGATGCCGCCTGAAAGGCGCCCGCGCCGCCGCGTGGGGAAACGCCGCCGGATCCTGCCGCGCCTCCTGATCGCACTGGTCGTCGTGCTCGCGATGGGGACCGTCGGCGCGATGCTCGTGCGCGGCAGCACGAAGACGAGCGCGCCAACCGCCACGAAGACCGTTCAGAGCACGACGCGCACGCATGTGCAACCCGTCGCGCAGCCCGTGCAGCGCGACCTCGCCGAGAAGGTGACCGGCTCGCTGCCGTCCGCGCTGATGGATCCTTCGTACGTCGCGAGTGGTGGCGGCATCGTCCTGCTCGGCGGGCTCAACGCAGCCGACACCTCCGTCGACACGGTGATCGCCGCGGGGTACCACGGGGCGAGCGTGATCGCGCACCTCCCCTCGGTTCGGCACGACACCGCCGCCGTCGTGATCAACCGCAACCTCTATGTGTTCGGCGGCGGAAACGGCCCCTCGCAACTCAACGACATCGTGCGTGTCGATCCGAGAGCCGGCCGCTCGACGCTGATCGCGCATCTGCCGGCGGCGAGCTCCGATTCGACTGCCGCCGCGATAGGTGGCACCGCGTACATCGTCGGCGGCTACACCGGCACCCGTTGGCTCGACACGATCGTCGCCTACCGCCCCGGCCAGACCGCGCACGTCGTCGCGCACCTGCCGCAGACGATCCGCTATGCGGCCGTGACCGCGGTGGGCGACAAACTCGTAATCGCGGGAGGCTCGCTCGAGAACGGGACCGCCAGCGACACCGTGCTGGCGTACACGCCTGCGACGGGCCGCATAACGAAACTCGGCACGCTCCCCACGCCCACCACCCATGCAGCCGCCGCCGCGATCGGGAACATCGCCTACGTGATCGGAGGCCGCGGCGCAACGACCGGTACGCCGACGACGGCAATCGTCGCCATCGACGTGAGCCGCAAGCGCGTCCGAGCCGCGGGCCAGCTGAAGACCGCGCGTTCCGACCTTGCCGCCGCAACCGTCGGCTCGCGGATCATCGTCGCGGGCGGCAAAGGCACCGGCGGCACGGTCGCCACGATCTCGCAGCTCGCGCCCGGCGCACGGTCGACGAGCACCGCAGTCGCCACGCATTCGATCAACACCACGAACATCTATGCGCACGACGGCGCCAACAAGATCGCCCGGGCAGCGCGCAGCGCGCGACCGCTGATCTACGTCCCGAACAGCCAGAGCGACACGGTCGATGTGATCGACCCGCACACCTACAAGATTGTGGGCCACTTCGCGGTCGGCGGCCTGCCCCAGCACGTCGTCCCGGCGTGGGATCTGAAGACGCTCTACGTCACAAACGACACGGGCAACTCGCTCACGCCGGTCAATCCGGTGACGGGCAAGCCGGGCCCGACGATCCCCGTCGAGGACCCCTACAACATGTACTTCACGCCCGACGGCAGGTACGCCATCGTCGTCGCGGAGCGGCTCCACCGGCTCGACTTCCGCGACGCGCACACCTTCGAGCTCCGCAACTCGGTCAGCGTGCCGTGCGCCGGCGTCGATCACATGGACTTCTCCGCGGACGAGAAGTACCTGATCGCGAGCTGCGAGTTCTCGGGGCAGGTGGTGAAGGTGAACCTGAACACCGAGCGCGTCGTCGGCACGCTCAACCTGCCCGACGGCAGCATTGGGATGCCGCAGGACGTGAAGCTGTCGCCCGACGGCAAGGTGTTCTACGTCGCAGACATGCACGCGGGCGGGCTCTGGAAGGTCGACGGCCGCCGCCTCAAGGTGGTCGGGTTCCTGCCGACGGGCGCGGGCGTGCACGGCCTCTACCCGAGCCGCGACTCGAAGTACCTCTACGCGACGAACCGCGGCGAGGGATCGATCAGCGTGATCAGCTTCCGCACGCGCAAGGTCGTGACCAAGTGGCGCATCCCCGGCGGCGGCAGCCCCGACATGGGCGGCGTCTCGGCGGACGGCAAGGTGCTTTGGGTCTCCGGACGCTACAACGGCGTCGTCTACGCGATCTCGACGCGCAACGGCCGGCTGCTCGCGCGCATCCCGGTCGGCAGCGGGCCGCACGGGCTGAGCGTCTGGCCGCAGCCCGGGCGCTACTCGCTCGGGCACACAGGGATTCTCCGCT
>JAOPYY010000152.1 GCA_025964395.1 Actinomycetes bacterium | reverse complement strand
GTCTACGCGATCTCGACGCGCAACGGCCGGCTGCTCGCGCGCATCCCGGTCGGCAGCGGGCCGCACGGGCTGAGCGTCTGGCCGCAGCCCGGGCGCTACTCGCTCGGGCACACAGGGATTCTCCGCTGAGAGGCTAGGAGCTAACGCGTTCCGAGAGCTCGCGTGAGCGCTCGGTCGCAGCGGTGATCGCGTTGAGGAACGCCGCCCGCACGCCGGAGCGCTCGAGCTCGCGGATCGCCCGCGTCGTGGTTCCGCCCGGCGAGGTGACGTTCTCGCGGAGTTCCACCGGGTGCAGGCCCTCGTCACGCAGGAGGAGCGCGCTGCCGAACATCGTCTGGACGACGAGCTGCGTCGAGACCTCCCTGCTCAGGCCGAGCAGCAGACCGGCTTCGATCATTGCCTCGGCGAGCAGCGCAAAGTAGGCGGGGCCGGAACCGGAGAGCGCGGTGACCGCGTCCATGTCGTACTCGGCGACACGCACGACCGCCCCGAGATGCCCGAGCGCGTCGGCAGCGAGCGCAATGTCCTCTTCGCGCGCGTCGTGCCCGCCGCAGATCCCGGCGATTCCCTCGTGGACGAGTGCCGGTGCGTTCGGCATCGCCCGCACGACCCGCGCGCCGGGAGGCAGGTGCGCCTCGATCGACGCGGTCGTCACGCCGGCGGCGACCGAGAGCAGCGTTTGCGCCGGCGTCAGTTCCGCCGAGATCTCCTCGAGCACGGCCTCCATGTCCTGCGGCTTGACCGCCACAATCACCAGCCCGGCACCCTTCAGCGCGGCGATATTGGACGACTCCGCGATGACGCCGTACTTCTCGTGGAGCTCGGCAAGGCGCTCCGGGCGGCGCGCCGTGACGACAAGATCGTCGGTCGTGCGCCAGCCCGAGCTGAGGAACCCGCGCAGCATCGACTCGCCGAGGCGGCCGCCACCGATGATCGCGATGCGTGTGCTCATGCACCCACTCTAGACACGACCTCGACGACATCGCCAACGGGAATCCGTCCAGAGCGGCTCGCCGTCGGGGCCGAGCGTCCCGTTGAGCCCAAGCGATCGTTCAGGTGTCGGTATTCCCGGGTCAGGTAGAACGTCCGCGTGAAAGATGTCCTGCTGGTGCTCTCGGCGTTCCTCGCGAGCGCCGTCGAGATGGTGGAAGCGCTGACGATCGTGCTCGCCTCGGGGCTGGCGCGTGGCTGGCGGTCCTCGCTGGTCGGCGTGGCTGCGGCGACGCTCGCGCTCGCGGTGGTGGTCGCCGCGCTCGGGCCGGCGTTGACGCTGATCCCGATCAACGCGTTGCGGCTCGTCGTCGGCGGACTGCTGCTCACGTTCGGCCTGCAGTGGCTGCGCAAGGCCATCTTGCGCGCGAGCGGCTACAAGGCCCTGCACGACGAGGACGCGATCTTCGCCAAGGAGCTCCGCGAGGCCGAGACCGCGCCGCGTGACGAGCGGGCGGGCATCGACTGGTACGGCTTCACGCTCTCGTTCAAGGGCGTCTTCCTCGAAGGGCTCGAGGTCGCGTTCATCGTGATCACGTTCGGCAGCACGAACAAGAACATCCCGCTCGCAGCGCTTGGCGCGGCGGTCGCGATCGTGCTCGTGGGCGTCGTCGGCGTCCTCGCCCGCGCACCGCTCGCCCGCGTGCCCGAGAACACGATGAAGTTCGCCGTCGGCGTGATGCTGACGACGTTCGGCATCTTCTGGGGTGCGGAGGGAGCCGGCGCGCACTGGCCCGGCAGCGACGCGGCGCTGCTCGGAGTGCTCGCGTTCGTCGTGCTCCTGTCGCTCGCGATGGTCACGCTGCTGCGCCGCCGCCGCGCCGAGCTGGTGCCCGCATGAGCCGCATCGCCGCCTTCGGCCGGTTCTGGTGGGACTTCGTCGTCGGCGACGACTGGGTTGCCGCCGCGGGAGTGATCGCGGGCCTCGCGCTCACCGCCGCGCTGGCGGCATGGTGGGTGCTGCCGATCGCCGTCGCGATCGTGCTGACGATGTCCGTGTTGCGCGCCGCCCGCTAGGCGGCCGGCAAGCGAACTACGAAGTGCCCGCTCGCACCGGGGAACGCCTCGACGTCGCCCGAGACGGCGCGGGCAAGGCGGCGCGCGAGCGCCAGCCCGAGCCCCGCCCCGCTGTAGGTGGAGCGGCCGGCGCTCCCGCGAACGGCAGGCTCGAAGATCGTCTCGTGCTCGTCCGCGAGCACGCCGGGGCCGTCGTCGTCCACGGCGAAGAGCACAGACGAGCCGTTGCGTGTGACGCGTACCTGGACCTTGCCGCGGCCGTAGCGGAGCGCGTTCTCGACGACGGGATGCAGGATGCGCTCGGCGATGTCCTGGTCGACCCCGACGCGCACCTGGTCGGCCGAGTCCATGAGCTCGAGGTCGACGCCGCGCGACGACGCGTCGTGGCTATGCGCGGCAACGACCGCTTCCGCAATGTCGAACGCATTTGCAACGCCCTGCGGCTGCGCGTCGTGCTGCGCCGCCGAGACGAGCGTCTCGACGATGCGCTCGATCTGCTGCGCGTTCCGAAGGACGGCCTCCAAGCTCTCGCGATAGTCCGACTCCGAGCGCTCGCGCCGCAGCGCGAGCTCGGCCTCGGCCATCAACTTCGCGAGCGGCGTGCGCAGCTCATGTGACATCTCCGCCGAAAAGCGGCGCTCGTGACGGAGGCTCGCGGCGAGTCGGTCGAGGAGACCATCGAGCGTCGCAGCGAGGTGCGTCAGCTCGTCATGCGGCTCACCGCGCGCGAAGCGCCGGTCGAGGTCCTGCTCGCTCCACGTGCTCGCTTGCTCGGTCATCTGAGCCACGGGACGAAGCGCCGAGCGCAAGAGCCACCACGCAGCGACGCCGGTGATCGACAGGAGAACAAGGAACAGCGTGAGCGACCCAACCAGCGCAGTCCGCTGCGTGTGGTGGTACGGCTCGAGCGAAATCCCGGTGACGAGCGTGCCGACGCGCTTCCCGGCATGAACGATCGGGACCGCGAACAACCGCTCTTCCGAGTCGTCCGGGACGTTCATGAACTGCGACGGACCACCGGCAAGCGAGCGCGCTGCGAGATCGGTCCCCGCCTTGGCCCGCGGCTGCTCCACCGGCGTGGTGCCGCGAAAGATCCACACGCGACTGTCACCGAGCGGGTCGTCGCGCGTCTCGGCGACCTTGATGTTCTCCCCGACCACGCGGAGCAACGCGAGCTCGGATGACGCGCGTGCGCGGAGAAGCGTGTTGGCGTCGCGGGAGGCCGCATGAGCCAGCAGGACGTTGAACCCGATCGTCGCGACGCCCAGCGCCACTGCGAGGGCACCGACGACGACGAGCAGCAGGCGCGTGCGCACGCCGCGAAACGGCGGCAAGGCGGTCACTCGAGGATGTACCCCACGCCGTGCACGGTCGTGATGCCGGGCGTGCCGGGCAGCTCGGCGAGCTTCTTCCTCAGGCGCGCGACATACGCATCGAGGGTGTTATCGCGCACGCGCGCGCCGTGTGGCCAGCCGGTGCGCACAAGGTCGCGCCTGCGCACGGTCGAGCCCTGGCTCGCGACGAGCTTCGCCAGCAACCGGAACTCCGTCGGCGTCAACGACACCTTCTGACCGTCGGCCGACGCGACGTGCGCCACGGGATCGAGCCGGAGATTGCCGGCCTCGACCGAGGTGTCCGCGCCCGAACGGCGCATCAGCGCCTGCAGGCGGGCGACGAGCTCGGCGAACGCGAACGGCTTCGTCAGGTAGTCGTCGCCCCCCGCGCTGAAGCCGGTGACGCGATCGGTGAGCGCATCCCTTGCGGTGAGAAAGAGAATCGGCAGCGACACACCCTGCGCGCGCAGCGCCTGCACGACATCGCGTCCGTCGGTGTCGGGCAGTCCGATGTCGACGATCAACAAGTCGGGCGCCTCCGGCTCGATCCGCTCGAGCAGCTCTGCACCGCTACCGACGCCGACAGCGGCGAATCCCTCCTCCTGCAGACCGCGCAGCAAGACGCCTCTCAGATCGAGGTCGTCTTCGACAACCATCACCTTGGCGCCTGTCACAGCTGCAGCGTAGCTCCGTGCGCGTGCTTGCTCCAACACCGTTCAGGGCACATTCACCCGACCTCTGCCACGGTGATCCCATGCTGATCCGCATCGCGCCACTCCTGCTCGTCTGCGTCTTCCTCGTCGCCTGCGGCTCGAAGAAGGCACAGGCGCCGGCGACGACCTCGTCGCCGTCGACAACCGCGGCTGCGGGAACAACCACAACGACGACGACGGCGGCGACAGCGACCGGACCGGGCGCGCTGCAGGCGGAGGTCGCTGCGACCGGAGCGGGCGACATCCCGGACAACCAGGTCTTCGTCGTCTACAGCGGCAAGTCGTTCAACATGAAGTTCCCCGAGGGCTGGACACAGTCGGGGAGCGGCGACAACGTCACATTCCGGGACAAGAACAACATCGTGCGCATCGCGATCGTCCCCGGTAGCGCGCCCACGGTTGCCTCGGTCAAGCGGGAGGTCGCGACCCTCAAGGGCGCGACGCCCACCGGCTCGCCGACGAGCCTGAAGCTCAACGGCGTGCCCGCGGTAAAGGCGACCTACAAGACGACCAGCGCGCCGAACGCCGTGACCGGCAAGCGGCTGACGCTGACCGTCGACCGGTACGAGCTTGCGAAGAACGGCAAGCGTGTGATCGTCGACCTTGGCTCTCCCGTCGGCGTCGACAACGTCGACGCCTACCGCATGATGATCCAGAGCCTCCGGCTCAAGTGACCTCTCTCTATCGCGAGCCGGAAGTCCGCGAGGAAGCGGCTCCGGCCGCGCTCGAGTTCGTCGACGTCTTCAAGATCTACCGCTCCGGCCCGGCCGAGACGGTTGCCTTGCGAGGCCTCGACATGCGCATCGAGCCCGGCGAGCTGGTTGCGGTCTTTGGGCCGTCCGGCTCGGGCAAGAGCACGATGCTCCGCCTGGCGTGCGGGCTCGAGCAGCCGTCCGCCGGAGAGGTTCGCGCCTTCGGCAGCTCGCTGACGCGACTCGACGAGGACGAGCTCGCCGAGTATCGCGCGCGTTCGATCGGGATCGTCTTCCAGACGCTGAACCTGTGGCCGGAGCTGACAGCCGGTGAGAACGTCGAGCTCGCGCTGAAGCTCGCAGGGCGCACCGGCGACCCGCGCGAAGCGCTCGGCGAGTTCGGGCTCGAAGGTGCCACCGACCGGCTCGCGTCTGTCTTGTCGGGCGGGGAACAGCAGCGTGTTGCGATCGCAGCGGCGGCAGCGCGCAACGCGCCGCTCGTCCTCGCGGACGAGCCAACCGCCGAGCTCGACGAAGCGAACGAGCAACGCGTACTCGATGCGCTGCACGGCCTTCGCAATGACCACGGCACGACGGTCGTCGTCGTCACCCATTCTCCCTCCGTGGCGGCGTCGGCCGATCGTGTCGTAGAGATTCGCGACGGGAAGGCGCAGTGAGCCTTCTCGCCGTGCATGCCGTCGAGGTGGCCTATCCCAGCGGCTCCGACATCGTGCGCGCGCTCGCCCGTGTCGATCTCGAGGTGCACGACCACGAGAGCCTCGCGCTGATCGGACGGTCCGGCTCCGGCAAGACGACCCTGCTGCATGTCCTCTCCGGTCTCGTCGAGCCGACCGCCGGAACGGTCGAGCACCACGCGACGACGTCACTCGTGTTCCAGGGCGCGAACCTCCTGCCGCATTTCACCGCGCTCGAGAACGTGCTCTTCGCACAGC
>JAOPYY010000109.1 GCA_025964395.1 Actinomycetes bacterium | reverse complement strand
GCGCGCGAGGTACGCATCGATATAGCGCTGCGCCTCGTCGCGCGGGATCTGCAGGTTCTCCGACAGCCCGTACGCGGAGATCCCGTAGACGATCCCGAAGTTGATCATCTTCGCGATCGAGCGCTGGCCCGACGTGAGCTTCGCCGGCTCGACGCCGAGCACCTCGGCCGCGGTCGCGGTGTGAATGTCTTCGCCCCGCGCGAACGCCTCGCGCAGCTTCGGCTCGCCGGAGACGTGCGCGAGGATCCGCAGCTCGATCTGCGAGTAGTCGGCGGAAAGAATGCGGTGGCCTTCCTCGGCGACGAACGCCGAGCGGATCTCCTTGCCGAGCTCGGTGCGGATCGGAATCGACTGCAGGTTCGGATCGCTCGTCGAAAGCCGGCCGGTCGCCGCGACGGTCTGGTTGAACGTCGTGTGCAGGCGTCCGTCGGACTCCGAGAGCAATGAGGGCAGCGGGCGCAGGTACGTGTTGAGGAGCTTCGAGAGCTCGCGCCACTCTTCGATCACCGGCACGATCGCGTGGTCGTCGCGGATCGCGCGCAGCACCTTCGCGTCGGTCGAGTAGCCCGTCTTGCCCTTGCGCCCGGCAGTCAGTCCAAGTTGCTCGAAGAGCACGCGGCCGACCTGTTGCGTCGAGCCGATCATGAACTCCTCGCCCGCAAGCTCGTACGCCTGCGTCTCGAGCTCCTCGACGCGGTCCGCGAGGCGCGCCGTGATCTCACCCATGCGGTACGTGTCGATCTTCACGCCCGCTTGCTCCATCGAGGCGAGCACGGAGGTCAGCGGGAGCTCGATGTTGCGGTAGAGGTCGGTGACGCCGCGCTCCGCCAGGCGGTCGAGCAATGGGCCGATGAGGCGACGCGGCGTCTCCGCGCCGCGCACGAGCGCGGTCGTCTCCTCCTCCGCTTCGGGCGCCGGCAGAAGCTCGACGCCGTATTCGGCGGCGAGGTCGTCGAGCTCGTAGCCCGCGCGGCCCGGATCGATCAGGTAGGCGGCAAGGAGCGTGTCGTCGCGTGCCTCGACGCGGAGCGACTTGGCATCGTGGACGATCAATTCTGCGTTGGCGGGGATCTCTGGCGATCGAGGCCCGATGACCACCTCGTCCCCGGAGGCAACTGCTTCGCGGTCGCCGAGCGCCGAGTATCCGACCACGCCACGAAAATCAACCACCCCTTCACGCCACGGCACTTCGATCCCGGTCACCTTCAGCGGGGCGGCTGCCGGGACCGCGGCGTCCAGCTCGTCGACGCGATTCAGTAGGTTGCGGAACTCGAAGCGCCGGAAGATCTCCTTCAGCCCGTCGCGGTCGGGCGGGTCGAGGACGAGCTGCGCCGGGTCGCATTCGATGTCGAGGTCGCGGCGCATCGTCGCGAGCTCCTTCGAGACGCGCGCGATCTCGGCGTGCTCGGTGATGTTCCGCGAGCGCGCAGGCGAGAGCTCGGACGCGTGCTCGATCACGGCCTCGAGCGATCCGTACTGCGCGATCAGCTGGCCGGCGGTCTTGTCGCCGATGCCCGGGACACCCGGGATGTTGTCGCTCGTGTCGCCCTTGAGGCCGATGAAGTCCGGCACCTGCTCGGGCGTCACGCCGTACCGCGCCTCGACGCGCTCCGGCGTGTAGACGTTCACGTCGGCGACGCCGCGCGGCGTCATCATCAGGACGATGTTCTCGCTGCAGAGCTGGAACGCATCGCGGTCGGTAGAGACGACGCACGTCTTGATCCCCTCCATGTCCGCGCGCGTCGCGAGCGTCGCGATCACGTCGTCCGCCTCCCAGCCCTCGAACTCCAGGTTGCGGTAGCCGAACGCCTCGACGATCGGGCGGAAATGCGGAAACTGCTCGCGGAGCAGGTCCGGCATCGGTTTCCGGCCCTCCTTGTAGACGACGTCTGCCGCCTCGGCGGTCGCGGCGCGGTGCACGGGGCGCGAGTCCCACGCGACGGCAACACCCTTCGGGCGGTAGTCGGCCAGCAGCTTGAAGAGCATGTTCGTGAAGCCGAGCAGCGCGTTCGTCGGTTGGCCGTCCGTCGTCGCCAGCTCCTCGGGCAGGGCGAAGAACGCCCGGTACGCGAGGTTGTTCCCGTCGACGATGAAGAGGTCGGACTCGCGCGCAGGCCCGTCGTCCAGGTCGAGCTCCGCTCCGGTCAGAGTCTTCGGCACAGCACCACGGTATCGTCCTGACGTGATGTCGAGCCTCGAGATTCACCCACTTTCCGACCTTCGCGACGAGGCTGCGCGGCTGCTCTCCAAGCGGTTCGCGCGCCAGCGTGCGGCGGAGCCGCTGCTGCCCGAGATCGACGACTTCGCGGCGCACGTCGCGGACGAGGAGGGCATCGTCGCAACCCGCGGCGGCGAGGCCGTCGCGTATCTCGCCGGCGAGGTGCGGGGTGAGATCGCCACGGTCGGCTTCGGCGGCCACGCCGCCTTCGAGCCCGAGACACTGCGTGATCTTTTTGCCGTCCTGGCCGAACAGTGGGATGTGTCCCGATTCGCCGTGGCCGTCCCGGCGTCGGACGGAGGGCTGATCGACACCTGGTTCCGGCTTGCCTTCGGCTGTCAGTTCATGTGGGCGGTCCAGGAGACGCGGCCGGCCGAGCCGGTCGACTTCGGCGGAACGATCCGCCCCGGCACCCCCGATGACCTGGAGGCGACGGCCGAGTTCGACGAGATCCTCTGGGTGCTCCAGGCGCGGTCGCCGAGCTTCTCGGGGCTGACCGTTCCGTCGCGGAACGAGTTCCGCGAGGAGTGGCGCAGCCTCTGGGACGAGGAGGAGTTCCCGGCCCACTTCGTCGCCGAGCGCGACGGACGCACCGTTGGCCATGCCCTGCTCTACAGCCGCCCGGAGGGCGACCTCCGCGTGCCGTCCGGCAACATCGACCTCGCCCACGCCGCGACGCTCGACGACGTGCGCGGCAGCGGCGTCGGGCTCGCGCTCGCTCACCACGTCCTCAGGTGGGCTCACGAGAATGGCTACCGGTCGATGACGACCGACTGGCGGTCGGGCAACCTCCTCTCCTCGCGCTTCTGGCCGCAGCGCGGCTTCCGGCCGCAGTACCTGCGGCTCTATCGAGCGGTTCCCTAGAGGCTTGATGCCGACCGCCTCGACGATCGCGCTGTTCCTGCTCGCTGCGATGGCGCTCGCCGTCGTCCCCGGCCCGGCCGTCGCCTACATCGTCACGCAGAGCATCGACCAGGGCCGCCGTGCCGGGCTCGTCTCGGCGCTCGGCGTCGCCTCGGGCGGGCTCGTGCACGTCGCCGCCGCCACCGTCGGGCTCTCTGCGCTGATCGCGTCCTCCGCGACGGCCTTCACCGTCGTGAAGCTCGTCGGCGCGGCGTACCTGATCGTCGTCGGCATCCGGCGCATCCTCGCCGGCGACCCCGAGGAGACGGAGCCGCGCGCGCTCCGCGCGCCACTGCGCCGCATCTACCGGCAAGGCGTGATCGTCAACGTGCTCAACCCGAAGACCGCACTCTTCTTCCTCGCGTTCCTCCCACAGTTCGTCGATCCGCAGCGCGGCGCGGTCTGGCCGCAGGTCGCTGCGCTCGGCGTGATCTTCGTCTCTGTCGCTGTGGTCTCCGACATGACCTACGCGCTCGTCTCGGACGCGATCGCCGGGCGCATCCGGCGCACCGGGACCGGCGCGAAGGTACGGCGCTGGCTCACCGGCGGCGTCTTCGTCGCGCTCGGAGTCACGGCAGCAGTCGCCCGGCGCAGCACGTGACGCGCATCCCACTGCTCTACGACGCGCGGATCGTCGTCGCGGAGCCGGGAGAGGACGACCTCGTGCTCCGGCCACCGCTGCCGCGCGAGTCGCTGGAGGACGTGGGACAGGCCGTGCGCGACGCGCTCCAGTTTCCGCTTGCAGGCCAGCCGCTCGACCGGCTCGTTACGCGCGGCGGGACCGCGACAATCGTGATCGAGCAGCCATCGCTCCCGATCCCGGCAGTGCAGGTCGGGCCGCGCCATGTTGCAATCGCGACAGTCGCCGACGAGCTTGAACGGCTCGGCGTTCGCCAGACGACGATCCTGGTGGCGGGCGGGCTGATGCGCCGCACAACCCCGCGCGACATCGGGACGCTCGTGCCGCCCGACTTCCGGCGGCGCTTCAAGGGCCGGGTGATCGTGCACGACGCCGAGGCCGACGACCTCGTCGAGCTCGGACGCGAAGGAGACGTCCCGTTGCGCGTCAACCCGGCGCTCGTCGAGACGGACGTCGTCGTCACGGTCACCGCAGCGGAGACCGTGCTGCACGGCGGGCCGGCCGCTTTGCTCGCCGCGAGCGGACGCGAGCAGCTGCGCGCGGCGGGAGCCGTCTCGCTGCTCGAGACAAGCGGCTCGCAGGGCTGGCGCCTGGCGGTCGAGATCGAGCGGCTACTCGGCGAGCGCGTCCCGATGATCGGCGTTTCGCTGACGCTGAACGCGCCGCGCGTCGCCGGGCCTCTCGCCGGCTACCCGTACGACCAGGCGGCGATCGAGCGGATGCTGCGCTCGCGCGTGCGCCGCGTCTTCCAGCTCGCGCCCGGGCGCATGCGGCAACGCCTGCTTGACCGGCTGCCGCGGGAGCAGACAGCCGCGGCCGTCTACGCCGGCACACCGTCCGTCGCGCACATGGAGGCGCTGCTGCGCGGCACCGTCTTCAAGGGCGTTCAGCTCGATGAACCGCTCGATGCGATCGTGATCGGGATCCCGCCGACCACGCCCTCGATGCCGCGCGAACGGCCGAATCCGGTCAACGCCGCCTACCTGGGCCTCGGGCTCGCGCTGCGCCTTTGGCGCAACGCGCCGCCGCTCGCGCACGGCGGCACCGCGATCCTCGTCCACCCGTTCGCGCGCCGGTTCGCGCGCCCGACGCAGACGCCGTACCGCTCGCTCTTCTACGACGCGCGCACCGCGGGCGACATCGGAGCGATGCGCGACGCGGAAGCGTTGGCGGTCAGCGACACGAACGCGATCGCCGAGTACCGCGCAGGCCGCGCCTGCCATCCGCTGCAGCCCTTCCTCGAATGGAGCGCGTGCGACGCGACGGCGCACCGGCTCGGCGCGGTGCTGATCGCGGGCTGCCGCGACGCGCAGTCAGCCCGCCAGCTCGGGTACGTGCCGGCCCACGGCCTGCCCGCCGCGCTCGAGATGGCCCGCGGCCGCGGCGCGCAGCGCATCGGCTACCTGCTCGCGCCGCCGTATTTCCCGCTCGTCGTCGGCTCCAACTAACGGGCGAGACCAGGATCGTCCTTCCGGCGGAGACCGCCGCCAGTAGCGTCCCGGCCATGCTCTTCCGCATCCCCGGTTGGGTCTACGACCTGGTGGTCGTGCTGATCGTCGGCGCGACCGCGTTCGCCCAGGCCTTCAGCGACGGCACGCACCTCTGGCCGACCGTGCCGATCTCCCTGCTCGGCACGATTGCGATCTTCTTCCGCCGCCGGCGACCGCTGCCGGTGCTCGCATTCGAGACGGCCGCGACGGGGATCCTGATCAGCCTGGGCGTCAACTCGCTGACGCCCGCGGTCATCTTCGCCGTCGTCGCCGTCGCTTCACGCGGCCCACGCAACGTCTCGCTGCAGGCGAGCGGAGGAGCCGTCGGCCTCCTTGCCTTGCCCGCGCTAATCTCCGGCAACGCGCACGTCGGGCGCCTGATCGCACCGTTCGTCTTCCTCTGCCTCGGCTGGGTCATCGGCGACTCGATGTACACCCGCGAGCGCGAGCGCGACGAGCGGCTCGGACGAGCGGCAGCGCAGGAGCGTGCGCGCATCGCGCGAGAACTGCACGACGTCGTCACGCACAACGTCAGCGTGATGGTCGTGCAGGCGGCGGCGGCCGGCGAGATCTTCGACAAGGATCCGGAGCGCGCACGTGAGGCGATCCACGCCGTCGAGGAGACGGGCCGCCGCGCATTGAACGAGCTGCGTCGCCTGCTCGGCGTTGTCGCAAACGACGAAGCCGACGTCCTCCCTCAACCCAGCCTGGGCCGGCTCGACGAGCTCATCGACAGGGTCCGCGCGGCCGGGCTCGAGGTCGAGCTGATCGAGGAAGGGACGCCGGGCAACGTCCCAGAAGGCATTG
Source organism: Actinomycetes bacterium (assembly GCA_025964395.1). Taxonomy (GTDB): domain Bacteria; phylum Actinomycetota; class Thermoleophilia; order Gaiellales; family Gaiellaceae; genus PALSA-600. The sequence goes on along the minus strand of JAOPYY010000109.1, from coordinate 21,138 downwards.
GCCTGTCCGCGTACCGGATCGTCCAGGAGAGCCTCACGAACACGCTCAAGCACGCGTTCGCCTCGCACGTGACCGTGCGTGTGCGCCACTCCGGCGATGCGGTCGAGGTCGAAGTGACCGACGACGGCGTCGGCGCCGCGCTGCACGGTGAAGGGCGCGGGCTGATCGGGATGCGCGAGCGGGTCGCGTTCTACGGCGGCGAGCTCGATGCGGGCTCGCGTGCAGGTGGCGGTTACGGCGTGCGTGCGCGGATTCCGGTGGCAGCGTCGTGATTCGCGTCCTCGTCGTCGACGACCAGGCGCTCGTGCGCTCCGGGTTCCGGATGATCCTCGACGCGCAACCCGACATCGACGTGGTCGGCGAAGCGGAGAACGGGCGGCAGGCGGTCGAGCTCGCCGCAGTCTCGTCCGCCGACGTGATCCTCATGGATATCCGCATGCCGGAGCTCGACGGGATCGAGGCGACCGCGCGTATTCTGGAAGCGCAGCCCGAGACGAGGATTCTCATCCTCACGACCTTCGACCTGGACGAGTACGTGGCGCGCGCGCTGTGCGCTGGCGCCAGCGGCTTCCTGCTCAAGGACGTACGGCCGGCGCAGCTCGCCGAAGCGATCCGCGTGGTCGCCTCAGGCGACGCGTTGCTCGCGCCGAGCGTCACGCGCCGCCTCCTCGACCAGTTCGCGAGCAGTCTCGACGCGCGGACGCCCGTGGAGCTCGCGCAGCTGACCGAGCGCGAGCGCGAAGTGCTGCTGCTCGTCGCGGAGGGCCTCTCGAACGGCGAAATCGCCGAGCGTCTGGTTGTCGGCGAATCGACGGTGAAGACGCACGTGTCGGCAGTGCTGCGCAAGCTGCAGCTCCGCGACCGCGTCCAGATGGTGATTGCCGCTTACGACGCCGGTCTCGTCAAGCCGGCCTCCGTCTGAAGTACGAGACGAAGATCGGCAGGACGACCGATGCGCGCCGTCGGCCGGCCTCGTAGCGTCCGGGGCATGGAAACAGTGATCGAAACCCACGCGCTGACGAAGAAGTTCGGCGACCGCGCAGCCGTCAACGGGGTCGACCTGACCGTCCCCGCGGGCGTCGCCTTCGGCTTCCTTGGCCCGAACGGGGCCGGGAAGACGACCATGATCAGGACCCTGCTCGGCCTGACGCAGCCGACCTCCGGCGACGTCAGCCTCCTCGGGCTCCCGCAGCCGGCCAAGCGCGCCGAAGCGCTCGCACGCGTCGTGGCGATCGTCGAGGAGCCGAGGTTCCACCCGCACCTGACCGGCCGCGAGAACCTGAAAATCGTCGCGGCCGCGCGCGACCGCGCCGCCGAGGTTCGCATTCCCGAGGCGCTGCTGCGCGTCGGGCTCGAGCACCGCGCGGACGACCGCGTCAAGACCTACTCGCTCGGCATGCGCCAGCGGCTCGGGATCGCCCGCTGCCTGCTGGCCGACCCGGCGCTGCTGATCCTCGACGAGCCGATGAACGGGCTCGATCCCGCGGGCATCCTCGACATGCGGCGCCTCATCCGCTCGTTCGTCGAAGAGGGCCGCACCGTGTTCCTCTCCTCGCATCTGCTGGACGAGGTCGAGAAGACGTGCGACCAGGTCGCGATCGTCGACCAGGGCGTCGTCGTCGTGCAGGGCGCGGTCGGCGAGATCGCCGCGCAGGGCGACCCGACGCTATTGATCGAGATCGACGACGCGTCGGCGGCACGGAAGGTGCTCGCCGGCGAGTCGCGGATCACCCACGTCGAAGACGAGGGCGCCTCGATTCTGCGCCTGACGCTCGGTGACGGGCTCACGCCCGCGGATGTCAACCGCGCACTCGTCAACGCAGGCGTCGCCGTCTCCCGGCTCGAGCCGGCACGCGCGACCCTTGAAGAGACGTTCCTGTCCATCACCTCGAGATTGGGGGCCAACGAATGAGGCTCATCAGCGCAGAAGTGCTGAAGCTCGTCCGGCGCCGCGGCCTGATGGCGTGGTCGCTGATCTTGACGGTCGGCTCGGTGCTCGTGGCGGAGATCGTGCTCGTCGTCCTCCACGCCGTGAACCCGAACCACCACGGCGCGGCCGGCGGCGCGACGAACCTCGAGCACACCGTCTTCCTCGCCGCCGGGCTGGGGACAGTCGCCGCGATCCTGATCGGCGCGACCGCGGGCACCCAGGACGTCAGCAACGGCGTCTTCCGTGACCTCGTCGTCACCGGCCGGAAGCGCTCGACGCTGTTCAACGTCCGCGTGCCCGGCGCACTGGCCGTGTTCATGCCGATCCTTGCACTAGGTCTCGGGCTGTCGGTCGCGTGCTCGTTCGTGTTCGCGGGGAGCCTGCCCAACCCCAGCGGCTCCTTGATCGCGAAGTACGTCGAGTACTCCGTCGCGATCACCGCGATCAACGTGATCGTCGCCGTCGGGCTGGCTGCGTTTGCGAGCTCGCGGGTCGTCGTCGGTGTTCTGATCGCGTGGAATGCAATCGTCGCGCACCTGCTGCGTCAGATCGGGATCCTCGGCGGCGCGCGCAAGCTGATCGACGTCGTAGCGGCCGAGCACTTCCTGCCGGTGACGAACTTCAACGACACGCGCATCGCCATGTCGAGCGTGGCGGCAGCGCTCATCCTCCTCGGCTGGGCGCTCGTCTTCACGCGTGCCGGCCGCTGGTGGACGATCCGCCGCGACGCCTGACCTGTCTGATTCGGACATGTCCCGGGGACAGTCCCCGGGACATGTCTCTTTTGGACGCCCGACCGACCTCCGGCGCGGTCGTGCGGCCGTCGAGAAACTCGCGAATCTGGTTCGCCTTCGGCGAATCAGATTCGGCGTTGATCCGAACCTGATTCGGTGTCAGCCGAACCAGATTCGAGCGTTTCGAGCCTGCACCCCGAGTGCGGAAACTCGTGAACCTGGTTCAAAGAGCGAACCAGGTTCATCTATGTATGACGCGCAGCCCGCGCGCCAGCGGCCGCTAGGTCTCGCCGAGGTAGGTCTTGCGGACCTGCTCGTTCGTCTTCAGCGACTCGGCGCTGTCGGCGAGGACGATGCGACCCGTCTCGAGCACGTAGCCGCGATGCGCGGCCTCGAGCGCCATCAGCGCGTTCTGCTCGACGAGGAGGATCGACGTTCCCTGCTCGTTGATCTGCTTGATGATGTCGAAGATCCGCTCGACGAAGATCGGTGCGAGCCCAAGCGACGGCTCGTCGAGCAGCAGCAGCTTCGGGCGCGCCATCAGCGCGCGGCCGATTGCGCACATCTGCTGCTCGCCGCCGGACATCGTCCCGGCCTTCTGCGTGCGCCGCTCATGCAGGCGCGGGAACAGCTCGAAGACCCGATCCATATCGCCCTTGATCTCGCTGCGATCCTTGCGCTGGAAGGCGCCCATCTCCAGGTTCTCGATCACCGTCATCCGCGGGAAGAGACGGCGCCCCTCCGGCGACTGCGCGATCCCGCGCTTGACGATCTCGTGCGCCGGAACCGACGTGATGTCGCGTCCCTGGAAGCGAATGTGACCCTGCCGCGGCCGGTTCAGCCCGTTGATCGAGCGCAGCGTCGTCGACTTGCCGGCGCCGTTCGCGCCGAGCAGCGTCACGATCTCGCCGTCGTGCACCTCGAGCGAGATCCCCTTCAGCGCGTGGATCGATCCGTAGTACGTGTGGATGTCCGACAGCTGGAGGATCGGCGTGGCTGCCGTCGCCGCGTTCCCGTTGCTCATGCCAATCCCTGCCGTTTCATGTCTTCGACTGCAGCCTTCCCGAGGTAGGCCTCGATCACGCGCTCGTGCTGCTGCACCTCGCGCGGCGTGCCCTCGGCGATCTTCTCACCGTAGTCGAGGACCGAGACGCGGTCTGATACGCCCATGACGACGCGCATGTCGTGCTCGATCATCAGCACGGTCAGCCCACGCTCGTCACGCACATGCCCGACGAACGCCGTGAACTCGGCCGACTCCTGCGGGTTCATGCCGGCCGTCGGCTCGTCGAGGAGCAGGAGCTGCGGCTCCGTCGCGAGCGCGCGCGCAACCTCGAGCCGGCGCTGATCGCCGTACGGAAGGTTCTTCGCCGTCTCCTGCCATTTGCGCCGAAGGCCCGTGTACTCGAGGAGCTCAAGCGCCCGCTCGCGCGCTGCCTTCTCCTCGCGCTTGACGCCAGGCGTGCGAAGGATCGAGTTGAAGAGGTTTGCCTTCAGCCGCGAATGCATACCGACGAGCACGTTCTCGAGCGCGGTCATGTTCTGGAACAGGCGGATGTTCTGGAACGTGCGCCCGATCCCGCGCGCGGTGATCGCGTGCGGCGGCTTCCCCGTCACGTCCTCGCCGAGCAGCAGCACCGTGCCGGCGGTCGGCTTGTAGACGCCGGTAAGCATGTTGAAGAACGTCGTCTTGCCGGCGCCGTTCGGCCCGATCAGCGAGATCACCTTGCCGCGAGGCACGGTGAAGTCGACGTTGTTGACGGCGACGAGGCCGCCGAACTCCTTGCGGATGCCGGTCGCGACGAGGATGTTGTCGTTCGTCTCGGCCGCGCTCATGCTTCCGCTCCCGCGTGCGCGACGTCGTACAGCGGCTCGTCCTGGACGCCCTCGTGCATCTCGGCGGCAACACGTTTCGACGGGATCAGCCCCTCGGGGCGGAAGAGCATGACGATCAGAATGATCAGGCCGTAGATGCCGGAGGCGTACAGCGGCACGTCCAGATTCGGGTGCCAGTGGCCGACGTGCACGTTCGAGTTGATCCACGCACCGGTGTTCGCGAGCCCTTCGCGGTCGAGGTAGGCGAGGAAGCCGGCGCCGACGATCACGCCCCAGATGTTCCCCATGCCGCCGAGGATCACCATGCAGAGAATGAACACTGAGATGTTGAAGAAGAAGTCGCCCGGGAACGTCGCGCTCTTGAAGAACGCGTAGTACGCGCCCGCGACACCGCCGAAGAACGCGCCGGTCGCGTAGGCCCAGGTCTTCGTGCGCATCAGCGGCACGCCCATCGCCGCGGCCGCGGTCTCGTCCTCACGGATCGCGATCCAGGCGCGGCCGAGCCGCGAGTACTGCAGGCGCAGCGAGCAGAACACCGTGAACAGGAGGAGCAGGATCGCCGTCCAGAAGAAGACGTCGGTCGACTGGATCTGGTGCCCGAGCACCGTCGCGTTGCAGCACTGCAGGTAGTTCGACGGGAGGAAGCCGCCGGTCAGGTTCGAGAGGCCGTGACCGAAGCCCGGCGAGTCGAGCGGCGTGATCCCGTTCGGGCCGTTCGTCAGGTTGAAGCCGGTGCCGAAGAAGTTGTCGCCGTTGCGTGCGATCTGCGGGAGGATCTCGCCGAAGCCGAGCGTCACGATCGCGAGGTAGTCGCCGCGCAATCGCAGGGTCGGCAGGCCGATGATGATGCCCGCGAGCGCGGTGACCACGCCGGCGAGCGGGAGCAACAGCCACATCGTCACATGGATGCCCGGCAGGTCGGGCGTGATGCCGACAGCGCCGAAGTGCCAATGCTGGTGCGCGAACTGCAGCGACGAGAACCACGCCGCGGTGTAGGCGCCCATCGCGTAGAAAGCGACGTAGCCGAGGTCGAGGAGCCCCGCGTAACCGACGACGATGTTCAGGCCGACGGCCATCATGATGAAGACGAGCATCACGACGCCTGTCGCAACATCCGGCCACACGCCGAACACCGGGATCGTGAACATCTTCGCCGCGTAAAACGGATAGAGGACGGCGAGCGCGACCGCGACCAGCGGCAGTGTCCAGGTGCGGTAACGCGGCGGCACCCAGAAGACCGCGAACGCGATCGCAAGGGCGGCAGCGAGCGACGTCACGCCGGCGAAGAGGAAGATCGAGATGATCACGAGCTGGCCTGCGAGGCGCCACGGAAGCTGCGGCAGGCGGTGCACCCAGTAGAGCGCCGCCCCGGTCGCGACGGCGTAGCCGAGCGAGTGGTCGAGGAAGAAGAGCCCGATCGCGATCAGGAACTCGATGCCGATCGAGACGGCGACGCGGTACCAGAACGGCAGCGCCTTCCAGCGCGCGCGGAGGACGTTGCGGATGCCGACGACTTCCCGTGGATCGGCGAGTGACTCGGTCATCCGCCTTCAGGTGTTCGCTCGCCGAGGAGCCCCTCGGGGCGGAAGACGAGGATCAGGATCAGGATCGAGAACACGATCGACTGCGTCCAGTCCGAGCCCGGCATGTGCCACGGCAGGCCTTCGTTCCAGGTCTGGATGAGACCGATCAACACGGCACCGAGGACGGCGCCCGGCAGGTTGCCGATGCCGCCGAGGACGGCTGCGGTGAATGCGATCAGCCCGAGCTGGAAGCCCTGGTCGTAACGCACGGTCGTCACGTAGAGCGAGTAACAGAGGCCGGCGGCGCCGGCGAGCGAGCCGGCGATCATGAACGTGAACGAGATCGTCCGGTTGACGTTGATGCCCATGATCGCGGCCGCGTCCTTGTCCTGCGCTGTCGCGCGCATCGCCTTCCCCTGCCGCGTCTGCTGCACGAGGTACAACAGCCCGAGGAGCACCGGGATGGTGATCGCGACGACGATCAGCTTGTTCCAGCCGTAGTCGACGCCGTGGAACGAGAAGACCTTCGTGTGCGGGAACACGTCCGGTGCGGTCACGTAGTTCGGGCCCTTCCAGGCGAGGCCGACGTCCTGGATGATGAAACTCACGCCGATCGCCGTGATCAACGGCGCCAGCCTTGGCGCTTTGCGTAACGGCCGGTACGCGACGAACTCGATCGCGGCGTTGATGAGGCCGCACGAGAGCATCGAGAGGATCAGCGTCGCGACGACGATCGGGACGATCGCGAAACCCTGGCCGGAATGCAAACCGAAGAAGTGCGTCGAGTACGTGATCGTGAACATGCCGCCGAGCATGAACACGTCGCCGTGCGCGAAGTTGATCAGCTCGAGGATCCCGTAGACGAGCGTGTAGCCGAGCGCGACGAGCGCGTACACGCAGCCGGTCGTGAGGCCGATCAGCGTCACCTCGAAGAAGCGCGACGGCGAGACCGTCAGGTTCTTGAGCAGGAGGGCGGCTGCGCCGAGCACGACGAGCATGCCGAGCGCGCCGACAACGCTGGGGCGTTGAAAGCGGTTCGCGAGGGTCGGAACGGAAGCGTCTGCAGCCACAGGTGAAACGACTTTACTGCGTTGAGCGCCAAAGTCCTATCTAACCGTCGAAGCTACGATCCCCTCCGCAGGCCGAAGTGGCGGAACTGGCAGACGCGCCGGACTCAAAATCCGGTTCCCTTCGGGGAGTGTGGGTTCGATTCCCACCTTCGGCATTCGACGACTTAACGCACTGGTCGCGAAGCGAACGAGCCATTCGTGTGCGATCGCGACGCGAAGACTCACCTCTGGAGGTTCCGCGCGACCCGCCCGCCCGGAACTAGTCGTCCGACCGGGATTCGCCATCCGCGGGTCCCGGAAAGACGGCGGTTGCGTTGCGCGGTGCGTACGCTTCGGGCGTTCCCCGCGCGCGCCGCGCGCGTCGGCGGTAGTCAAGAGTCGGAGCCGATGCTCTCGAAACTTCGCGAAGCTCGCTCGATCCGCGTCTCGAATCGGCTCGCCGTCGGCTTCGGCTCCGCGGCCCTGCTGACCGCGCTCGCATCCTCGCAAGGAGGCTTCTTTGCGACGACATGGGGCTGGAGCGCTCTTGCCTTGCTATGGGCAACCGTAATCGCCCTCGTCCTCCGACCGGAGGTCCGGGTCAGCCCGCTCGAGGCGATCTTTGTCGGAGCTGCGCTGGCCCTGCTCGCGTGGACACTCGCCTCGAACCTCTGGACGGAGTTCGCCACAGAGACGATGGCGGAGTCGGAGCGGATGGTGGTCTACGTCGGCGCGGCACTGGCGGCGGTCGCGGCCGCCAGGCGCCGCTCGATTCCCGCGCTCGTCGGCGGAACCTGGGCGGCGATCACCCTCGTCTGTGGCTACGGCCTCCTGACCAGGCTCTTCCCGGAAAGCCTCGGCGTGACCGACACGCTCGCGGGCGATCGGCTCGCTGCACCGATCGGCTACTGGAATGGCCTCGGCATCTTCGCGTCGATGGGCCTGCTGCTCGCCCTCGGACTCGCCGTGAACGGCCGGCCGACGATCCGCGTACTCGCAGGTGCCTCAGCGATCGTGCTCGCGCTCACGCTCTATCTGACGTTCAGCAGGGGCGCGACGATCGCGCTCGCGCTCGGGCTGGTCGCCGCCGTCGCAGTTGAGCAACGTCGCCTCCGTGTGGTGACGACGTTGTTCGTCGTCGGATTGTGTCCCGCCGTCGCGATCGTGCTTGCAGCCCACGAGCCCGGCTTCACGCGTACCGACGTCGCGCTGCAGGTCTCGGCTCGAGCAGGCCACCGCATGGCCGTCGTCTTGCTCGTGCTCATCCCGGTCGCCGCTCTCGCGATGTGGGTCTTCGCGTCCGCCGACGCGCGCGTGAGAATCCCAGCGCGCGTCCGCCACGCGTACGCAATCGTGTTGCTGAGTGTGGCAGCGACGGTTCTCGTCGTGCTGTTCGTCCGGTTTGGGTCGCCGCCCGCCCTGGCGGAGCGTGCGTACGAAGGATTCGTGCGGCCGCCCCCGGTCACCGCGAACCTCAACAAGCATCTCTTCAGCCTCTCCAATTCCGACCGGCTCACGGAATGGCGGATCGCCTGGCGCCAATACGAAGCGCATCCGTTGCTGGGTGGCGGCGCCGGCACCTATTACTTCTCCTGGATTCTCGATCGGCCGCGCACGACCACCGTCCACGACGCGCACAACCTCTATCTCGAAACGCTGGCTGAGCTGGGACCGGTCGGGCTCGCCCTGCTCGTCGCGATGTTTGCCGCACCGCTGGCCGGACTGCCATGGGCCCGGCACGATGGGCTCGCGACGGCAGCCTTTGGGGCCTATACCGCCTATCTTTTTCACGTCGCGCTCGACTGGGACTGGGAGCTGCCGGCAATCACCGTTGCGGCGCTCTTCTGCGGAGGCACGCTGTTGCTCGCGTCGCGGTCGGCGGCCACCCCGCCGCGGCAACTGTCGCAGCGCAATCAGGTCGCGCTCGGGGTGCTCGTGGTTGCCCTGGCCGGGTTCTCCCTGGTCGCGCTGGTCGGCAATCGGAGTGTCGCAGCAAGCCAGAACTCGCTCCTCAGCCGTGACTGGCAGGCTGCAGAGGCACACGCGCGCCAAGCGATCGACTGGACGCCATGGTCAGCGGCTCCCTGGCAGCTGCTCGGCGAAGCGCAGCTCGGCCGCGGTGACGGCACGGGTGCGCGGCACAGCTTCCGCCGGGCGATCGCGATCGAGCCCCGGAACTGGGAGCTCTGGCTCAACCTCGCGTACGCGACCGGGGGATCCGCCCACGCCGCCGCGATCAGGCGCGCGCTGGCACTGAACCCACTCGGGCTACGGACGGGGGAGATCGACCTTGCGCTCGGGCCTGCTAGCAGCGTCCCCGGTGGTCCCCGTGCCCGAGGTGCGCGATCACTGCGGCGATGCTGCCGACCGTGATCGTGTGCTCGTCGCGCGGATTCCCGGGCGGGTGGTGACAGACCTTGAAGCCGTACTCACCGTGACCCGACGTCTCATGATCTTCGTCGTCACCCCGGTTGCGACCGTCCTTGCCCGTCACCGGCGGCGGCCGGTCACGGCCATCCCGGTGACTGATGGCGTGGTGCGTGGCGTCGTGCGGCGTGCTCGCCGGAAGCGCGAGCTTCTTGATGACCGTCACCGGCGCCTTGAACGACGCGTAGCTGACACCGCCGAGCCCGGCGAGGGCCCCGAGCAAGACAACGGTCAGCGCAACGGCGAGCGCAGGCCGGCGGAACCGGGCGCGTGCTCTGGTCGGCGTGACGAGCGCGACGAGATTGTCGAGGAACGCATCGCGTGGCTCGACGCGATGGGCGCGCAGCCGGGCCTCGAACCTGTCCTTCTTTTTCCACGCACGGAGCATTGAAGTCTCTTTTCGCAGGAATCGTGTACGTCTAAATAGGGCCCCTGGGGCCGGTTCCTTACACCCGCGAGGGATGAGCGATCGAGGCTCTTGCGTCCTGAGGCGCCTCTTGAGCCTCGAGCTCCCCGCGCAGCCGGTTGCGGGCGCGGTGCAGCGCGACCTCGACGGCGCCCGTGCTCAGCCCGAGGATCTCGGCGATCTGTCGCTCCTTGAGGTCTGCGCCGTACCGGAGCGCGAGGAGGTCTCGATCACGCTCGCTCAACCGGCCGAGAGCGGACTCGAGTGCGATCCGCTCGATCGCTTCGGCTTCGAGGTTTCCGGCCGCTGCGATCTCCGGAGACTCGGCGACCGTGGCCCGCGAGGAGAGGTGATGTGACACACAGCGCCGCGCGATCCCGAGCAGCCAGGTGTGGGGCTTGCCACGTGCAGGGTCGAAGCTTGCCCGGTACCGGAATGCGTTCTCAAGCACCTCGCTCGTCACGTCCTCCGCATCGGGGCCATCCCCGAGCCGATAGGCCACATATGCGTAAACCCGACGGAGCGACCGAGCTGGATTCGCTAATGGGTCGGTGGTGAAAATCGCCTTCCCCGCTTCGCGTCTGTTCTCTGCGTAGTCAACCCTTAGCAGATGCTCGCGATCTTTTCCGATCTCCCCGCCATTGGGTCGTGAATTCCTAGACGGCCGAATAGTTCAGAAGCGAAACAACCAAATAGTCTCGGTAAGTCCCCTCCGATCGGTGCGTTGTAGGTCTTCCGGTACCGGGCTAGGTTCGGTAATGGCCGCGAACCGCGCACTCCTTCCGGCCGACACCGGGGCGTCGTGCGACATGGCGGCGGTAGCGACGTCGAAGGTGTGCGTTGAAGGCGACTGAAGAGCTTGCTCTCCGCGACGGTCTCGTTCTCCACGACGAGCTGACGGAGAGACTCGACCATCGAACACTCGAGATTCTGGACCGCCGGCGCAAGACCGCCACGATCCGGCGGCGCGGCTGGCTCACCCGGCGCTTCCTCGCAGCTTCGGATGCAATCGGGCTGGGTGTCGCAATGGCCACTGTCCAGCTCGTGTTCGGAAGCAACGGCGCGACGGGCAGTCTGGAGTCGACCGCCGAGATCGGAGTCTTTGCGGCCATGCTCCCGGTGTGGCTGCTCGCCGCGAAGGTCTACGGCCTCTACGACCGCGACGAGCAACGCACCGACCACACAACGGCGGACGATTTCGTCAGCGTCGTGCACATCATGACGCTCGGGACCTGGACGGTGTTCGCGGTCTCGACCTTGAGCGGTATCGCCCATCCCGACCTTCGCAAGACGGTCGTTTTCTGGGCTCTTGCGATCGCGCTAATCACGTTTGGGCGAGTGGTCGCCCGCGCACACTGCCGGCGCAGAATCGCGTTTCAGCAGAACGCTGTCATCGTGGGTGCGGGGAACGTCGGACAACTCCTCGCGAGGAAGTTGCTCGACCACCCGGAGTACGGGATCAATCTCGTCGGGTTCCTTGATGCCGAACCGAAGGAACTCGCGGAGGACCTTGAGCACGTGCGCGTGCTCGGCCCGCCAGAGCGGCTTCCCGCGATCGTTCGGTTGCTCGACGTCGAACGGGTGCTGATCGCGTTCTCGTCTGCGTCGCACGAAGAGACGCTGGCGGTCATTCGACGGCTCAAGGACCTCGACGTCCAGATCGACATCGTTCCGCGGTTGTTCGAGATCACCGGCCCCAATGTCGGCGTGCACGTGGTCGGAGGCCTGCCGCTCATGGGACTCCCGGCGCTCCACCTCTCGACATCGTCTCTGGCGATCAAGCGAATGTTCGACGTGCTCGTCTCGGGCCTCGGTCTGATCGCGCTCGCACCGTTCTTCGCCTACATCGCGGTCAGGGTGAAGCTCGATTCGCACGGGCCGATCTTCTACCGTCACGAGCGGGTCGGCCCGAGGGGGCGTGTCATCCGCGTCTTCAAGTTCCGAACGATGTGCACCGCCGACGGAGGTGGTTCCGGCAAGAGCGGAGACGAGATGCTCCGCGACCTGCTCGCAGATCCGCAGCGCCGCGCCGAGTTCGCGGCAACGCAAAAGTTCGAGAACGACCCTCGGGTTACGCGCTATGGGAGGAGCCTCCGCCGGCGCTCCCTCGACGAGCTTCCTCAGCTGCTCAACGTGTTACGCGGGGAACTGAGCCTGGTCGGGCCGCGGCCGGTCACTGCCGAGGAGCTCTTTCGCTACGGCGAGGATTCCGAGGCTCTGCTCAACGTCCGGCCGGGGATTACCGGCTACTGGCAGGTCAACGGTCGCTCGCATTTGAGCTATGAGGAGCGCGTGCGGCTCGACATGGCGTACGTCTTCAGCTGGTCGCTGCGGCTCGATCTGATGATCCTCTCGAAGACGTTGCGCACCGTCCTTGCCGCCAGAGGGGCGTACTGAGCGTGACCGCCGAAACGACACCGACGGATCAGGCGCACGCCGCGGCCCGCGAGTATCTGAGCCTCCTGCACCGCCGCAAATGGTTGATCCTGCTCGTCGCGCTCGGTGTGCCGGCGCTGGCGGTCGGGCTCTCGCTGCTGCAGCAGAAGCGCTACCAGGCGAACGCACAGGTTCTCCTGACGCACCAGGATCTCGCGGCGAGCCTGCTCGGCCTGCCGGACCCGAACGCAGCCGTGGATCCGACGAGGCTCGCCGAGACGCAGGCATCACTCGCTCGGTCCCCAGTCGTCGCTGGCTGGACGCTCAGCGCGGCCGGTGTCCGAGATCGAACGCCGCAGCAGTTCCTCAAGCAGTCGCATGTCACCCCGCGAACCAATGAGGACCTGCTCGACTTCGCGGTCGACGATCCGAACCCCGCACTCGCGGTCAGGCTCGTCAACGCGTACGCGCAGATGTACCCGCGCTACCAACTCGCGCTGGCGAACCAGGCGCTCGCGGGAGCGAAGGCAGAGGCAGACAGGGAAATTGCAGCGCTGCAGCGATCGCGTCGAACCCACGTGGGCTTGTACAACTCGCTGCTCGACAAGCGCAAGCAGCTTGCGACGCTCGCGGCGCTCCAGACGACCTCGGCGCTGCCCTCACGCGCGGCGGATTCGGCGAACCAGGTGCAGCCGCGCCCGATCCGAAACGGTGTGATCGGTCTCGTGATCGGGCTCGTGCTGGGCGTCGCTCTCGCCCTCCTGCGCGACGCACTCGACGCGCGAGTCCGGTCGGTCGACGAGATCACCGAGCGGCTCGGCCTGCCGTTGCTCGGGCGGCTCGCTCCACCGCCGGCGCAGTCATCCCAATCCTCGAGCGCCATGGCGCTCGCAGAGCCGCACAGCTGGCAGTCGGAGTCCTTCCGCACGTTGCGGACCAACATCGACTTCGCAAACCTCGACCGCGAGGCGGTGACGGTCATGGTGACGAGCGCCGTCGAAGGGGAAGGCAAGACGACGACCGCGGTCAACCTGGCAGTGGTCGCCGCACATGCCGGCAAGCGCGTGATTGTGGTCGATCTCGACCTGAGACGGCCAACCGTCCACGAGTTTCTCGACACACCGAGCTTCCCGGGAATCACAGATGTCAGCCTTGCCTCGGCGACGCTCGACTCGGCCCTCGTCCCGGTCGCGCTGTGGCCGCCGAGTGCGGACGCGATGAACAGGGACGGCGTCTACGACGAGCGCTCCCTAGAGGTTCTCCCCGCCGGCACGCGGCCGCCCAGCATCGGGGAGTTCATGAACGCCCGGGCGCTGCGCGAGATTCTGCTCGAGCTGCGCGAGCGGGCTGACCTCGTCGTGATCGACACCCCGCCGCTCCTGCGGGTCGGCGATGCTCAGGCGCTCAGTGCGTCCGTCGATGCCGTCCTCTTGATCGCGCGGTTCAAGGTTGTCACCCGGCCGATGCTGGCCGACGTCAGCCGTCTGCTCGAACGGTCACGCGTGGCCGTGCTCGGGGTCGTTGTCACCGGAACCGAGCCACTCGACGGCTACGGGTACCGGTATAGCTACGGCCAGTCGGAGAACAGGAGCGTGTCGGGGCTTTCCGCGAGGATGCGTGTGCGCTAGTGGTGGTGGCCCTAGCGCACGCGGCACGCGCGGCAACCGGCCGCCCTCCTACGGTCGTGGTCCTTCACAGCACCTTCGCCTGGCTCCCGATCACCGAGACGTGGATCTACGGCCAGGTGGCGGCTGCCGGACCGTGCGTTCGCTCCGTCGTCGTGGCCGAATCTCGTGTTCGGAACGATGCACCGACCCTCGACCGGGTGTTCGTCGCGAGCGACGACCGCATCCGCTACGCCCGCGACCGCGTGCTGCGCAAGACGCGCATCCGTCGCCATCTCAGCGTGCTGGCGCGCGCACATCGCGAGCAGCGGCCCGACGTGCTCCACTCCCACTTCGCTCATGTCGGCTGGGCGAACGCCGAGTTCGCGCGCCGTTGCATGCTTCCTCACGTCGTCTCGGCGTACGGCGCGGATCTGACGATGCTGCCGACGATCGAGCCGGTGTGGCGCCGGCGTTACCGCGAACTCTTCGCCGGTGTCAACGTACTCCTGTGCGAGGGGCCGCAGATGGCCGAGACGGCGGTCACGCTTGGCTGCCCGCCGGAACATGTACGGATACACAACCTCGGGATCGATCTCCTCCGAATCCCGTTCCGACCGCGGCAACGAGAGGCCGGCGAGCCGCTCCGCGTCCTGATGGCCGGCTCGTTCCGCGAGAAGAAGGGCATCCCGTACGGGATCGAGGCGCTGACGCTCCTGCAAAAGAGTGGCATCGAGGTCGAGCTCACGCTCGTCGGAAATGTGACCCGTAACCGTGACGAGGCGGAATGGCTGCGGATCCACGCCGCCCTCGCCCGCCTCGGCCGGCCCCCCCGCCTGCTCGGGTTCATGTCCAGCAGTGCGCTGCTGGAGGAATCGCTGCGGCACCACGTCTTCCTCTCGCCGAGCGTGACCGCGTCCGACGGGGATGCAGAGGGGGGAGCGCCGGTGACCGTGATTGAGATGGCTGCTTCGGGAATGCCGGTCGTGGCGACCACCCACTGCGACATCCCGAGCGTGCTCGGTGAGCCGAATCGAAAGCTCCTCGTGCCCGAGCGCGACCCACAGGCGCTAGCCGGCGCGCTGGAGGCCCTGGCGAAGAGCGAGTGGTGCGAGCTCGTGTCGGCAAACCGCGCGCTGGTCGAGCGGAACCACGATCTGGCGCGACAGTCGGCTCGCCTCGAGCAGCTGTACCGCGAGGCCGTCAGTGGGTGAACAGACGACGATCGTGGCCTTCCCGGCTCGGAAGATTTCCGAGTGGGAAAGCTGCGGCGCCTGGGGGCGGGATGCCCACCTGCTGCAAGCAATGGCACAGGCGCTCGGCCCCCAAGACACGCGCGTCGTCGTCGTCGACCGAGCGCGCCGCTGGGGAAGCGAGGTTCCGCGACGCACGTTCGTCGGGAGCATCGTCGTCGAGACCGTTCCCCACCCGGTCGAGTTTCCGCAATGGACGCGCCGCGGCCTTCCCGCTCTCGCCGCACGCCGCGCGGCGGGACGAATTCCGAAGCAGCTGCAGCTCGACGGCGGCAACGGCCTCGTCGTCTGCTGGGACCTCATGCGCTGGCCCGCCGCTGCGCGGCTGGCGGAGGATCTCGGCTGGGCCCTGCTCACCGACGTCTTCGACGACTGGCGGCTCCATCCGTCGATGCCTGCCTGGCGGCGTCATTTTGAGAAGAACGTCTATCCGGCGTTAGAGGGCACCGATCGGATCGTCAGCGCGGTTTCGCGCTCTGCGGTCGAGGGTGCACAGGCTCCGCTGCTCGTACCGAACGCCGGCTTCCACGACGGCAGCATGCGCAACGGACCGCAACCAGGCCCCGGGCGCCCGACCGCCGCATACGTGGGCACGATCCACTCGCGTCTCGACGTCGAGATCCTGACGGCGCTCCGCGCGGGCCTCGGCGGTTGGGACGTCGTCGTGGCAGGGCCGGCGATGGACAAGCGCGTGCGCCGGTACGTCGCGGAGGCGAACGTTCGGATCGTCGGCTGGTGGGCGATGCGAGATATCGACCGTCTGGCGACCGTCGTCGTGTGCCCCTACGTCCGCACCTCCTACACGCGAACGATGGACCCGCTCAAGGTCTACGAGGCGCTTGCGCGTGGTGTGCCATGCGTCAGCACGCTGCCGATCCAGCGGATGCCGTCGAGGGGCCTGTTCGTCGTCGACCCGGCTGACTTCGTGGAGGCCGTCAACAGCGCGGCCGTTGAGCCGCGGCCACTCGTCGCGGTGTCCGGCCAGGCGCTCGGCTCCTGGGGAGACCGAGCCGACATCTTGCTCCGCGCCACGGGGCTGATCCCTCGCATTGACGGTGTCCCCTCCTCCGACCCGCCGCCGATGACGCTGCTCGGCTCGCGATGACGATCGGTTGCGCGGTCGTGACGTACAACTCTGCGTCGCACGTTTCGTCGCTGCTGGACTCGCTCTCGGAGCTCCAACTCGAGGCTCTCGTTGTCGTGGACAACGCGTCGCGCGACAGGACGGTCGAGATCGTCCGCGCCTCGACGCTGCCGTTCGGCATCACGGTGCTCGAGCGCCCGAATCGTGGATATGCCGCGGGCGCGAACTCCGCGATCGACGAGCTCCGCCGGCAAGGCGTGCGCCTCGTCCTCCTCCTGAATCCGGACGCGGTGGTGCTGAGTGCGGATCTCGCCGCGCTGGAACTGCTCTTCGGCGGGTCTCCTTCGCTCGGCTCGCTCTGCCCCGTGATGATCACGCCGGGCGGAAAGACGTTCGACAGCGTCGGCTTGCGACTGACCCCTTGGGGAAGCGTCGCGGACGCCCAACAGGGACAGCCGTACCGGCCGATCGGCACACGGGTGCTCAGGGGCGTCGTCGGGCCGTGCGGAGGCGGGGCCGTGTACCGCGTGGCGGCACTCGAATCCGTGCCCGGGCCATTCGACGAGCGGTTCTTCCTCTACTACGAAGATGCCGACCTGGCGCTCCGGCTCAAGCGCCGGGGGTGGCAGACGGTGACGAGCGATCTGGTCACGGTGGAGCATCGCCGGGGCGGGCTTGGCTCGCTGGCGGCGACGCCGGCGGGAGCCGGTGAGGCCGCCGCGCTTGCCCACCGCCAGGCGAGCTACGAGCTCTTCCTCCGAAACTCGCCACTGCCCCTCGGTCGCCGCCTGCTCGGGCAGCCCGCGGCCCGCGCGCGCCGGATCGCGATCCGGTCGCGGCTGTCGGAGCAAGCACGGGCGGCAGCATGACGACCGGCACCGTCCTGCCGGCCCTGCAGCGTCCCGGCGCCACGGCTCTGGGCGCACTCCTGCTCGTCCTCGACGTGTGCTCTGCGGCGGCGCTCCTCGCGCTTGCCGGCCTCGGGCCGGCTGCGGCTTGGGTGCTCGTCCAGCTCGCCGTCGCCTGGTGGATTCGGGGGGCGCGCAACGGCCTTCGCCTCAAGGAGGCGCTCGCGGCGACCGTCGCTCTCGCGGTTGCGGCGAACTTCGTCACAAGCTGGTTCGGGCTCGTCGCCGGCGTACCGGTGGGCGCGCTCGTCCGCGACATCGCCTTTGCCGTGCTCATCGCAGCGGGAACCGCAGAGTTCGCGCAGGGTCGCGGCGGTCGCATCCGGCTCGTGGCGTATCTCGTCCTCGTCGCGGTCGTGTGCATCACGCTCGGATCGACGGTCGGAATGGTGCAGATCACCGGAGCGCGGACGTACGTCCTCTACCCGGCGCTCCTCCTGGGAGCCGCCTGGAAGCTCGACGATCGGTGGCGCCTCGCAGCCGGACGACTCCTCGTGGCCGTGCTGCTCGTGCTCGCCGCGATCGGGCTCGCCGAGGTCGCGACGCACGGCCACAGCCTCGAGGTGCTCGGCTTCCGGCCGGACTTCGCAGAGACCACGCACGTCGCGGCGAAGCCGTACTTCGCAGGCTTTCGGCGAGCGACCGGCGGGCTCGGCAACTTCCTCGAGTTCGGCCTGCTCATGTGCATCGGCCTGTTGCTCTCGCGGGCGCTCTTGCGCGGTCGGTTGCGTGTGCTCATCGGCGCGGTCTTCGCGGTCGCGGCGTTCCTCTCGTGGTCGCGTACGGCGTGGGCGCTCGTCGTCCTGATCGCGCTCATTCCCCTCGAGCCCGTCACCGGCGCGTGGAGGGGATTTGCGATCAAGCGTCTGGCGGCCGGCGCACTCGTCGTCACCGCCGTCGTCAGCCTGCTGCTCGCGTTCGGGCCGAGCGAGATCGCCCGCCAGCGGCTGCACGCGACCGACCGCGTCACCGCGCTCTCGAACGCGACGAGAAGCGCGCAGCTTTCCGCAGCTCTGTCGGTCGCCGGAGGGCGGCTGCTCGGGAACGGGCCTGGGAGCCAGGGAGCCGCCGCGGACCGCCAAGCTGCCGTCGCTCAGCGAGTCGTGACCGACAACGGGTATCTGATCTGGCTGCTGGAGCTGGGGTGGTCGGGTCTCGCCGCGATCGCTGTCCTCAGCCTTGGTGTCGCCGCGGCGCTCTTTCGCGCGCGAGCCTGGTGGGGGCTCGTGCTCCTCGGCTCGCTCGCGTTCGCCAACGCGCTCTTCGCTGCCTCCGACTCCCGCGTCGTCCTCGCGATCTCGTTCATCGCGCTTCGCCTGCTCTGGCCGGCAACGGCGCCGGAGGCGCGAGCGCGATGAGGATCGTCCACGTTTTGACCGAGGCGCGCGGCGGCGGTTACGCGCATGCCCACTACCTCGCCACCGCGGCACGCGAACGCGGCGACACGACAATCCTGCTCGCGCCGGCTACGCCCCGCCTGCTTGCCTCCGAGCTCGGCCGCGCCGATCTGGTTCACGCCCACGGTGTCCGTGCAGCCCTCGAGTGCCTCCCGTTCCATCCCCACCCGATCGTCGTGACGACGCACGGCCTCCACGCCGTGCGCCGTGCTCGGGGTGGGCTCAACCGGCGGGCCGCCAAACGTGTGTCATGGCTGGCGACGCGACGTGCGGACGCAGTCATCTGCGTGAGCTCCGACGAGCGAAGCGCGATCTGCGAGCTCTCGAGCTCGCTCGCGCACCGGTGCAGGCTCATCCCGAACGGGGTCGAGCCGGTCGCAGTGCCGACCGTCGCGGAGCGGGACGACGCACGCCGCCGGCTCGGCCTCGCACCGGACCTCCCGGTCATCCTCTTCCTCGGGGGGCTTCGCGAGCAGAAGGACCCGCTGTTGGCGCTTGCCGCCGTCGAACTCGCAGCCCGTCGGGTGCCGGACCTGCGACTGCTCATGGCAGGCGATGGACCCTTGGAGGCAGCCGTGCGCGCCGCAGCCGGCCCCGAGGTCTCGTTGCTCGGCTGGCGCGACGACGTGTCCGATCTGCTCCTCGCATGCGATGTGGCGCTCAACACGAGTCGCTGGGAGGGGTTGTCGCTCTCTCTCCTCGAAGGCCTGTGGCGCGCACGCCCGATCATCGCCACCGAGGCGCCCGGCAATCGCGAAGCCGTGGGCGACGCCGGGATCGTCGTGGGCGCACACGCCTCACGGCTCGCCGGCGCGATCGAGCGCTTCTTCACCGAGCCGGGTCTCCGCGGGCGGCTCGCCGCCCGGGCGCGTAGCCGGGCCGAGACGCTGTTCGACGTGCACGCGATGACACGGACGACGCTCGAGCTCTACGACGAGCTCGCCGCGAGGGCGAGATGAAACGGAACCTCAATCGATCTGAACGCATCGCCGCGAACTCGATGGTGCAGGTCGTCGGCAACTTCGGCGCGTCATTCATCTCGCTGTTCACATTCGCAGCGGTGACGCGGGCCCTCGGCCCGGCGTCGTTCGGCGACCTCGCCGCGGCAACTGCCTACCTCGGGATCCCGGTCCTCCTCGGAGACCTCGGTCTGGCGTTGAGCGTCCTCCGCGAGATCTCGCAACGGCCCGAGCGGAGCGAACGCATCATGGGAGCCTCGATCGTGCTCCGCTTCGCCCTCGCCGTCGCGATCCTCGTCGTCGCCGTGGCGGTGGCGGTGGCGTTGCCGTTCAGCGGGCCCGTCAAGTACGCGATCGCGGTCGGGTCGATCGGCGCGCTGCTCAACCTCGCCGACCTCAGCCTGATGCCGATCCTCCAGGCCCAGCTCAGGATGCAGTGGGTGGTCGGGGTCACGATGCTGAGCCGGATCTTCACGCTGGCGCTCGTCGTCGCGCTCGTCGCCGGCGGCTTCGGCTTCAAGGCGATCGTCTGGGCATACGTCCTCGGCAACGCCGTCAACTTCGCGTTCGACCTCGCCGTCGTGCGCCGTCTCGTCGGTCTCCACCTCGTCTTCGACCTCGGCTACAGCTGGCGGCTGTTGCGCGGCGCGCTCATGCTGGGAGTCGCGATCGCGCTCGGAACGGCCTACCTGTACGTCGATCGCGTTCTGCTTTCACTGCTCGGCACGGCCAAGGACATCGGCCTCTACGCCACCGCATTCAAGTTCGTGGAGATCGCGTTCATCGCGGCGGGCGCGATCGGGACGTCGATCTTCCCCTTCGTCACTCGAGCCATGGCCGAGGGCGAGACCGCTCGCGTGAGACACCTGCTCCAGCGGAGCGTCGACATCATGATCGCGCTGTCGGTGCCTGCGGCTGTCTTCGCGCTCGTCGAGGCGTCGACGCTCGTGCGCCTCGTCGGCGGCACGCAGTTCACCGGCTCGACCGTCGCCTTGAAGCTCCTCAGCCCGGTTCTTGTGCTGCTGTTCGTCGCGATCGTGTTCGAACGCGCGCTGATCGCAGGACACGGCGAGCGACGTTTGCTCATCCTCAACGCCGGGCTCCTCGTCGCAAACGTCGTGCTCAGCGTGGCTCTCATCCCTTCGTACGGCTTCGCCGGCGTGGCGACCATCACGTCGGTAACGCTCGGCGCGTGGGTCGTCGGCGCGGGCTGGAGCGTAGGGCGCCGCTACGCATTCACGCCCAGCTTTCGCTTCACCGGGCTCGCCGCCGTCGCCGGCGCGGCCATGGCCGCGATTCTCGAGTTCCTTCCCGGCCCGCTCGTCGTCACCGCACCACTGGCGCTCGTGGCGTTCGGCTTGATCGCCCTCGTGCCGCCCGGCTCCGGCCATGAGCTCGCCGGGCGCGTGCTCGCGAACGTCAGCTCGCCGCGTTCGTTCTCCACGATGGATTCGAAACTTGCAGGTCGATGATGCGGTCTCGCCAACTGCCCGCAATCAAGGTCGATGGCAGCGACGGCCGCCGCGCCGGGAAGCGGTATCTCGTCTTCGGCAGCCCGCAGCTCCTCGAGCCCGAGATCGAGGAGGTCCTCGCCACATTGCGCTCCGGCTGGATCGGCACCGGCCCGAGGGTGGCCGCGCTCGAGGAGAGCT
>JAOPYY010000084.1 GCA_025964395.1 Actinomycetes bacterium | reverse complement strand
GCGACGCCGAACAGGCCGAGGCCGACGACAAGCAGGCCCGTGACCGACCCGGCGCGGAACGCGACGTTCAGGGCGGGCGCGAGGCCCTTGCGTGCGGCTTCGGCGGTGCGCGAGTTCGAGCGCACGGCCACGTTCATCCCGATGAAGCCGGCAGCTGCGGACAGCGAGGCTCCGATCAGGAAGCCGAACGCGGTGCCCCAGCCGAGCTTGTTGTAGACGCCGATCAGGATGAACGGCACGATCGCGACGACCGCGATCGCCGTGTACTGCTTCTTCAGGTACGCCGCAGCGCCCTCCTGAACAGCACGCGAGATCTCGCGCATTTTCTCGTTCCCGGCCGGCTGCTTGAGCAGCCACCAGGTCAGGTAGAGCCCGTACCCCACGGCGATGCCGGCACCGACAAGGCCGAGGAGCACCGGGTGATGCATGAACCAGTCCATCGGTTTCGCTCCCTCACAAAGTCAAGCGCCGAAGGGCTTCGGCGCGGGCGATTATGTATCACAAGGTGCGGATGGGTCAGGCTGGATGGTAGGCGTGCCCACGGGGATGGCTCGCGCCAAGCCAGGCGTCGCGATCGGCCACAGGCCGTATAGGAAATACGACTAAGGCCGAGCGTGGCGACTGGCGCCGTGCGCGAGCCACCATCCGTGGGTGCGAATACCGTCCGGCCTGGCCCAAAACTTATGCGGAAGCAGCTTCCGCATAGGCCACCTGCAGCTTGGTCAGGACGACGCCCAGATCAGCCGCCAGGTCGCCTTCGAGCAGTGGTGCGAGGGCCGCGAGGGCGTCGATCGCCTTCTTGGCCTGGGGCAGGTCCTCCCGCTCGAGCTTCGCGTAGGCGAGGCTCGCGATCGTCGAGGCCGCCGAGATCAGGAATTGCTCGACCGAGAAGGAGGCGAGCTGCTGCTGCAGCGCCTCGATGTCGACTTCAGGCTCGTCGGCCTCAGCCACCGATTGGCTCCCCTGCTTGCACCTGTTCAGCGTAGATCTCCTGGAGGCTTGCCCCCTCCTGGAACCGCGCAATCTGGCGTTCCGCCGCGTTCCGCTCCGGAATCGCGAGGTAGGGAGCAGCGCCGATCTCGTCCGCCACGGGAGCGACCCACTCGAGCAGATCCTCGAGCCGGCGCCGGGCGTGGACCGGCTCGGCGCGCTCGAGGTCGAGCAGCTCGCCGGACAGGCCGTAGCGCGTCGCCCGCCAGAGGTTCTCCTCGAGCAGGCGGTGCGGCAGGTTCGGGATCGTCTCCCCCTCGTCGACCGCGCGGGCGCAGCGCGCCGCGAGCGAGTACGCGAACGCGGCGAGCGACTGCGCCTCCGCAAGGTCGGGCTGGCCGTCCGCGATGCGGATCTCGACCGTCGGGAACGCGAGGTGCGGCCGCACGCTCCACCAGATCTGCGTGTGCTCGGTCACGGAGCCGGTGCGGTAGAGGAAGGAGACGTAGTCCTCCCAGCCCTGCCAGTCACCGTACGGGTCGGGGATGCCGCAGCGCGGGAACATGCGCGTGAAAATCTCGGTGCGCGCCGAGTGCAAGCCCGAGTTGACCGACTCGACAAATGGCGAGCTGGCGGACAGGGCGAGCACCTCCGGCAGGAACGTGCGCAGCGCATCGTGCACCTTGATCGCCCGGTCGGCGCCCGCGATCCCGACGTGCACGTGCAGCCCGAAGGTGTTGTTGCGCCAGACGACGTAGCGGAGGATCTCGTCGTTACGGCGGTAATGCGGTGTGTCGATGATCCGCTGGTCCTGCCACCGGCTCCACGGATGCGTCCCGGTCCCGCCGAGCCCGAGCTGCAGGTCGCGGGCGACTGAGTGGAGCTGGCTGCGGCGCTCCTGCATCGCCGCGGCGGCCTCGGCGAAGTTCTCGCACCTGCCGGTGCGTACCTCAACCTCGGACGCGATCAGCTCGCCGACGATGTTCGGCGCGAGGTCGGTCTCCTGCGCCGCCGCGTAGATCTCCTCGAAGCGATCCGTAAGCTCGTGCGTCTCCGGGTCGAGCAATGCGAACTCCTCCTCCACCGCGACGGTGAAGTCGGTGCCGCTCTCGAACTCCTCGCGAGATTTCGCCAGCAGCTGCTGCCAGGAGATCTTCTGCTCGTCGCCCACGTCGCAGAGGGTATCGGCGCCGGTCAGGTCTCTAGGCGAGCAGGCGTTGCGCGACGCTCGCCCACGACCAGCGGTCGAGGACCGCCTTGCGTCCCGCACGCTTGAGCTCGTCCCGGTCGGCCGGCGAGAGCGCGAGCAGCTCGGCCAGCTTGCGTGCGAGATCGGCCGCATCCCCCGTCTCGAACGACGCGAGGTGGCGGAAGCGCTCGGGGTACTCCTCCTCGAGCCCCGCGGCGACCTCGGCCAGGCCGGAGTGGCGTGCGACGAGCGGCGGCGACCCGGCTGCAGCCGCCTCGGCGGCAACCATCCCGAACGCTTCCGGGAAGATCGACGGGACGACCGTCACGTCGGCGAGCGGCAGCAGGTGCACGAGGTGGCGGTGCTCGAGCGGCCCGGTGAAGAGTGTGCGGCGCGGCGCCGTTGCTTCGAGCGTCGCGCGATACGGGCCGAATCCGACGACAACCAGTCGAACGTCGAGGTCGCGCATCGCCTCGAGCAGGATCTGCACGCCCTTCTCCTCGATCAGCTTGCCGAAGTAGACGACGGTCGGCTCGTCACTGGACAGGAACGCCGCCAGCCGCTCGGCGTTGCCGTCGTCGGGGAGCCGCTCGTTCCCGTTGTTCGGTGGATCGTCGCGCGCTTCGCGGAGCAGGTCAGCGAGCGCCTCGTCCCGGTCCTGCAGTACGAACTCGTCGACGTCGACGCCCGGCGGAACCTCGTATACACGCTCGACGTGCCCGACGACGTCCTCGAGGACATCGCGGATGTGGTGCGAGCCGACGTACGTCGCCTCGGCCTGCGCGAGCGAGGCTCTGCCCCACGCTTCGAGCTCCGGCCGCCCGCGCATCGAGTACTCGAGCTCGGACCCGTGGACCTTGAGGCGAAAGGGAACGCCCGTGGCCGCGCCGACGGGGCCGCCCATCAGCACATGGTTCGCGAACACGAGGTCCGCGGGCAGGAGCTCGCGCAGCGCCGCGGCGTTCGCGTCGACGTATGCGCGCTTCTCGTTGTCGGAGAAATCTTGGAGGAACTTCGGCTTCAGCCCCGCATAGCGATCCATGACGAACACCGGCAGCAGTCCGCCGGGAAGGTCCACCGCCACGGTCTGCGCGCCGCCGAGGTCGTACTGCTCGGGCTCGCGCTCCTGCGAGACGACGACAACGTCGTGGCCCGCGTTGCTCCACTCGCGGGCAAGCGCGCGGGTGTAGACGTTCGACCCGGTTCCTGCGAGCAGGTACCCGTGCCAGATGAGGATCCGCACGCCGTGAGGCTACTCGGCGCTACACCTAGGTGCTCCGGCGTGCCGCTGGGCGTGCGGCGCCGGAGGGGACAGTGCGAATGCACGGCCCCGGAAGGCGACGTGCGGCCAGCGGTGCGAGGCGGCGGCGGAGCCGGGCTTGCCCGGCGGGAGCCGTCGCCGGCCGGTGCGCCTAGGTGAGGTGGAAGTAGAGCGCGTGCAGGAGCTCTACAGCGGGGTTCGACGTGTGGACCGTCACGTCCGACGGCACGTCGAGGAGCGCTTCCGAGTAGTTGAAGATGATGCGCACGCCGGCGTCGACGAGGTCGTCTGCGACTTTCTGCGCGGCGCCTGCCGGAACGGCGAGCACACCGACAACGATGTTCTTGTCACGGACGACGTCCTTCAGCCTGCGCTCGTCTTCGACGGTCGCACCACCGATGTCGCCGCCGATCAGCGTCGGGCTCGAGTCGAAGACCGCTGCGATGTTGATGCCGTGCTCCGCGAAGATCGCCGAGCTCGCGATGGCCTGGCCGAGGCGCCCCGCGCCGACGAGCGCGATGTTGTGTTGGCCCTGCGTGCGGAGGATCTTCCGAATCTCACCGAGCAGCGAGTCGATCGAGTAACCGACACCGCGCTTGCCGAACTTGCCGAAGTTCGACAGGTCACGGCGGATCTGCGTTGCGTTGATGTTCGTGTAGTCGGCGATCTCCTGCGAGGAGATGCGCTCCTTGCCCATCTTCTTGGCCTGGCTGAGGACCTGGAGGTAGCGCGAGAGACGAGCGGCGACCCCAACCGTCAAGCGATCGGGCGCGGTTCCAG
>JAOPYY010000081.1 GCA_025964395.1 Actinomycetes bacterium | reverse complement strand
CAGTCGCCGACCGGATCGGGCTGCGGACGACGCTCCTGATCACTCAGGCGCTCGTGACGCCGCTCGTCCTCGTCTTCGTCTACATCGGGGGAATCCCGGGGGCGATCGCGTTGATGTTCGTGGGCGTCTGCGTCGTCGGGACGTTCGGCGTGACCATGGTCCTCAGCCAGCTCTACCTTCCCCGGCACGTCGGCATGGCTTCCGGCCTCTCCGTCGGACTTGCGATGGGCGTGGGCGGGGTCGCGGCCGTCATCCTCGGCGCTGTCGCTGACGCGGTCGACCTGAAGACGGCGCTCACAATCTGCGCGTTCGCACCGGCCCTGGGTGTCGTCATCTGCATGCGCCTGCCCGCGCCGGCCACGCGTGCTCGGCGCGCGAGCGCCGAGCACGTGCAGTTCGCCGACTGAACCGGCGTCAGGCGGGGATGTAGTCGAACGTGCTCGGGTTCGGGCCGTCGCGACCCGCTTCGCCCTGGTCGAGCGCGTCGATCTTCGCGATGTCGCTCGCGTCGAGTTCGAAGTCGAAGAGCGCGAAGTTCTCTTTGATCCGCGCCGGTGTGGTCGACTTCGGGAAGACGATGTTGCCGCGCTGGATGTGCCAGCGCAGCGCGACCTGTGCCGATGACTTGCCGATCCGCTCGCCGATCTCGATCAGCGTGGGGTCATCCAGCACCTTGCCCTGCGCGATCGGCGCCCAGGCCTCGGTGTGGATGCCGTGCGCGCGGCCGTAGGCGTCGACATCCGCGTTGTGAAAGTACGGCTGCAGCTCGATCTGGTTGACCGCCGGCACCGTTTCGGTCTCGGCGGCGAGGCGCTCGAGATGGTCGACCTGGAAGTTCGAGACGCCGATCGAGCGCGCGCGGCCGTCGGCGCGGAATTCCTCGAGCGTCTTCCACGTCGAGACGAAGTCGCCGCCGTACAGCGTCGGTAGCGGCCAGTGGATGAGAAAGAGGTCGACATAGTCCGTTCCGAGGTCGGCGAGCGTCTGGGCGAAGGCTCGGCGAGCCTCGTCGGGCTCGTGGAAGCCATTGTTCAGCTTGCTCGTGATGTAGACGTCGGCGCGATCGAGGCCCGATGCAGCAACGGCCTCGCCAACCCCTTGTTCGTTGCCGTACATCTCGGCGGTGTCGATGTGCCGATAGCCGGCGGCCAGAGCGACAGCAACAGCCTCTGCGGTGTCCTTCGGTGGGATCAGGAACACGCCGAACCCGAGTTGCGGAATCGTGTGGCCGTCGTTCAGCTCGATTGTCGGAACGGCATTGGGGAGAGGAGTGGTCATGTTGTTGCCTTCCATGCGTCGGTACGGATGTCACGTCACGCTATCCAGTAGCGACCTACCATCTCGGGGCGATGGCGCGGCTGAGAGTTACGCGGACGCAGATCCTCGCGTTTCGACGGTGCGTCGGAGCGCTGGATCAGCGGCTCCCAGCCGGACGACGCTCGCTGCGGCGTGCGGCGTGGGCCGGTCTTCAGGACAGCATGCCCCGTGCCGCGCTCCTGTCCATGCACGCACGCGTGGACGGCGTCGGGCCGACCGCCTGGGATGACCCCGCCCTCGTGCAGGTCTGGGGACCGAGGTACCAGGTCTACGTCGTCGCCGCCCCCGACCTCGCGGTGTTCACGCTCGGCAGGCTCCCCGACGCCGGCAAGATCCGGCAGAAGGCGGAGGACCTGGCCGAACGCCTGCACGTCTTTCTCGGCGGAGACCGCATGAGGTACGACGACGCCGGGCAGGCGCTGGGGGTGCACGGGAACACGCTCCGGTATGCCGCCTTGACGGGCAGGCTTGCGATTCGGTGGGAGGGCGCCCGGCGTCCCACCGTGTGGACCGTCCCTCCGCCGGCGATCGCCCCCGCGGAGGCAACCCTCGAGCTGGCTCGCCGCTACCTGCACATCTTCGGACCCGCGGGGTCGGAGGCGTTTGGCAAGTGGGCGGGGATCGGCGTCCAGACGGCCGTTCGCACGTTCGACGATCTGCGCACCGAGCTGGTCCCGGTGCTGACGCCATCGGGCGATGCCTGGATGCTCGCCCGCGACGAGCCCACGATGCGCGAGGCTGCGGCGCCTGCGGCCGCTGCGCGACTGCTCCCGAGCGGCGATGCCTACACGCTGCGCGCGACGAGCGAGGATCGTGCGCTCCTGGTGCCGGATGCCGGCCAACGTCGCGAGCTGTGGACGCCGCGTGTGTGGCCCGGCGCGCTGCTCGTGGCGGGCGAGGTCGTAGGTACGTGGCGCCGCGCCCAGCGAACGGTGACGATCCAGGCCTGGCGGCGGCTCTCGCGACCTGCTCGTGAGGCAGTCGTCGCGGAAGCCGAATCGTTGCCGCTACCCGACGCCGGTGGGCGAATCGTCGTCGACTGGACCTGACACGCGTCAGGTCGTGGTGATCTTCGCCGCTGCCGCGAGGTCGCGCGCAGTTCCGGCCGGCTCGTGCTCGACGCCCGCCGCCGCGTACGCATCGTCCTCGTCCAGCGTCTCGTGCTCGAGCAGCGCTTGCGCGAGCTTGTCGAGTTGGGGGCGCTTCTCCGTCAGCAAGGCGACGACCGCCTTGTGCGCGTCCTCGACGATCCGGCGCACCTCCTCGTCGACGATCTCCTGCGTTTTTGGTGAGCTCTCCGCTGCGCCCGGCAGCAGCGGGCCGACGCCGTCGGAGGGGAGCACGGCGAGCGGGCCGATCTTGTCGCTCATGCCCCAGCGGCCGACCATCTGGCGGGCGATGCCCGTCAGCTGCTGGATGTCCGACTCGGCGCCGGTGCTCGGTTCGCCGTAGATGATCTCCTCGGCCGCGCGGCCGCCGAGGGCGACCTTGATCTTCGCCAGCAGCTCGCTCCGCTCGTAGTTGAAGCGGTCCGCTTCGGGCGCCGAGAAGGTGACGCCGAGCGACTGGCCGCGCGGGATGATCGAGATCTTCCGCACCGGGTCGGCGCCCGGGGTGAGCATCCCGACGAGCGCGTGCCCTCCCTCGTGGTAGGCGGTGCGGCGCCTGTCCTCCTCGCTCATCAGCACCTGCCGCGCGGCGCCGAGCACGATCTTCTCGAGCGCGTCGGTGAAGTCGGCCTCCATCACCTGGCCGTGGTTGCGGCGCGCGGCGAGCAACGCAGCTTCGTTGACGAGGTTGGCGAGATCGGCGCCGACCATGCCGGGCGTCGTTGCGGCAAGACGGTCGAGGTCGACGTCCGGCGCGAGCGGCACCCCGCGGGTGTGCACCTCGAGGATCGCGCGGCGGCCGTTCTTGTCCGGCGGCTGCACGGTGATCCGGCGGTCGAACCGGCCCGGCCGCAGCAGCGCTGCGTCGAGCACGTCGGGACGGTTGGTCGCGCCAATCACGATCACGTTCGTCGACGAGTCGAAGCCGTCCATCTCGGTCAGGATCTGGTTCAGCGTCTGCTCGCGCTCGTCGTTGCCGCCGCTGAAGCCGGCGATCCCCGACGTCCGCGAGCGGCCGATCGCGTCGAGCTCGTCGATGAACACGATCGCGGGCGCTTCCTTCTTCGCCTGCTCAAACAGGTCGCGCACGCGCGCGGCGCCGACGCCGACGATCGCTTCGACGAACTCGGACGCGGCCATCGAGAAGAACGGCACGTTCGCCTCGCCCGCGACCGCACGCGCGAGCAGCGTCTTGCCGGTGCCGGGCGGCCCGCTCAGCAGCACGCCGTGCGGGATGCGGCCGCCAAGCTTCTGGTAGCGCTCGGGGTTGCGCAGGAAGTCGACGACCTCCGCCAACTCCGCCTTCGCCTCCTCGATGCCGGCGACGTCGGCGAACGTGACCTTCGTGCCCGACGGCTCGTAGCGGCGAGCGCGCGAGCGGCCGAAGGCGCCGAGCATTCCCTGCACGTTGCCGGCGCGCCGCATCAGCCAGAAGAGGAGCCCGACGAAGAGGATCGTCGGGCCGAACCCGACGAGCACGCTCTCCCACCACGGCACGCCGGTCGTGAGCGGCTGCGCGTTCACGACGACCTTCTTCTTCTGGAGCAGCTGCGACAGCGAATTCGTGTCGGCGAACGCGGGGATCTCCGTCTGGAAGAGCTTGGTCGGCTTCGAGCCGGCGTAGCTCTCGGCGTGCGTGAACATCCCCTGGACCGCCGAGCCTTTCGAGGTGATCATTGCCACCTGGCCGGCGGCGATCTGGTTCAGGAAGAACGGGCTGTAGGGAACTCGCACCCGGGGCGTCGGCTGCGTCGCCCGGCTCGCGGTGTAGTAGTTGAGGGCGAGGAGCGCCGCGAAGAACGCAAACCAGCGCCACCCCGGACGAAAGCGCGGCTTGTCGGGAGTGGGAGGCTTCGGTGGCGGCGGGGTGCTCGTACCCCAGACCATGCCAGACCCGCATGGGGCTGCGCTCGCGGCTGGCCAGACGGGCGCGGGTGCCGAGTCAACTGGAGAGCGACTCTCTGGCCGTCGAGCGGCGTTCCTGCGCGGCGGAGCTTCCATCTCCCGCTCCGCACTTCGGATCGGACATCGGTACCCGCGCCCGGCTCAGACCCTGACACGGAATCGTCCGGTATGCGCGCGCGCTCGTCTCGGCCGACCGTGCGATCTCCTCCACCGCGCGCGTTGCGCACATCGTCCCCGGGATGGCCGAGTTCGCCGGCCTCGTTGCGGCCTGACCTCACTGCTCCGGGTGCGCGTGGATCGACTGAGGCCGCACTCGTTGCGGAATCGTCACAACTGACTGTCCAAAACAGCCGATGACAGCGGCGGCGCTGCGTGCTTCGATCCTTCGATGGACGACACCGACCTCGAACTGCTGCTCGACGACTACATCTTCGAGCCGGATAGCTGGGACTTTGCGGTCTCCATGGGGATCGGGATCGATCATGAGACGGACCCCGTGGCGCTCGACGACTTGGCCGACGCGATGCTCGTGCACCTGGAGGGCCCCGAGCTCGAACGACTGACCGATGAGGCGGTCGAACGGATCTGGGACGCCGAGCTCGAAGGCATGGTCAGGGACGGGATCGTCCAGCTCTCAGGTCAGGAGGGCTGGGAACAGGGCGGCGCGGCGGCACTCGCCGAGTTCGATCGCGATCCACCTCACTCCGAGGTCGCGCGGGAGGTTGTCCGTCATCTCGCGATGCAGCTCGGGAGCGCCGACCACCCGGTGTTCTTCTGCCTCTGCTGTATCGACGAAGTGCTCGGTCGTGCCGAGCCGGCCGACCGGCGTGCGCTCGGTGTTCGCGTTGCGATCGTCGCGAGGCGAAACGCGGGCGTTCCTGCCGCGGAGATTCAGGCGGCCCTGGCCGGCGCGGCGCGATGTCCACCGGCGGAGCAGCTCGGCACCGTCGAGCGCCGCGCCGCGATCCGTGTGCGCCTCGGGCGGCTGGGTGCGTTCGCGTCCAAGTCGATGCCCGAACTTGCAGTCGAGCTGAAAGCGCTCGCCGCCGAACGACTGCCCGACCGTCCGGAGGATGACGACGTGTGGCAGGAGGCATGCGTGCACCTCCTCGCCGAGGTGGGGAGGCCCGATCTGAACTGAGCAACGTATGACAAACGTGCTACGTTCTGAGGCGATGGCCGAGAAGGCGATTTCCGTCCGACTCGACGCTGACGCGCAGCGCGCGTTGGAACGGCTCACGGAGCGGGGCGTTTCGCAATCGCAGGCGATCCGGCAAGCGTTAATCGACGCTGACCGCATCGCACGGCGCGAGCAGGTGCGTGCCGACGCCGAACGTATCGGTAACGACCCGGATGATCGCGCGCTGATGGCGGAGATCCGCGAGTACATGGATGAGCTTGCTCCACCGGGGTGACGTCGTTGCCTTGCCGCCACCGCGAAGCGCCAAGGGTCACGAGCAACGGGGACGGCGATACGCCGTGGTGGTGCAATCGTCGGACCTCGCCAGCCTCTCCACGGTGGTTGTCGCACCGACCTCTATTGGCGCGCAGGCCTCATCGTTCCGGCCGGGCGTGACGATCCGGGGACGACACACCCGCCTATTGCTCGAACAGGTCCGAGTAGTAGATAGAGCGCGACTGGCGAAGCCCGTCGGGCATCTCTCGGCTCACGAAATGCACGACGTAGACGAGGCCCTCAAGATTTTCTTCGGCCTCTTCTGAGCCTTTTGGGCAGGTCCCTGGTTCCTGCAAAGGGGTGTCGTATAGTCGCCCGAGCGGAGCGCAGGGGCCTCCGCGCGGATTCTTAAAAAGGGGGCAAACGATGAAACGTCTTTGGCTCGTGGCAGTGCTCGCGTGCGCTGCTGTCGTCGTCATGCCGATCAAGGCGAGCAGCACCAGCTCGAGCGTCAAGACGCTCGCCAACATCACGAACGACGGGCCGGACTCCAACGGCGACAACGAAGTCGACATCGCGATCAATCCGACGAATCCGGACAACCTGATCGCGGCCTGGAACGACTACGGCCCCGGGCAGTCGTGCGGCCTCGGCTACTCGTTCGACGGCGGGAAGACGTGGGCGACAAGCTGGCTGCGCGGCGTGACGCCGCTCGGCGGAAATGCGACCTTCGACTACGGCGCCGGCGATCCGTCCGTCGGGTTCCTCAATGACGGCACCGCAGTGCTGAGCTGCGCTGCGTGGGGTGCGAGTAAGAGCCAGCCGAGCGCGCTCTTCGCGTCACGCTCGACCGACGGCGGCCGCAACTGGGCGCCCGCGCAGCAGCTCACCTACGGCCAGAACCTCGGCCACACCCAAGACCACAACATGCTGACGATCGACCGCTACGGCAACCGCGTGCTGCTCGCCTACAGCGTCTGGAATGGCTACCACGCGCTCTCGTACGCACGGATCTCCTCGGACGGCGGCAACACCTATGCGGGGCCGTATGAGATCGCATCCGACTACACGAAGAACGCCGTCGATCGCTTCGACGTCTCGCTTGCCGGAGCGCCCGACGGGACGATCTACGCCACGACCGGGATCTGGCAGCACGTCCAAGAGTGGAGCGAGCAGGCGGTCGTCGTCAGCCAGCTGCGTCCGGGCGAGACGAGCTTCACGCGCAGCGTCAAGGTGCGCGATCTCGTCCCGGCGCCGATGACGCTGCCCGGCGAGAGCTGGCGCACCTCGATGCAGGCCTCGATCGGCGTCGAAGGTGACGGCACCGTCGACCTGCTGACCGGCGACTTCGCGACCGGGAACATCGACCTCTACCTCGCGCGTTCGCACGACCACGGCGCGAGCTTCCCGGCGGCCCAGCAGGCGAACCTGACGAACGACGCGAACGACCAGGTGATGCCGTGGATGTCGGTGCGCCCGAGCGGGCGCATCGATCTCGTCTACTACGACTACAACCGCGCCACGGGCCTGATGGATGCCGACTACGGCCAGGTCGCAGCGGGCTCGACGACGCTCGCGCGGACGGTCGTCCAGTCCGGGATCGACGGCGACGCGCAGCCGCCGCGCGG
>JAOPYY010000065.1 GCA_025964395.1 Actinomycetes bacterium | reverse complement strand
GCCGACCTGACCGGCGCGGCCGAACGCGCCGTCGCGCCGCTGGAGCGGCTCGCGCCGGAGCTCCAGGCCGCCGGCGACGCGCTGCGCCAGGCGGAGCTCCAGCTGCGCGAGACCGCATCCGACCTGCACGCATTCCTGCACTCGCTGCAGGCCGAGCCGGGGCGGCTCGAAGAAGTCGAGGGCGAGCTGGAGACGTTCTCCGACCTGCGGCGCCGTCATCGTGCGCAGACGTTCGCCGAGCTGCTCGAGCGCGGTGAGGAGGCGCGCCGCGAGCTCGCGGCACTTCAAGAGGGCTACGACCCCGTGCGTGCGGCCGAGCTGGCGCTCGAGCAGGCACAGGCGGAGGTCGCTCGCATCCACACCGCGTTGCGCAAGGCGCGGCGCAAGGCGGCGGATCCGTTTGCGAAGGCGGTGGCCGCCGAGCTGAAGGGGATCGGCCTCGGCGACGGCGAGTTCCAGGTCGTGCTGACCGAGCGTGACCCCGGGGCGACCGGGGCCGACGACGTCGCTTTCCTGATCCGTCCGAACGCGGGCCTGCCGTTCGGGCCGGTTGCCGAGACGGCCTCGGGGGGCGAGCTCTCACGCGTGGCCCTCGCGATCGCTGCGGTCGCAGGCGGCGAGACGATGGTCTTCGACGAGATCGACGCCGGCATCGGCGGCACGACGGCGCACGCCGTCGCAGAGACGCTGCGCCGGCTCGCCGAGCGCGCGCAGGTCGTGACGATCACGCACCTCCCGCAGATCGCCACGGTCGCCGACAAGCACTTCAGGGTGGAGAAGGTCCCCGGGGATCCGACTCACACCCGGATCGAGCCGCTCGACGATGCGCAGCGCCGCGACGAGATCGAGCGGATGCTCGGCGGCGCGGAGTTCCTCGCAGCGCACCAGAAGAGTGTCTGACACCTTTTCGCCGGTCTCGCCGCGGCCCGCCTGCCTTGGTGTCAGACACCGTCGGCAGTAAGCTCCCGTCCGTGAGGCTCGCCGTCCTCGCCGTCGTTTGTGCACTGGGCGTCGCCGCCGCAAGCAGCGCGGGCGCCCGGGACGCCAAGGGATGCGCTTGGGGCGCGGTTGCCGCCTCGAACGCCTGCTTGATCGACGGCCACGCCTGCAAGCTGGAGCGCGCGGCGCTGTACCGGCGACATGGCTTCGCCTGCCGCGCGGGTGTGCTCGCCTACGACTGGAGCCAGCTGCGGCGGAAACCGCTCGTCGGGCAAACGTTGGCGCCTGGGTCGCCGTGCCCCGTGAGCGAGCGCACCGGCGAGCTCACGCGTGTCGGGCTCGGGCCGGGCTTCATCGCCTGGGGGCCAGGCCCCGCCTGGCCGGTGCTCGGTGGCCTCACGTCGCTCGACGTTCCGTTCGAGTTCGCGAGTGCGGGCCCCGAATACGCCGAGTGGGGTGTCCGCAAGGCGATGTGGGGGATCGATTCGCGCTACGCCGGGCCGACGCTCGTGCGCGGTCATCAGCTCGACGGTCCGAACGAGGTGCGCTTCGAGAACGGCAGCCCAGGCTTCACCGAGGAGAAGCGACTGCATCCCGAGTCGGAGCTCCGGTTCGTCGGGGGTTACGTCCGGCCGGCCGTAACCCGCGTGCAAGCCCTCGGCTGTTACGCCTATCAGGTCGACGGTCTCGGCTTCAGCCGGACGATCGTCTTCCATGCTGTCGCTGGCTGACCTGTGAGCGAAGCGACGCTCGAGCTGCTCGCGCCGCGCGAGGACGTGTGGGCGTTCCTCGCGGAGCCCTACCACCTCTCCGACTGGTGGCCCGGGATCACGGGCGTCGAACCCGATCGCCGCGGCTTTGCGCCGGGCGCCCGCTGGAAGGTGCTGGCGACGAAGCGGAACGTCTTCGTCGGGCCGCGGCCGACCGAGACGATGCTCCTGATCCGGGAGATCGATCCGTACGAACGCTGGTCGTGGCACCTGCTGAAGCCGAAGACGGACGTCGAGATTCGGCTGCACAGCACCGGTGCAGCGACAACGGCCGTCACGATCGCCGTGAGCAACGGGTCGGCCGACCGCGCGCTCAAGCGCCTCTACGACCTCGTGCAGACCGCGGCGGCGCTCTGACGGCCGCCGTCCTGATCGCGCCCTACGATCGATCAGTGACGAGTTACAGGAGAGCGCCGAGAGCGCTGGTAGGATGGAGTTCCGTGAATCGTCTCACGGGTCAAGGCCGCTGGATCGCCATCGCACTGGCAGGCCTCACCGCCCTCGGCGAGCGCACTTCTCAGGGTCAGAACACCGAATGGACGCCGCTGCTGCGCCGCGTAGACGAATGGGGTCTGGGGTCATGAGCGCGAAGTACGTCTTTGTCACGGGGGGCGTGATGTCGTCACTCGGGAAGGGAATCACCGCGTCGTCCCTCGGTCGCCTGCTCAAGGCGCGCGGGCTGAAGGTGCAGGTGCAGAAGTTCGATCCCTACATCAACGTCGATCCGGGAACGATGAGCCCGTTCCAGCACGGCGAAGTCTTCGTGACCGAGGACGGCGCCGAGACCGATCTCGACATCGGCCATTACGAGCGCTTCATCGACGAGAACCTGTCGCGCGCCGCCAACCACACGGCAGGCGCCGTGTGGGACCGCGTGCTGCGCAAGGAGCGCAAGGGCGAGTATCTCGGTTCGACCGTGCAGGTGATCCCGCACATCACGAACGAGATCAAGGCGCGGATTCGCTCGGTCGCCGAGGCGACCGACACCGACGTCGTGATCACCGAGATCGGCGGCACGGTCGGCGATATCGAGTCGCATCCATTCCTCGAGGCGATTCGCCAGTTCCGGCGGGAGGCCGGCCCCGAGAACGTGATCTACCTCCACGTCACGCTCGTCCCGTACATCGACACCGCGGGCGAGCTGAAGACGAAGCCGACGCAGCACTCGGTCAACGAGCTCCGGCGCATCGGTATCCACCCGGACGTGCTGGTCTGCCGCTCGACCGAGCCGCTGCCGCGCGAGATCCGCGAGAAGATTGCGCTCTTCGCCGACGTCGATGTCGACGCGGTGATTACGAACCCCGACGTTGCGGACGTCTACCTCGTGCCGCTCGC
>JAOPYY010000035.1 GCA_025964395.1 Actinomycetes bacterium | reverse complement strand
CTTCTGGCCGTTCAGCACATAGGTGTCGCCCTCGCGGCGTGCGGTCGAGCGCATCGACGCGACGTCGGACCCGGCGCCCGGCTCCGTCAGCCCGAAGCAGGCGAGCTTCTCGCCCTTCGCCTGCGGCTTCAGCCAGCGCTGCTTCTGCGCCTCCGACCCGTACTTGAGCAGCGACAACGAGTTGAGCCCGACGTGGACCGAGATGAGCGTGCGGAACGCCGCCTCGCCGCGCTCGATCTCCTCGCACGCGAGCGCTTCGGCGACGTAGTCGAGCCCCGCGCCGCCGTATTCCTCCGGCACGACGATGCCGAGGATCCCGAGCTCGGCCATCCCTTCGATCAGCTCCATGTCGAGCTTGTGATCGATGTCGTTCTGGATCGCGACGGGGAGGACGCGCTCGTCCACGAAGGCGCGCACCGTGTCCTGGATCAGGCGCTGCTCGTCTGTGAGGTTGAAATCCATCGGCGAGGAGCCTAGCTGTGCCGCCCGCCCCAAGGCTGTCGATCCCGCCATCTCCGAAACGGGTTAGCCTGCCATCGCCCCGTCAGGTGAGCGGAGACCTGTGTTTCCCGTCGATACTTTGACTGTGGCCTCGACTGCAGCACGAGCCTATCTGGCCTTCGGCGTGCTCGCCGTTGCGCTGAACCTCGCCCTCGGCGGCAGCACCGCGCTCTACGACGGCATCGGGCTGACGTCGGCCGCCGTCGTCCTGCTCGGGACGGTTCTGCACCGTCCGCGGGCCTGGTTGGCGTGGGTCGGGCTCGGCGTCTCGCAGGCGTTGTTCGCCGTCGGTGACATCGTCTACAACCTCGCTGACGCGTCCCCGTCCTTGGCCGACGCGTTCTATCTGGGAGGCGATGCGCTGCTCATCGTGTCGATTTCGCGGCTCGTCCTCTCGGCCGGGCGCGTTCGCGACCTGAGCTCCCACCTCGACGCCGGCTTCCTCGCGCTGATCCTCGGCGTCTGCGGCTGGGCGCTTTTCGCGTCCGATGCGATGGCTCACGGGTCGGCAGCGTCGCGGGCGGTCAGCGTGGCGTATCCCGTCGCGGACCTCGTGCTCCTTGCGCTTCTCGCGCGCGCGATGTTCGTCCGCGGAGCTCGCGGCCGCTCGTACTGGCTGCTGTTCGGCGCCGTAGTGCTCCTCTTCCTCGCGGACGGGGGCGACGTGGTGCCGGCGATCAACGCCAGCTACCAGCCGGGCGGCTGGCTGGACGCCGGCTGGTTGCTCAGCTACGTGCTCGTCGCGGTCGCAGCGCTTCATCCATCCATGACGCGTCTCATCGAGCCGCGGGCGGACGAAGACTCGTCGCTACCGGTCCGCCGCGCGCTCGTCCTCGGCCTCGGCTTGATCGCCGTGCCCAGCGCGATGATCTTCCAGTACGCCATCGGATCTCCGAGCGAAGGACTCGGCAACGAAATCGCGGTGCTCCTGATTGCTGTCGGCGTCGTCGTGCGAGGTGGCTTTCTCGTGCGTGACCTCGAGCGCCTGCGGCGGAAGGCGGAGCAGTCGGAGCGCCGCTTCCGGATGGTGTTCGAGCGCGCCCCGATCGGGATCTCGATCGGGAGCAACGGGATGATGAGCGAGACGAATCCCGCCTTGCGGCGCATGCTCGGGTACACCGGCAGCGAGTTCGCCCGCATGCACTACACCGACGTCACGCATCCGGACGACCAGGACTTCAAGCAACAGGTCGAGCTGGACAACGGAAGCCGTGACGCGTTCGCGATCGACAAGCGCTATCGCAGAAACGACGGCAGCTACATCGAAGCGCACGTGAACGTCGCGCTCGACCTCGAGGACGGCCTCGGCATCAGTCTCGTCGAGGACGTGACCGGACGACGCGAGCTCGAGGACCAGCTCCGTCAGGCCCAGAAGATGGACTCGATCGGCAAGCTTGCGGGTGGCATCGCCCACGACTTCAACAATCTGATGACGGCGGTGATCGGCTACAGCGACTTGCTCTTGCAGCAGTCCGGCGTCGACGACGGTGGACGCGAGAAGGTCGAGGCGATTCGCGACTCCGCGGTCCGTGCGAGCGATCTCACCCGGCAGCTGCTCGCCTTCAGCCGCCGGCAGGTCCTGCAGACGCAGGACATCGACCTCCGCAACGTCGTGAAGAAGATGGACACGCTGCTCAAGCGCCTGATCGGCGAGGACGTGCGCTTGCAGACGATCATCGGCGCGGAGCCGGTGATCGTGCGCGCCGACCAGACGCAGCTCGAGCAGGTCGTGATGAACCTCGCAGTCAACGCGCGCGACGCGATGCCGGAGGGCGGGACGCTGACCGTGGCGGTTCTGACCGACGGCGAGACGGCCGTGCTCTCGGTGGTCGACGAAGGGATCGGGATGGACGACGAGACCCGCGCCCAGATCTTCGAGCCGTTCTTCACGACGAAGCCGCTCGCCGAGGCCTCCGGGCTCGGCCTCTCGACAGTGCACGGCATCGTCGGCCAGAGCGGTGGGACGGTGCAGGTGGAGAGCGAGCCGGGCCGGGGGACGACCTTCACGGTTCGTCTGCCCGTGGCGCGGGCGGCGGGGTTGCCCGGCGAGCCGGGGCACGCTACCCTTGTTGACTGACTCGTCAATCAACCTTCGGGAGCGTAGGCATGGCAACGGCTGAAACGGCAGTCACAGGCGTCTCGTTTGCTCTCACGGACGAGCAGAAGGAGCTGCGCGCCGTGGCGCGCGAGTTCGCCACGAAGGAAATTCGCCCGAAGGCCGCGGAGTACGACGTCCAGATGACGCACCCGGTCGACGTGATCGCGAAGGCGCACGAGGTCGGCTTGATGAACTTGAACATTCCCGCGGAGCAGGGCGGCCTCGGCCTCAACTCGTTCGACAGCATGCTCGTCGGTGAGGAGCTCAACTGGGGCTGCACCGGCATCGGCACCTCCCTGGGCGCGAACGGCCTCGGCGCCGGGCCGGTCATGATCGCCGGCAGCGACGAGCAGAAGTCGACCTGGCTCCCGCCGCTGCTCGAGGAGCCCATCCTCTGCTCGTTCGGTCTCTCCGAGCCGGAGGCCGGTTCCGACGTCGCGCGCCTCAAGACAACGGCTGTGCGCCGCGGTGACGAGTACGTGCTCAACGGGTCGAAGACCTTCATCACCAACGCGGGCTACGCGGCGTGGACGGTCGTCTTCGCGAAGACCGACGTCTCGAAGGGGCACCGCGGCATGTCGGCGTTCATCGTCCCGATGGACACGCCGGGCGTCACGATCGAGCAGCACCTCGACAAGATGGGGCAGCGCGCGACCGACACCTCGGCGTTCGCCCTGCAGGACGTCGTCGTCCCCGCGGCCAACCGTCTCGGCGAAGAGGGCGACGGCTTCAAGCTCGCCATGCAGACGCTCGATTTCACACGGCCCGGCACTGCGATCGGCGCGGTCGGCGTCGCGCAGGCGGCCTACGAGCTCTCGGTCGAGTACGCGAAGGAGCGCGTGACGTTCGACGTGCCGATCGCGATGCACCAGGGCGTCAACTTCATGATCGCCGACATGGCGACCGAGATCGAAGCGGCGCGTCTCCTGA
This sequence comes from Actinomycetes bacterium, assembly GCA_025964395.1. GTDB lineage: Bacteria > Actinomycetota > Thermoleophilia > Gaiellales > Gaiellaceae > PALSA-600. Next base: position 3,602 of record JAOPYY010000035.1, on the reverse strand, counting down.
CGTGGCAGGCTGCGTGGATGCTCGACCAGGGTGACCGCGCGACGCTGTACTCGTCGTTCGCCAAGCGCTTCGCCGCCGACACCGCGATGAAGGTCACGACCGACGCGGTGCAGGTCTTCGGCGGGTACGGCTACATGAAGGAGTACCCCGTCGAGAAGCTGATGCGCGACGCGAAGCTGTTCCAGATCTACGAGGGCACGTCGCAGATCCAGCGGCTCGTGATCGCCAAAGAGATCTTCATCCCTCGCGGCTGATGGCATTGGACATCGATCTCAGTGGGCGGGTCGCCTTCGTCACCGGCGGCTCGCGTGGACTCGGGCGCGCCGACGCGCTGACGCTCGCGCGGGCGGGCGCCGACGTCGTGATCGCCGACCTGCTCGTCGAATCGGAGTTGACCGAAGAAACGGATGCGTATGGGCCGCTGGCGACGGTTGCCCGCACACAGGGCCTCGTCGGCACGGAGTCCGCGGCGGAGGAGATCCGCGCGATGGGGCGCCGCTCGTTCGCGGTGCGCTGCGACGTCACCGACCGCGACCAGGTCGCGGCGGCAGTTGCAAAGACGGTCGAAGAGCTCGGCTCGGTCGACATCCTGATCAACAACGCCGGCACGCTCGATCACGTCGGCCAGTTCCCCGACCAGAACCCCGATCTCTGGGAGCGCGACCTGCGCGTGAACCTCACCGGCGCGTTCAACTGTGGGCAGGCGGTGTGGCCGCACATGAAAGAACGTGGGTGGGGGCGCATCGTGAACATGGCTTCGGTTGCCGGGACGCTCGGCGGCTTCGGACAGGCGTCGTACTCGACGACCAAGGCGGGCATCCTCGGGCTCACGAAGACCCTCGCGATGGAAGGCGGCCGCCACGGGATCACCGCGAATGCGATCGTGCCCGGGATCATCGGCAGCGAGGCGTTCCACATGGCGAACGCGTCCATGAACGAGCGGATCGCAAACCGCACCGTCTTCAAGCGGCCCGGCGAGCCGCAGGACATTGCGAACGCGATCGCGTTCCTCTGCTCCGACCTCGCCTCGTACATCACGGGCATCGAGCTCAACGTCTCGGGTGGCGTCGAGTTGTTCGTTTTCTAAGCGGCAAACTCGGGGCTACCATGCGCGGCTCGTGGCTGCCTCCCCCTCGGCCGTCCGCACCCGCCGCCGTGCCTCCGCCTGGGGCCGGTTCTGGCCGCGGCTGGCCGTGCTGGCATTCGCCGCGGCGATCATCACCATCGGCCTCGGCCTGATCTTCGCGGGGTCGCCCGACAAGCTCGCAAACGGCACCCGGATCGCCGGGATCGACGTCGGAGGCCTCACGCCGGCGAACGCGCAACGGCTCCTCGAGCGGCGCTCCGAGCGCGTCTCCCACGTGCCGGTCGTCTTCACGGTGGGCGCGAAGCGGTTCTCGCTCACGCCGCGCCAGCTCGGTGTCGAGGTGGACTGGGCGGCCGCGGTCGCGAACGCGCGGAAACAGGGCGACGGCTTCGGGTTCGTCCGCGGCTACCGGCGCCTCGAGCTGGAGTTCTTCCCGCAGGATCTCGTCCCGCCGATCAGGGCGTACGACGCGGCGCTCACCTACGAGCTGGAGCTGCTCTCGAAGGCCGTCGACCGCCCGCACCAGGAGGCGCGGCTCGTGCGGCGCGGCCTCCACATCACGATCGCAGCCGGGACGACCGGCCGCGCGCTCGACAAGCAGGCCGCGCGCGAGGTGCTCGTGCGCTCGCTCGCCTCGTTCTCGCGCGAAGCCGCCGTCGGCCTCCCCGTTCGCATCGATGCACCGCGCGTCACCGTCGCAACGCTGACGAGCGCGCAGCGGACCGCGTCGCGCATCATCGCGGCGCCCGTGACACTCCTCGCGGGGCCCACACGCCTGAAGGTGCCGCGCTGGCGCCTGGCCAAGCTCCTCGACCTCTCGACGATGCGCTTCTCGGGGCCGGCGGCGGATGCGTTCTTTGCGCGCCTCGAGAAAACCGTCGACACCCCGCCGAAGGATGCCGACTTCGCGGTCACCGCGGGCGGCGGAGTGCGCATCGTGCCGTCGCAGCCGGGGCTCGCGCTCGACGTGCCGCAGTCGGCGGCGCGCATCTTCTCCGCGGCGACCAGGGTGCGGAACCGGACTGCGGCGCTCGTCCTCGCGGAACAGCAGCCGAAGCGCACGACTGCGGACGCCCAGGCGATGGGCATCACCGGCACCGTCGGGAGCTACGAGACGTTCTACGGCGGGATCGCGAACCGCATCCACAACGTGCAGCTCGTCGCCCATCTCGTCGACCACAAGTTCATCTCGCCGGGAGAGACCTTCTCGTTCAACGGTACGACGGGCGAGCGCTCCGCGGCGAAGGGGTTCCTCGAGGCTCCCGTGATCGTGAACGGCGAGGTGCAGACGGGGCTCGGCGGTGGTGTCTGCCAGGTCTCGACGACGGTCTTCAACGCTGCCTACGAGGCCGGGCTCCCGATCACGTCGCGGACGAACCACGCGCTCTATATCTCGCACTACCCGCTGGGCCGTGATGCGACGGTCGACTACCCGGGCGTGGACCTAAAGTTCGTCAACGACACGGGGCACTGGCTGCTGCTGCGCACGTGGGTCGGCTCCTCGTCACTCACCGTCGTCCTCTACGGCGCCCCGCAGCACCGGCGCGTCGAGAGCACGACTGCGCCGCTGCGCGTCGTCTCGCCGCCGGCGGTCCAGAAGACCGTCGATGCGACGCTCAAGGCCGGCGAGGTCGTCGTCGACTCGTCAGGCGTGCCGTCACAGGCGACCTCGGTCGAGCGCAAGGTGTATGACGCGAACGGCAAGCTCCTCTCGGACGCGACCTGGTACTCGAGCTACCGCTCGGAGCCGAAGATCGTGCGCGTCGGGCCGAAGAAGGCGAAGGCGAAGAAGCAGACCGCTACGACAGTTACGACGACGTCTGCTTCGGCGCCGACTGCTCCGCATTAGAGATTGCTTCGGCGAGCCACGTCGGGACACGCGTCGGGCGGAGCGTTCCGCCATCGACGGTCGCGTGCGCCGTCCAGCCATCCGCGATCACGGCGCCGTCGCGCTCAATCGCGTATTCGTACCGAAAGCGCGCGCCCTTCAGGTCGACGCAGCGCGCGTGCACGACGAGGCGGTCGTCGAAGCGCGCCGGCTGCACGTAGCGCACGTGCGACTCGAGCACGAGCGCTTCGATGCCGAGCTCGCGGAGCCGCTGGTAGCCGCCCGCATGGAGCTCGAGGTAGTCGACGCGCGCCACCTCGAACCACACGAGGTAGTTCGAGTTGTGCGCGATCCCTTGAGCGTCCGTCTCCGCGAAGCGGACACGGACGCTCGTTGAGAAGCTGAATCCGCCTCGGTTCACTTGATCTTGGTGAGCAGATACTTCGCGACGACCTCCAGTTGATCGTACGAGAGATGGTGGGCGCCGTTGTTGCCGGCCCACAGCTGGAAGATCGCCGATCCCTTCTGGACGACGATGTAGTCGTTGAACTCGGCCGCGCGGTCGCCGTAACCTGCGAGCGGTTGCACGACACAGTCGCGAGGGTCCCGGGGCGTTGCGCCCGGCACCGTTGAGGTGCAGGACGACTTCCCGCTGCCCGCAGGCTGCGCGTAGAGCTGCCAATCCCT
>JAOPYY010000241.1 GCA_025964395.1 Actinomycetes bacterium | reverse complement strand
CTGCTCGAGCCGTCGCTGCCGAAGCGGTTCGCGGCGCGCATCACGCGGCGAGCGTGACTTTCGTCAGGCACCGTGTGACACTGGGTGCCAATCGAAACGAAGAGAGGGCAACAGTGTTCGCAACGATTCGGGTCTACTCAGGGAGCACCGAGCTGGCAGACGCGCTCGTCGAGAACGAGAGCGAAGTGAAGCGGGTGATCGGCGACATCGACGGCTTCCAGGCGTACTACTTGGTCCGCACTGCGGACGGTGCTGCGGCGGTGAGCGTGTACGACAACCAGGCGGGCGCCACCGCGTCCGATGAGGCTGCGCGTTTGTGGGTGAGCGAGAACCTGCCTGATCTGAACATCGCGCCGCCGCAGGTCTCGGTCGGCGAAGTCGCCATCAACTTCTGACCTGACCCTTCGGGCCATGACCGGGGTCTGACCCCGGTCATGGCCGTTCAGGACGAGTGGCGCGGGCACTATGGATCCGTGCCCTTTCCGCTGAGCGTGCTCGACCAGTCGCCGATCTCGGAAGGCTCGGTCGGCGCTGATGCGCTCCGCAACTCAATCGACCTGGCGCAACACGTGGAGGAGCTCGGGTACGTGCGGTACTGGATTGCCGAGCATCATGGGACGCCGATGCTGGCAAGCGCGGCGCCCGAGATCCTGATCGGCGCGGTCGCTGCGGCCACGTCGCGGATCACGGTCGGGAGCGGCGGCGTGATGCTGCCGCACTACAGCCCGTTGAAGGTGGCGGAGGTGTTCAGCATGCTCGCCGCGCTGTATCCGGGACGCATAGACCTGGGCCTCGGCCGCGCGCCCGGCAGCGACCGCGAGACGATGTTCGCGCTGCAGCGCGATCGTCGCCAAGCTTCGCCGGACGATTTTCCCGAGCAGCTGGCGGAACTGCTCGCCTATCTCGAAGACGACTTTCCCGACGCTCATCCGCTCGCCCGGCTCGCGGCGCTGCCGGGCGGCCCGGAGCGGCCGGAGGTGTGGCTGCTCGGCTCGTCGCCGCAGAGCGCGATCTGGGCCGGCGAGCTTGGTCTGCCGTACGTGTTCGCCGACTTCATCAATCCGGCAGGCGCGGAGATCGCCCAGCTCTATCGCGACCGGTTCGTCCCGTCGCGCCGACGCGCAACGCCGTTCGTCGGCGTCGCGGTCTCCGTCGTGTGTGCCGAGGACGACGACGAAGCGCAGCGCCTCGCGTCGAGCTCGCGCATGGCGATGACGCTCTTGCGCCAGGGACAGCTGATCCCCGTTCCGCCCGTCGAGACCGCAGTCGCGTTCTTCGAACAGCACCCGCCGCCGACCGGCCGCCGCGCCGTCGTCGGCTCACCGGCATCGGTGCGCGCCGGCCTCGAGGACGTGGTGGCCGCCTATGGAGCCGACGAGGCGATGGTGGTCACGATCACGCACGAGCATGAAGCGCGGCGCCGCTCCTACGAGCTCGTCGCCGACGTGTTTCGCTAGCGCGATTCGACCTCGGTGGTTTGTGGAAAGAGCCACAGACATGACACGCGCGATCGCGCTCATCGCAGTCCTGGCCGCTGCGCTCGGCACGGCGCCGGACGCACGTGGTCCCGTCGCGACGCTGCACTTCAGGGTGCTTGCGCAAACCGGCATCAGGCTCGCTGATGTCGTGTGGACGGGCAACGGGCTTCTCTACCTCGAGAACACGACGAACACCGTGTGGTCGGTGCCGCCGGCCGGAAAGCCGCTGACGATGTTCGCGTCGATGCCGCGTGCCGTGGAGGAAACGCGCTGCCGTGTATCGCCCGGCACGCACGGGTGGGAAGCCGGCGTGATCTTCTGTCACGCGCCCGACAACACGATCTACCGCATCACGGCTGACGGCCGAAGCGTGACCGTGTTTGCGAAGTTGCCCGAGAGTTCGATCTCCGACGGTGCGCTCACGTTCGACACGGCCGGAGGCTTTGGCTACGGGCTGGTCGCCGCGACCGGCCGCTCGGGCGCGAAGACCCCGAGCGGAGGCGACGTCTACACGATCGACAGCTCCGGCTCCGTTCGCCACGTCGGCAGCTACGCCGGTCCGGGTGGCGCGGACGAGGTGGAGATCGCGCCGCCGCGCTTCGGTGTTGCAGCGCGGGCTGCACTTGTGCCCGTCGATGCGGGCGCGACGGGTCGTCTGGTCGCGATGAGCGCCGACGGCAAGACGACGACGATCGCACGGTTCGCCGATGGGCCGAATCCGATCGCGGCGATCGTATCGACGCCGATTCGCGGCGGCGCCCGGGCCGGGCTTTATGTGACGGACACGCTCACGACCGATGTGTTCGTCGCACCAGCGTCCGAGCTGCGGGCGTACGCCGGGGACGTCGTCGTCGGCAGCGAGATCCAGGGGCTCTTCTGGGTCATCCGCCCGCGCGGCCGCGGCTACGAGGCGCTGCGGGTCCCGACCACGCTCCGTGCCGGGCACTACAACCTCGAGGGCATGGCCTACGTCTCGCCGTAAAGCGTCGGTAGCAATTAGCCGTGCGGTCTGCCTATAGTCACGGCGTGCCCTCAGGCCCGGACCGCGCCCAGGCGCTCCTCGAGGAAATCGGAGAGCTCTACGCGATCATCCTCCGCGTCAGTCGCCGGATTCCGGAGGTCGAGCCGCTCACGGTCACGCAGCGGCTGGCGTTGATCGAGATCGTCTCGATCGGGCCGCTGCGCCTCAGGAACCTGGCATCGAGGATGGACACGACCCCCGCGACCGCGAGCCGCGCGGTGGACGTGCTCGAGGAGTACGGGTTCGTTGTCCGGCGCGCTGACGCCAGCGACGGGCGCGCCGTCCAGATCGGCCCGACGGCGAAGGGCAAACGCTGGTCGCAGCGCCGGCGCGAGGAGCTGCTCGACGTGATGCAGTGCCTGCCCGAGGATCTGACCTCGCCCCGTTTCATCGGCGAGATCTCGACCTTGAACGCCGCGTTGCGCGACAGAACCGGGCACGACGACGTCGCGCGCGGCGCGCTCCTCGCGCCTTAGCCTGCGCGCGTGACCGCGAGCCCTTGCGGCTGCTCCCCGGGTGGGATGCCGGGCCAGATGCCGGTGTCGATCCGGCCGCCCGGACGCGCGCTTCCGCTCTGGAAGAACGTCGAGTAGTCCTCCCAGACGCGCAGCGGCTTACCGCGCGCCGAGCTCGGGAGCACGAGCGTGAACCGGCCGCGCGCGTCAGGCCACGTCGCCGACAGCGGCTTGATCACTCCGCCGGGACCGGAGACCCCGACGAGCGTGCCTTGGTAGACCGCGCCGGGGAACGACGTGGCCGAGGGCAGCGCGAGCGGGGCGGTCGCCGACGCGGGCAGCTGCACGTTCATGGTCGCGCTCCGGAGGGCGGTGAAGTTCACGTTCTTGCCGGCCGGCGAGGCGTACGAGATCGTCCCTGATGCGACCTGCACCGTGAGCGGCACCGGATTTGCCCCGACGTCGTCCGACGCCGTGAAGAACGACACGTAGTGACCGGCCGAATCGCTCGGCTGCGAGAACGTCCAGAAGTCGCGATCCTGGGTGCGCGTGACGACGGTCGCGCCGGCGACCGGCTTCCCTGTAGCGTCGGTGATTGTTCCGGAGAGCCGGTAGGTGTAGAGCACGACCGGCGGCGGCGGCGAGTTGTCGGCGTACGAGAGACGCCCCGTGACGACCACATGGCCTCCTGAGGCCTTTGCCTGCAGGTCGTTCACGCGGTAGCCGACACTGAAGCCGCCTGCGACGCGCAGCAACGCTGCGCGCTCGCTCGCCGTGACCGGCCTCCCGCCGATGCGCGCGCTGGCGAGCCGAAGGACGCGAACGATGTGGCGCTGCGGAAGCGTTGTGTCGACGCGGTAGAAGAACTGGCCGCGCGCGTTTGTGCGACCTTGCACGGTGTAGGCGTCGACCTGCATCGCTGCGCCGACGACCGGCTTTCCGCCGAGCAGCAGACGCCCGCTCACGATCTGCGTGTTGGCGCGCGCGACGCTCCAGAGCTGGACGGCCAGCGGCGCCTGCGTCTCGATCCGCGCGCCGGCTGCGGACGCCACGACCGGGGTCGTTTGCTTTTGCGGGCGGGTGTACGCGACGACGCGCGGCGCGGCGGCGGACTGGAGCGCGCGGTCGAGCTGCGGCGGCGGGTTCTCCTTCTGAGATCCGCCGAGCGCGAAGACGTAGAGCTGCGAGAAGACACCGCCGTTGGACGAGGTCGGCGTACCGCCGGAGGTGATCGCGACGTACTCCTTGCCGTTCGCGGTGAAGATCGTCGGGCCCGCGGCGATCTGGTGGCCGGTCTGGAACTTCCAGAGGATCTTCCCGGTCTTCGTATCGAACGCGCGCAGGTTCCCGTCGCCTCCGCCGGCGAAGCCGAGCCCGCTGGCGGTCGTCGTGACGCCGCCGCGCTCGGGCTCCGGCGTGTTGAACTTCCAGACACGCTTGCCGGTGTTGACGTCGATCGCGCTGATCGAGCCGTGGTCGTGCCAGCCGGCCAGCTCGGTCCCGAAGTTCCCGTTCGAGAGACCGAGGAACACGTCACCGAGCACGAACTTGTGCTTCTTCTGCGTCGGTGTGAGCTTCGCCTGGATGTCGACGCCGGCGGTTTCAGCCGCCGCGTTGAACACGTAGTTGGTCGCCGGGTCGTACGACGCGGGTGAGTAGTTGAGACCGCCGAGGCTGGAGGGGAACACCGTCACCGCCTTGCCCGGCCGAAGCGCCGGATGCTCGACGCGGTCGATCACCTTCACGCGCTCGTAGAACGGCGCACCGGTCTTCGCGTCGAACGCGAACCAGACACCTTCCATGGTCGCGACGGAGACGACGTGACGTAGATGGCCGCCCACCTTCCCGTCGTAGACGAGCGGCGGCTGCGCAACGTCGTACGACCACTGGTTGCCGGCGATCAACTGGCGCCACCACTTGATCCGGCCCGTCTGCAGATCGACGGCGATCAGCGAGTCGGTCCGCGGGTTCGTGCCCGGGCGAATCGACGGGAAGTACAGCGGGGTGGCCGAGCCGGTCCCGAAATAGAGCGTGTTCGTGGCGCCGTCGACGGTCACCGGCGTCCAGACGGCGCCGCCGCCGACGATGCGGCTCGCGGAGCGCCAGCTCTGCTGCGCCGGCGGGATCGTCCACACGGGGTTGGGCCACGCAGGCCGGAGGTCCTTCGCATTCCAGGCCATCACGTAGCCGCGGACGCCGTACTCGGATCCGGCAGCGCCGGCGATCACGTGGTGGTTCGCGCAGATCGGCGCGCTCGTCTCGGAGTAGCCGAAGTTCGAGCCGGCGCCCGGCACCGACGCTCCGATCGCCACGCGCCCAAGCAGGGCACCGTTCGCGGGGTTCAGCTTGTTCAGGTGCATGTCGAGCGTCAGCAGGAAGAGCGCGCCGTCGCAATAGGCGACGCCGCGGTTCGCGACGATCCCGAAGTTCTTGAAGAGGCCGGCGTTCGCCGGCTTGTAGTGCCAGAGCACCTTGCCCGTCGCGCCCTCGAGCGCGAACACCTGGGCGTCGTTCGTCGTCACGTAGAGCGTGCCGCCGACGGCCAGGGGATAGGACTGCTCGCCGCGCCGCGTGTCCGCGTCGAGCGCCTTGAAGTCGATCGAGTACGCCTTGCCGAGTTGTGCGACGTTGGCCTTCGTGATCTGCGCGAGCGGCGAGTGCCGCATGTTGTCGGTCGTGCGGCCGAAGCCGGTCCAGTCGCCCGACGGCGGTGCTGCGCCCGACGCGCCGCCCACGAGCACGAGCATCGACCCCGCAAGGAGTGCCGTCAGCGCATGTCTCAATCTCGTGCCCTCCTAGACGAAGCAACCGGACGGCCGAATGTTACGCCACGCAACAGCCGTCGCGCGCTCCCGCCGCCGAGGAGGAGGACGAGCGGCACCAGTGCGAGAAGCGCAGGCAACGGCGCCAGCGTGCGGGTGCGCGGCTGGAGGCCGATGACGCTGCTCGGCCCGGAGCCGAGCGAGCGCGCGAGAACCGCTCCTGCTCCCGGCCCGGTGGGTGCCTGGGCGGCGGCTGCGAGCCGGCTGATGCTGAGCCGCGCGCCCTGCGGATCGGGCCGAAAGTTCGCCTCGGGCGTGCCGTCGGGGCGCCGGACTCGATCGGCGCCGGAGCCGACGCGGACGAGCCCGAGGCGGATGCCGTGGGCCGCCAGGGCGCTCGCGACCGTCCGCGGATCGAACGGCCTGCTCTCGCCGTCGGTCACGACGATCACGGCGCGCTTTCGCGCCCCGGGAGCGAAGAAGCCCTCGGTCGCGACCTGCTGAAGGGCGTCGAACGTCGTCGCAACGGTGTTCACCTCGCGTGGCGGCGGGCTCTCGAGCGTGAGCGCCGAGACCGCCGAGTCATAGGTCGCGCGGTCGGAGGTCGGAAACAGGTCGGGCAGCACCCGGTCGGTGAACGTGGCGAGGCCGACCGACACGTCGCCGAACTGCGGAGCGAGTGCGAGCGCGATCTGCTTCGCTCGTGCGAGCCGCGTCGGGCCCGACGCGGCAGGCGCGGCGGCCATCGACCTCGACACGTCGACGACGACGAAGGCCTGCGCATCGGTTCGCTCGCGCCGCGGCGTCTCGGTGCGGATCGCAGGTTGCGTTGCAGCGAGCGCCAGCAACGCCACGACCGCGACGATCGTCGCCTCGTGCCGGCGGCGGCGACCGGCTGTGGGCGCCGGCAGTCCGAGTAGCCGCCGCATGCGCGTCACGCGCCGTGCGCCGATCACGAGCGCGGCGAGCGGGAGCGCGGCGAGCAGCACGAGCACGCCCGCGCGTGGTGTCAGGAACAGGAACGACGCCGCGAGGCTCAATAGCCCTGCCCCGGTGTCCCTGCTCCGGCGCCGCTGTGTCCCGTGCCGCGCGGGCCGCTGCTGGGGCTCGGCCCGTGCCGCACGCCGGTGCTCTCGAGCGAGCGCAAGGCGAGCTCCAGGTTGAACTCCGCGTCGACGTTCGCGGGATCGAGTCGCGACGCATCCGTGAACGCGTTGACCGCGCGGTCCGCAGGGTCGACGATCCCGGTGGGAGCGCGAGTGCCACCCCAGGCGAGCACTCCGAGCAGGTCGTCCGCTTGCGACGCCGCCCGCGGCGGCGCACTGGCGACGACATCCGAGAGTTGCGCTTGCGCGACCGCACGCGCGCGTGCCTGCGCCTGGCCGTTGTCGAAGCCGTACGGCACCTTCTCTGCGGCGACGAATCGGCGAACGGCGCGGCGGAGCGCGACGTCGCTGCCCGCGCCGAGCACGCGCTCGGCCACCCCGCCGACGAGCGTCTTCGGCCGTTCTCCGTGGCTGTGCTGCCAGCGTCCGGCGTCCATGGCAACGGCGGCGAGGAGCCCCGCCGCAACCAGCAGCACGAGTGCAGCGGCGACGCGAATCACGCGTGGCCCCAGGTCAGTTTCGCGGCCCAGAGCTCATTCGCGGCGAGCGCGAGCGCGACGAGCACGGCGAGTGTCGCCAGCACCGGCGGGACGTCCGGCCCGACCGTCAATGACCGTTCGCCCGGGAGGCGTGCGTGCTGGACCGTCGCCGCACGCTCGAGCAGGCGTCCGAAGAGCGCCTCGTCGTTCGGCTGCGGGTCGAGCGCGACGATACGCACCGGAATGCCGGCCTGGCGGTACGCGAGCGACACCCCTGCGAGGTTCTTGAGGTCGCTGGGGTCGTCGTTGAGGTCGCTGACGAGGATGACTGCCGGCCGCTTGACGTGCTGGGCCTGGATGATCCTGAGCGCCAGCCCCAGCCCGTTCGCGATCCGCGTGCCGCCGCTGAACGAGTTCGTCCATGGATTGACGGGGAACTGGGGCAGGAACCCGTTCTGCGCGGGCGGCAAGGTGAAGTAGCGGGCATACGGCTTGAGTGCCGCGGAGGGTGTGCCGGGCGGCAGCGCCTGATAGGCGACGTCCGAGAACACCACGAGGCCGTAGCGGCCGTTCGTCGCCGCCAGTTCGTTCAGTGTCTTGCCGATGCGCTGGTACGTGTCGGTCGAGATGCTCGCCGACAGATCGAGCACGACGATGCCGGTCGTTCCGCCCGGGAGGAACGAGAGGGTCTTCCCGGCGGGCCGTGTGGCAGCGACCGCGGTGGCAACGACGAGGACGACGAGCAGCGCGACGAGCGCGGCGCGGATCGCGGTCGTGCGGCGCTGCGCGCGCTCGAGGCGTCCGTAGCCCGCGAGGGGAATCGCCGTCATGTGCGCTTCTCCACGGCGTCAACGAGTTCCGCGACAGAGGCGGGCTCAGGCCCGCGTTCCGACCAAGCGAGCTCGCGCGCGTCGGAGGCGCGCGCGTCGTCGTCGAGCGCCCGCCCGAGCAGGTCGAGCGCGCGGCGGCGATCCTCGGTACCGCGGCCGAGCGAGACGCGGACCAGGTCAAGTGCGCGTTGCAGCGGGGTCCGCTCGTCGACGGGCTCGGGGATCAAGCGACGCACAAGCGGATAGACGAGCAGCAGCGCGCCGGCCGCGAGCAGCGCGGCGGCGACGAACAGCAGCACACGAAGCAGGTTCGGCCGAATGCGATAGGAAGGCGGCGGCACGTTCGTCTGCCGGCGGAACGACCGCAGCGGGTGCGCGACCTGTGCGGCGGTCGTACGCGGCACGATCACCGCCGTCGCCGTACCGATCTTGATCCGCCGAGCGCCCGGTCCCGGCACGCACTTGGGGTCGAGGCACTGCAGGACGTACTCCGAGCCGTGGTGGCCGCGGACGGAGAACGGGGCGAAGCTCGGGACGGCGCCACCGGTGACGCGTGCCGTGACGAGCTGGCCGAAGTGGGACGGGTTCGGCGACAGCACGACGACCGCGGCCAGCGCCAGCGCCTTCATTGCCGGCGGCGCCGGAGTCGCCGCCGCTCGGCCCAGCGCAGGAAGGCGGTGTCGATCTCCGTCGGCGACGAGGTGCCGAGGACGAGTGGATCGAAACCTGCACTACGGAAGAGCCGCAGCAGCCGCGCGAGCCGTTCTTCGTGCTCCCGCCGCAGCGTCGCAACCTCCGCCGAGGTGAGACGCACGAGCCCGGTCTCGGAATCGTCGGCGGCGGCGAACGGGATCAGCACCCCGGCCACGTCGGGAAAGCTCTGCTCCCAGACCGGGTCCTGGACGACGACCGGAACGACGTCCCAGCGCGTCGCGCGCATGGCGGACCAGGTGCCGGCGGGCACCTCCGTCAGGAAGTCCGAGAGGACGAAGACGAACGACCCCTGCGGCAGCTCGGCACGCCGGTTCAAGAGCTGACCGAGGGTGCGGGCAAGGCTCTCGGGCGGCGCGTCGTAGGACTCACGGCGGACCCGGTCGAGGACGTGCCTGGGTGCGACCGCGCCCGGCGACAGCACACGTGTGCGACCGCCCGGTGCATCGGCGTGCCCCAGCTCAGCGCGGGCGCGAACCGCGGACCGGGCGATCGCCTGGGCGGCGGCGACGACCGCCGCCGGCTTGGAGAGCCAGGGCAGATCGTCGCCGTACAGCGACATCGAGGGCCGCTGGTCGGTGACGATGAGCACGCGCGGGGCTTCCTCGGCGTAGAGCTCCCGCACGACGAACTCGTCCGAGCCGCGGGCGGAGGAGAGCCGGGCCGACGCAAACCAGTCGATCGTCGAGACCGGGTCGCCGGGTGCGTAGGGGCGGGTGCCGGCTACGTCGGAGCCACGTCCGCGCCGCGCGCTTCGTCGCTCGCCGAACGGCGTGCCGCTGAGCCGCTTGCGCGAGACGAGTGGGAAGGCGCGGCGGTGCGTGGTCAAGAGACTTCGTGCGCTGCAGCCGGGCGGGCGGTCTCCCACTGCGGCGCGGGGCGCGGCGCGGCCGCGAGCGCCGCCTCCCAGACCCGTCGGGCGACCTCCTCGGCCGTCGGCTCGTCCTCGGCGAGGTACTCCGGCGTGAGCACGAGCCGGTGCAGCACGACCGGTACGAACAGCCGCTCGACGTCCTCGGGCTCCGCGTGGTCGCGACCCTCGATCAGCGCCAGCGCCCGCGCTGCGCGCTCGAGGGCGAGCGACCCGCGGACCGAAGCTCCGAGCTCAACGAAGTCGAGGGAACGTGTCGCTCGGACGAGCTCGATGGTCCAGCGTCGCAGGAGCGGATCGACGTACACCTCCTCGACGGCTTCCTGGAGCGCGTCGACGTCGGTGTCCGCGACCACCGGCTTCAGGTCGTCGAGTGGATGGCCGCCGAGTTGGCCCTCGACGATCGAGAGCTCCTGCTCGAGGTCGGGGTAGCCGAGGGCCGTCCGGAGGAAGAAGCGGTCGAGTTGCGCTTCGGGCAGGGGAAACGTGCCCTCCTGCTCGATCGGGTTCTCCGTCGCGAGCAGGAAGAACGGCGAGGGCAGCTCATGCGTGACCCCGTCCACGGTCACCTGTCCCTCCGCCATCGCCTCGAGCAGCGCGGACTGCGTCTTCGGCATCGCGCGGTTGATCTCGTCGACGAGCAGGACGTTCCCGAACACGGGGCCTGCCCGGAACCGGAATTCGCGCTCCCGCTGGTCGTACACCGTCAGGCCGGTCACGTCCGTCGGCTGAAGGTCCGGCGTGCACTGGATCCGCGTCGAGACCGAGCCTTCGATGCTGCCCGCGAGCGCCCGGGCCAGCACGGTCTTTGCCGTCCCGGGGACGTCTTCGAGCAAAACGTGGCCGCGGCACGCGAGCGCCGTCAGCACGAGACGGATCTGATCGGGCTTGCCGATCACGACGGTTTCGATGTTCGCGCGAAGTCGCGCTGCGGCGCTGTGAGCCAGCTCAAGGCGCTCTTCCACGGCCGCATCGTACGCGGGAAACACCACAATCCGCCCGAAGGTCGTTGCGCGACGTAATATTCGCCCGCTGCGCACCCAGGCGCTGCCATCCCAATCATCAACCCTCGACGAAGGGGGAACTTTGCGCTTGTTCCGCTTGTTGGTACCGGTCGCGTTGATTGCGCTTGCGCTCGCCTTGGTTGGCGCCGCAGGAGCGACGTCGACCATCGCACCGGCTCCGGCGTTCGTGCCACAGCTCATGGCACAGAGCGCCAGCACTGACTGGCTCACCGTGGGCGGCGGTCTCAACGACCAACGCCATTCAACGCTGACGCAGATCAATGCGTCGAACATCGGCGGGCTGCACCTCGCCTGGACCGGCACGTTCGGGCTGCCGAAAAAGGCGGCCGCCGTGCCCGAGGAAGGCGCGGCGATCGCATACCAGGGCGTGCTGTACATGCCCAACGGCTTGAACGCCGTCCAGGCAATCGACGGCACGACGGGCAAGGCACTCTGGAACTACCAGCCCGTCAACGACAATCCGGCGCTGCTGCCGGCGGTTCGTGGCCTCGCTCTGGGTGACGGGAAGGTCTTCGAGGGACAGAACGACGGCAACATCGTCGCTCTCGACCAGCAGACCGGCCAGCCGATCTGGAAGACGAAGGTCGGGGACCCGACCGACGGCATCCAGTTCACCTCGGCACCCGTGTACTACAACGGCATGATCATTGAGGGCGCCTCCGGTGGAGACTGGGGCGGCCGTTCGTTCGCCCTCGCGCTCGATGCGAAGACCGGAGCCGAACTGTGGCGCTGGTACGTCGCCCCGAGCCCGGGCTCACTCGGCTCCGGCTCGTGGGGCATCAACGAGTGGCAGCGCGGTGGCGGTGCGATCTGGATCTACCCGTCGATCGACACCAACACCGGCCTGCTCTACATCGTCACCGGCAACCCGGTCCCGTGGAACGGTCGCGGCCCGGGAAGCAACCTGTGGTCGGACTCGATCGTTGCGCTGCACGTGCAGAACGGTCAGTTCGCGTGGGGCTTCCAGACCGTGCACCACGACATCTGGGACTACGACGTGACGAACCCGCCGACCCTCTTCGACCTCGACTACGGCAACGGCAGCGTCACGCCGGCCGTAGGCGTCGCGTCGAAGACGGGCTGGGTCTACCTGCTCAACCGCGTCACGGGCAAGTCGATCCTGGGCGTCGCCGAGAAGAAGGTGCCGCAGCTGAAGGGCGCTGCCGCGAAGTACGCGAACCTGTCGAAGACCCAGCCGTTCCCGGTTGGCCAGCCCTTCACGACCCAGTGCTCCACCCGGAAGGAGTGGCCGGCTCCGGCTCCGGACGGTAAGCCGTACATCGTCGGCTGCATCTTCACGCCGTACGCGTATGTGAAGGGCCAGTCGTCGTTCCTTGCCTCGGCTCCGAGCGCAGAGGGCGGAGTCGACTGGCAGCCGTCGGCCTATGACCCGGCGACGCACTACCAGTACCTCTGCTCGATCACGGGCGCAGGCACTGCAATGGGCGCGATCCCGAACGCCGAGAAGACGATCATCCCGGGTCAGCTCTCGCTGGGCGTCAACTTCGGCCCGCCCAGCCCGAACACGGCTGACATCCCGCAGATCGTGGCGATGGACATGCTGACGAACAAGGTTGCGTGGAAGGACACGCAGCCGCTGCCCGCCAGCAAGAAGACCCCGAGCGCACGTTGCTCGGGCATCCTCTCCACTCCCGGCGCGATCTTCGCAGGGCAGGAGAACACCAAGCAGCTCGGCGCGTACGACCCGGCCACGGGCAAGAACCTGTGGCTCTCTTCGGCGCTTCCGACCGCACCGGGTGGTCCTCCGGTCACCTACACGGGCGCCGACGGCAAGCAGTACGTCGTCGTGCTCGGCAACACCGGGCTGATCTACGGATTCAGCCTCTAAGTAAACGCACTGCAAACTCTCGGGCGGTGGCCTCGCGCCGCCGTCCGAGAGTCCTTTCTCGCGCTACGTTGGTCACGTCAACGAACTAAAGGTGGTAATTCACTTGCGTTTCCGTTTCATCGCTCCAGTTGCTGTGGTCCTCGCGCTGGTCGTCTCGAGCTTCGCGCTCGCGGCCAAGCAGGCGACATCGGTCACGGCACCGATCAAGATCACCGTCACGCTTTCCGACTACGCGTTCAAGTTCAGCCGGGCAAGCGTTCCCGTGGGCTCGACCGTCGTCTTCACGCTGAAGAACGCCGGCACGGTCCAGCACAACATCGACTTCGTCGGCACCGGCAAGCGCTCAGCGCTGATCGCGGCCGGCGGCAAGAGCACGCTGAAGGTCACCTTCAAGAAGAAGGGCTCGATCCAGGTCGTGTGCGATGTGCCGCGGCACATCCAGCTCGGCATGGTCTCGAGCTTCAAGGTCAAGTAGGCACGAAGCCAGAACCGAACTGCCGAAGGGCGGGCTCGAACGCCCGCCCTTCGTGCCTTCGGCACCTATTCCACATCAAGCCTCTAGAAGATGATGATCGTGCCGATGGGGCTGATCTGATGACCCTTGTAGATCCGCGCGTACGTGTAGTCGCCGCGATAGGCCCAGTTGACGAGCCTGGACTCCTTGTGGCCGGGCTTCATGACGAGCGTCTCGGAGGCCCAGATGCGAACGGCGTACGGCTTGGTTCCCTTGTTGATGAACTCGTAGCGGATGAGGGCCCCGCGCGGATAGCGCGTGACCCCGTTGCGGGTGAACTTGTCCTTCGGAATATGGATGCCCTTGTCGTCGACCGTCGTCTTGATCACGTAGATGACGCCGGGCGTCGTCGTTTGTGGCCGCGCGTGAACGGCGGCCGGGACGGCGATTGCGGCGACAAGGGCGACGGAAACCGCAAGCGTTGTCTTCATGCAATTCATCGTAGCCTGGCGCTCGTAGCCGCCCTGCTCGCCGCGGGGTGCGGTTCGCAAACGCACGACTGGGCCCAGCCGAATTCCGACGTCGCGTCCACGCGGGCCGCGCGCGGTACGTCCATTCACGCGTCGAACGTGACGCGCCTACGCGTCGCGTGGCGCTTCCGGTTCACGACGGCACCGCGCGAGTCCGGTGTTGCGACGGCGACGCCCATCGTCGTGAACGGCGTCGTCTACGCGCAAGACATGGAGAGCAACGTGTTCGCAGTGCGCGCGAGCGACGGCACGCTCTTATGGCAGCGGCTGTTTCATGCCGGAACACCGGGGCCGAACGGGCTCGCTGTCGTCGGCGGCCGCGTGTTCGGGAGCACCGATGAGCGCGTGTTCTCGCTCGACGCGCGCACCGGCCGGCTGCGCTGGTCGCGCCGCATCCTTCGCCCTGTCGACAGCTTCGTCGATGTCGCGCCGCTCGTCGCAGGCGGTCTCGTCTACACCGCGACGACCGGTTACGGCCCCGGCACCCGGCCGGCGATCTACGCGCTCGATGCGACAACCGGTGCCGTTCGCTGGCGGTTCACCACGATCCGCGATCCGTGGCCGCATCCGGCGGAGGCCGGAGGAGGCGGCGTGTGGCAGACCCCGTCGCTCGTCGACGACGTCCTGTACGCCGGGACTGCGAACCCGCTGCCGTGGGGTGGGTCGTCGCACCTGCCGAACGGCGGAGCGTTCGCCGGCCCCGCGCTCTACACGGACTCGCTCCTTGCGCTCGGCGCAGGTGACGGTTCGCTCCACTGGTTCGATCAAGTCACCCCGCACGACATCCGCGATCACGACTTCCAGAACCCGCCGATCGTGAGCGGGAACGTTGTCGTCGGCTCGGGCAAGGCGGGCCGGGTGATCGCGTGGGACCGCACCACGCACCGGCGTCGCTGGAGCGCCTCCGTTGGACGGCATCTGAACGATGTGGGGCCGCTGCCGCGGCGAGCGGTCTCCGTCTGCCCGGGCTTGCTCGGCGGGGTCGAGACGCCGGCGGCTGTCGCCGACGGCCGTGTGTTCGTCGCCGCGGTCGACCTCTGTTACCGCGAGAACGCAACCGGAGTGGCGGCGAAGAGCTTCGGATCCACCGATCCGTCGAGCGGCCGGGGCAGCGTGACGGCGCTCGATCTCGCGACGGGTCGCTCCCTCTGGACGGCCCCGCTCGACTCGCCGCCGTTCGGTTGCACGACGGTCGCGCGCGACGTGGTGTTCGTTCCGACCTTCGACGGCGTCGTTCGCGCCTACGACGCCGCGAGCGGGCGAGTGCTGTGGCGGGCACGGGCGAGGGCCGGGATCAACGCCTGTCCGTCGGTCGCAGGGGACACGCTCTATGTGGCTGCGGGCACGGCTGAGCGGTCGGTCCGGCACCCGCGCTTCGAGCTGATCGCCTACCGGCTGCGCTGATCGCTCCGGCGGAGGCGCCCTCTGACGCCGCCGCTATCGTCGTCGGAGCGTCGCCCAGGCGCATCGCTCGCACCCGCGGGTGTTCGTTTCACCACTTCAAAATGACCAGGATCATCCGCCTACGGCCGTGGCAGAAGGCCGCCCTCGATCAGTTCATCGAGGCTGAGAAGCCCGACTTCCTTGCGGTTGCAACGCCCGGCGCCGGTAAGACGACCTTTGCGCTGACGGCGGCTCGGCACCAGTTGGCCGGGCGCCCGGCTCGGCTGATCGTCGTTGCCCCGACCGCACACCTGAAGGTGCAGTGGGCCCGCGCGGCGGCCGCGTTCTCGCTCCACCTCGACCCGGCGTGGTCGGCCGCCGACGGCCGCCTGCCCGCCGACATGCATGGGATCGTCACCTCCTACCAGCAGGTCGCTACGAGTGCGACGCTGTTGCGCCGGCTCTCGGAGGACGCGTTCGTCGTCTTCGACGAGCTTCACCACGCTGCCGACGACCGCGCTTGGGGCGCGGCGATTCAAGAAGCCTTCGGGCCCGCGCGCCGCCGTCTCGCGCTCTCCGGAACGCCGTTCCGTTCCGACACGCGCGCGATCCCGTTCGTCTCGTACGAAGGCGACGAAGCGGTGCCCGACTTCGAGTACAGCTACGGCGACGCACTCGCCGACCGGCGTGTCGTCCGGCCCGTCTACTTCCCGACGACGAACGGTCAGATGGAGTGGTCGGCGCCCGACGGGCGGGTCCACTCCGCGACGTTCGACGACCGGCTCGACTCCGCACGCACGAGCCAGCGGCTGCGCACTGCGCTCTCGCTCGACGGCGAATGGTTGCCGACCGTGCTGCGCACTGCGCACGCCCGGCTGACCGAGGTCCGCCGGGAGCAGCCCGACGCAGGGGGCCTCGTGATCGCGACCGACCAGGAGCATGCGCGCGGGATCGCCGCGCTGCTGCGCACGCGCTTCGGCACGTCGGCGCGCGTCGTCACCTCGGACGATCCGCTCGCGTCCGCGGGCATCGCCGAGTTCGCCGCCGGTTCCGACCCGTGGCTCGTCGCCGTGCGCATGGTCTCCGAGGGCGTCGACATCCCGCGCCTCCGCGTCGGTGTCTACGCGACGACGACATCGACCGAGCTGTTCTTCCGCCAGGCCGTCGGGCGTCTCGTCCGCTGGACCCGCGGCGTCCCGCGCCAGCGCGCGTGGCTCTTCATCCCCGACGATCCGCGTCTGCGCCGCCATGCCGCCGGCGTCGCCGAGCAGCGGCGGCACTCGCTCCGCCGCCGCGACGTCGAGCCGCGCGTCGAAGGCGAGCAGGAGCGCGAGCTCGGCGCTGAGGAGCAGATGTCGCTGTTTGCGGTTCTCTCGGCGGTCGCAACCGAGGCGTCCGATCCGTCGGGCGACTTCGGCGACGAGCTCGAGCTCGACGACGGCCCGAACGACGAGATCGAGCTGACGCTCGCGCCGCCGCCACCGCTCTCCGGCGCAGTTGGAATGACGGCGGAGGGTGGCACGGCACTCCTCACGCGCCGGGAGGAGAAGGGTGAGCTGCGCGACGCGAACGCCAAAGTCGCGCGTGAGCTCGTGCGCCGCACGCGCATGACGCACGGCCAGGTGAACGCGGAGCTGAACCGGCTCTCGCGGGTGCGGAAGGTGTCGGAGGCGACGATCGACGAGCTCGAGCGCCGCCTTGCTGCGGCGGATCGCTGGCTGAGCAAAACCTAGCGGCGACCAGCCGCACCCCACAGAGAAGAACCTGGTTCGGGGTGTGAACCAGGTTCACGAGTTTCCGCACTCGGGTGTCAGGGTCGAAACTCTCGAATCTGGTTCGGCTGACACCGAATCAGGTTCGGCGGCAGCTCGAACTCTCGAACCTGGTTCAAAGAGCGAACCAGGTTCGGTGGAGGTTCAGCCGCCCGCGAGCTTGACGACGTAGCCCTGCGCCGTCAGCCGCGCCGCGATCTTCTCGCGGTGATCGCCCTGAATCTCGACCGCGCCGTCCTTGACTGTTCCGCCGGAGCCGCAGTGCTTCTTCAAGTCCTTCGCGACGGCATCGAGATCGCGCGGCGGCAGGCCACGGACGACGCTGACCGCTTTGCCGCCGCGGCCACCTTTGCCGCGGAAGATGCGGACTACGCCGTCACGCGGGAGCTCTGCGCCGCTCGATTTCTCAACCGGCTCGCGCCGCTTCCGCTGATCGCCGTCGCCGGTCGAGTAGACGAGGCGGCTGTTGCTCATGAACGGAAGCTACCGCTCGAAGATGCCGCGCCCGCCGAGCTCCGTCTGGAAGAAGACGCTCGCGAGCTCGAGGTGGTCGTAGAACGCCTTCGCGGCGTCGTCGGGGCGGTGCGCGATGCACGCCTCGAGCAGCTGCTCGTCGAGTGCGCGGTGGGTGTCCTGCGGGTCGCCCGCGGAGGCGAGCAGCGCGGGGCGGAAGCGCTCCGAGCGGACCCACGCCGGGCGGATCAGCGCGACGAGCCACGGCGAGGCCGACGCGTCGTAGAGCGTGAAGTGGAACGCCGTGTGCGCGCGCATCGTCTGGCGCACGTCGCCCGCGTCGCGCGTCTCGTCGAAGCGCGTGAGGTGCGTGCGCGCCGCGGCCGCGTCTGTGTCCGTGAACCGCTCCGCCGCCCTCCGGACCGCGAGCGACTCCAGCGCGAGCCGCACCTCGAAGAGGTCGCGCAGCTCGTCGACGTCGAAATCGAGCACCTTCGCGCCCTGGTGGGGCACGTGCTTGGCGAGGCCGAGCGCCTCGAGCTGCCGCACCGCTTCCCGGATCGGGGAGATGCTCATGCCCAGCGAGCGGGCCAGTTCGTCGAGCCGCAACGGCGTTCCGGCAGGCAGTTCCCCGAGGATGATCGCCTCGCGGAGCTGCTCCAGGGCGAACTCGGCCATCGTCCGGTGGCGGATCTGGCCTTCTGCGGGCGACTGGCGTAGACGGGGCATGGATAGAGACCTTCCTATGCCCTTGATCAGATGTCAAACGCCGTGAAAGGATGCTCTGTGTGGCTCCCCGCCTCTCTGTCTCCCAGATTACGACCCTGCGCTCGAGCTTCGCGGAGGACGTCCGCAACTATGCGGCGGCCGGCCTGGACGGGATCGGCGTCTGGGAGCTGAAGCTCGCGGAGGGGGCCGACGCCGAGGCGCTCGAGGCGCTGGAGGCGAGCGGCCTCGAGTCCGCAGCCGCGGTCCCCGCGGTGCCGTCGGTTCTCCCGCTGCCGCTCCTCGGCGGCCCGGAAGAGCCTGCCGAGCGCGTTGACGCGTTCTGCCGCTCGCTGGAGCGGCTGGCGCCGTTCAAGCCCTCGTCGATCGTGTGCCTCACCGGCACGAGCCTCGGTCGCGACGCCGACGATGCGCGTTCGATCGCCGTCGACGGTCTCGCGACGATCGCGCGCGAAGCCGAGCGCCTCGGCCTGCGCATCGGCCTCGAGCCGTACCAGCGCGTCGGCGGCGAGGAGTGGACGCTCGTGTCGTCGATCCCCGAAGCGGTGGAGCTGATCCGGGACGCGGGCGACTCACCTGCGCTTGGGATCCAGTTCGACTCGTGGCACCTCTGGAACACGCCGACGCTGTACGAAGACATCGAGCGCGAGATCGACCGCTTCGCCGGCGTGCACATCGCCGACTACCGCGAGCCGACCCGCGGGTGGGCCGATCGCGCGCTCTCCGGCCACGGCGTCGGTGACATTCCCCAGATCCTGCGCGCGCTCGACGCTGCGGGCTGGGACGGCCTCTACGACATCGAGATCTTTTCCGACGACGGCACGTTCGGCGCCGAGTACCCCGACTCGTTCTGGGCGGCGCCGGCCACGGAGACGCTTGCGCGCGCACGCACGGCGTTCGAGCATTGCTGGTCAGCAGGTCCCTCGTCCGTCGCACCGCGGCGGCAGACAGTGAAGGAGTGGAGATGAAGAGACTGGGTTCCCGCGCGGGGCTTATCTTGGTCGTCGTCGCGGCCTCGTTGATCGTGCTCGCCGCGACCGCCGCGGCGCGCACCACGGCCGCAAAGCCGATCGTGATCGGCTGGGCGTTCGACAGCAAGGGCGCGATGGCTCCCTTCGACAACCCGGCGCTCGCCGCGGCACAGCTGCGGGTCAAGCAGGTGAATGCGAGAGGCGGCGTCAGCGGCCGTCCGCTTCAGATCCAGACCTGCGACACACAGGGCAACAAGCCGGCGATCGCCAAGGCGTGCGCGCTGAAACTGCTCGGCTCCGGTGCCAGCGTGATCTTCACGACGTGCGACGTCGACTACGCGGCGCCCGTCGTGCAGGAGGCGATCAACCGCGAGGTGCTCGCGATCGCACCGTGCATCGGGACCGACCAGATGGGGCCGAAGCGCTTCGGAGCGAAGGGCAAGCTCGCCTTCAGCTTCGGCAACGTCGCGCAGGACGAAGGCTCTGCGATGGCGCAGTACGCGTGGGGCAAGGGCTGGCGCAGCGCGTCGCTTGCGACCGACGGCGTCATCGTCTACTTCAAGGACGTCGTCAAGGCGTTCAAGGCACGCTGGACGCAGCTGGGCGGGAAGGTCGTGGACGAGGAGACCTACCACTCGCTCGGCGGCAACGACGTGCAGAACGCGATCAGCCGGTTGAACGCGAAGAAGGCGGACGTGGTCGTCACGTCCACGGCCGGTGCATTCGGCGCCCTTTCGACGCTCATCTCGGGGCTGCGCAGCCTCGGCAACAACACGGCGATCCTCAACTCGTGGGCCGGCGACGGCACCTACTGGCTCCCGAAGAGCCCGAAGGTGACGAACTACTACTTCGTCACGTACGCGTCGATCTTCGGCGATGACCCGAACCCCGCGATCAACAAGCTCGCGAAGCAGGTCCACGCAGGCACGGGCGGCTTCATCGCCGGATCGGCCGCGATCGACGGACTGGCCGTTGCGATCAACCGCTCCCACGGGTCGACGAACGGCGCAACGCTCGCCGCGACGATGGAGAAGTTCAAGAAGGTCCCGACGCTCTCGGGCCTCGTGAACTTCTCGGCGAAGTTCCACACCGTGTTCGGCCGGCAGTACCGGGTGATCAAGATCCAGGACAACAAGGCTCACCTGGTCGGCACCGTCGTCGCCAAGGTCGTCCCAAAAATTTAGAACGGGACGCTTGACGATCGACGCACACCAGAGCGAGTCGGAGAGGAGGCCCGGGGAAACCCTCCGGGCCTCCTCCATTTCTCGTTCCTACG
>JAOPYY010000219.1 GCA_025964395.1 Actinomycetes bacterium | reverse complement strand
TCGCGCCGATGCAGGCGGCGACGATCGCCGCGCTCGAAGGGCCGCAGGACTCCGTCGCCGAGCGCGTGGCCGCCTACGCGCGCCGCCGTGACGTGATCGCGGACGCGCTGCCGGAACCGATCGTCTGTGAAGGGACGTTCTTCGTCTGGCTCCGCCTGGCCGACGGGCTGACGGCCGAGGCGCTGTTGCGCGAGCACCGCGTCGCGGTCGCGCCGGGTGAGGGCTTTGGCCCGAGCGGCGCCGGCTGGGCGCGCCTCTCGCTCGCCGTCCCGGACGAGACGATCGAGCTCGGCGCGGAGCGCATGCAACGCGCGTTCGCGGCGGTGGCCGCTTGAAGATCGGGATCGTCGTTCCCTTCTCCTGGTCGTACTGGGGAGGAGTGGTCGAGCACGCCGAGCATCAGGCCGCCGCGCTGCGCCGCCGCGGTCACGACGTGCAGATCCTGATGGGCAACGACCCGGCGGGAAAGCTCACGCGGTTCTTACATCCGCGCAGCGGGCGGCACGGCGAGCTGCCGGAGGGGATCATCCCGGTCGGCCGCTCAGTCGTCGTGCCGGCGAACGGCTCGCTGCCGAACATCGTGCTCTCGCCGCGCGCGGTTCCGCGCGTCCGCCGCATCCTCAAGGAGGAGCAGTTCGACGTCATCCATGTGCACGAGCCGATGACGCCGGCGGTGTGCGTCGCTGCGATCTCGTTCGCCCAGTGCCCGATCGTCGCAACGCACCACGCGCACGGCGACCTCGGCTGGATGGGCCCTGCGCTCCACTTCTGGGGCTTCCTGATGGACCGCATCGACGCCCGCATCGCCGTGTCGCCGATGGCGGAGGAATCGGCGGCGCGCTGGATTCCCGGGCCGTACAAGGTGATTCCAAACGGTGTGCTCATCCCCGAGGCCGCCGATCCCGTCGACCGCGACCACGCTGTCGTTTTCATCGGGCGGCACGACGCGCGCAAGGGGCTGCCGGTGCTGCTGCGCGCGTGGCCGCAGATCCATGCGGCAACCGGGGCGCGGTTGCGCGTGATCGGCACCGACCCGATGCAGTACCGGCTGCTGCACGCGCGCCTTCGCTTCGACGAGGCGGGAATTGACGTGCTCGGCATCGTTCCCAACGAGGTGCGCACGCATGAGCTCGAGCGCGCGAAGCTGTTGGTCACGCCCGCGCTCGGCGGCGAGAGCTTCGGGCTCGTGCTGGCCGAGGCGTTCGCATGCGCGACGCCCGCGGTTGCGTCGGACATCCCGGGCTACGCGGCGGTCGCGATCCCGGAGGCGGCGACGCTCGTCCCCCCGGATAGCCCCGACAAGCTCGCGGCGGCGGTGGTCGAGATGCTCGGAGACGAGGAGCGCCGCGTCGAGATGGGACGCGCGGCGCGCGCGCACGCGCTCGCGAACTACGCCTGGGACGACATCGCGCGGCGTCTCGAAGAGACGTACCTCGAGGTGGTCGCGTGAGCCTGCGCGACGGTCGCTGGCGGTTCCTGCTCGTGCTGCCGGTGATGGCGGGCGCGATCGCGCTGCTCATCTGGCACGGGCCCAACTGGGGCAGCGTGCAGAACGCGTTCACGCTCGTTCGCTGGGAGTGGGTGTTCGCCGCCATCGGCCTGAATCTCCTCTCGGTGCTCTCTCGTGCGTACGCGTGGGAGACAGTGATCAAGCAGTCGATCGAGCCGCCGCGGCCCGGCTTCCGGCTCGTCTTCTCCGCGTTCTCGGTCGGGCTGTTCGCGAACGCCGTGCTGCCCGGGCGGGTCGGCGAGCTCGCGCGCGTCGCGGTGCTCCGCCGTCGCATTCCGGGGCGGAGGGGCGCGACGGCGACGCTCGTGGGCTCGGTCTTCGCGCACCGGATGTTCGATCTGTTCCCGGCGGTGACGCTCGTGATCTGGGTTCTCATCACGGCGAAGATCCCCGGCTGGGCGCTCACCTCGATCGCGATCGTGCTCGCAGGGGGGATCGCGCTGTTCATCACCGCGCTGCTGCTCGCGCGGCGCGCGAACCGGGACGCGCTCGAGGGGCTCGGCCAGCTGCGGACGCTGCTCGTGCGGGCGCGGCTTGGGCTCGCCGTGATGCGTTCGCCGACCGCAGCCGCCACGGCAGCCGCGTTCCAGTTCGGCGGCTGGGCCTGCCAGCTGTTCGCGGTCTGGGCCGCAATGCGCGCGTTCCACATCTACGAGTCGATCTCGGCGGCCGGCCTCGTGCTCGTGCTGATCAACGTCGCGACGATCATCACGCTCTGGCCCGGCAACTTCGGCTTCGTGCAGATCGCGATCGCGCTGCCGCTCGTCAACTACGGCGTGCAGTACGCGAAGGGCGTCGCGTTCGGCGTCGGGCTGCAGGCGATCGAGGCGTCGGTCGGCGTCGGAGTCGGGCTGGTCTTCCTCGCGCGCGAAGGACTGTCCTACGCGGTGCTCAAGCAGATGGACGACAAAGAGCGGGCCGATGAAGCTTCTCTCGGCTCCGGCTAGCCTCAAGGGCGTCCTCTCGCCGATGGAGGCCGCGGCGCTGCTCGCGGCGGGGATGCGTCGCGTCGACGGCGTCGAGGTGGTTGAGGCGCCGGTCGCCGACGGTGGTGAGGGAACCGCCGCGGTGATTCACGCCGCACTCGGAGGCGAGTGGCGGACGGCGGTCGTCACGGACCCGCTGGGACACACCGTGGCTGCGAGGTGGCTGTTGCTCGACGACGGCACGGCGGTCGTCGATGCGGCGGCCGCGATCGGGTTGCCACTGTTGCGGGAGGACGAGCGGAACCCGCTCCGCGCGACGAGCCGCGGGCTCGGCGAGCTGCTCCTCGCCTCGCTCGCTGCGAAGCCGACGTCGCTGCTCGTCGGCGTGGGCGGGACCGCGACGGTGGACGGGGGCGCCGGAATGCGCGGCGTCCTCGGGAGCTGGCTGCACGACGTTCCGATTCGCGTTGCGTGTGACGTGCGCAACCCGCTGCTCGGCGAGCGCGGAGCCGCGCGCGTGTTCGGGCCGCAGAAGGGAGCGGACGCGGACGACGTCGAGGAGCTTGAGCGGCGCCTCGCCGCGCTCGAGGAGCTCGCCCCCTACCGCGACCTGCCCGGCGCCGGGGCGGGCGGCGGGCTCGGCGCCGCGTTCGCGGCGATGGGCGCCAAGCTGGTGGACGGCGCCGAGCTCGTCCTCGACCTGACGGGCTTCGACGACCGGGCACGGGGCGCCGCGCTCGTCGTCACGGGCGAGGGGACGGTCGACGCGACGACATTCGAGGGCAAGGCGCCGGGCGCGGTGCTCCGCCGGTGCGCGGCGCTGGGCGTCCGCTGCGAGCTCTTCGGCGGGATCGTCGCCGAAGGGTTCACCGCGCATGCACTGTCCGGCCGGCGGGCGCTCGCCGGCGAGGACCTGGTGCAGCTCGGTGAAGAGCTAGCTCTTAGGCTTTAGAAGCTTCGACTTCGCGGAGCCGCTGGGCGAGCGAGACGAGCATCGGCCAGGCGATCGTGGCGTTCTCCTCGACGAGCGGGCGGAACTGCCAGGGGGTGAGCCCGTAGCAGCGGACGTCCGTCTTCGCGGTGATCGTCGACGAACGTGGGCCCTCGTCGATCAGCGCGATCTCGCCGAAGTAGTCGCCCGAGCCGAGCGTGCGCCGCTCCTCGCCACCGACCGAGACGAGGGCTTCGCCGTCCTCGATGATGAAGAACCCGACCCCGCCGCCGCCTTCGCTGGTGATCTCCTGGCCAGCGGAAAACGTGCGGTCGGTGAAGGTGCGGGAGAGCGTGTCGATGTGCTTGTCGTCCAG
>JAOPYY010000210.1 GCA_025964395.1 Actinomycetes bacterium | reverse complement strand
GTGATCGTGATCGTCGGCGGCATCCTCGTCGCGCACCACTTCGCCGGGCTGTTCGGCATCGGTATCGCCGTGATGGCGCAGCTGTCGATGACCGGACTGATCGTCGCGCTCGACGCGTACGGCCCCGTCACCGACAACGCGGGCGGCATTGCCGAGATGGCAGACCTGCCCGAGGAAGTCCGTGGCGTCACGGATCCGCTCGACGCGGTCGGCAACACGACGAAGGCCGTGACGAAGGGCTACGCGATCGGCTCCGCCGCACTCGCCGCGCTCGTCCTCTTTGACTCGTACACGACGGGCCTCAAGGACAACGGTCTCGCCACGACGTTCTCGCTCTCGGACGCGTGGGTGATCGGCGGTCTCTTCATCGGCGGTCTGATGCCGTTCCTGTTCGCGTCACTCGCCATGCAGGCGGTCGGACGCGTCGGCGGCCAGGTCGTCGAAGAGGTGCGCCGCCAGTTCCGCGAGCACCCGGGGATCATGGACTACACCGAGCGGCCTGACTACAGCCAG
Organism: Actinomycetes bacterium; assembly: GCA_025964395.1. Taxonomy (GTDB): domain Bacteria; phylum Actinomycetota; class Thermoleophilia; order Gaiellales; family Gaiellaceae; genus PALSA-600. The sequence goes on along the minus strand of JAOPYY010000210.1, from coordinate 14,406 downwards.
GCCGTCGGCATCGTCACGAGCTCGGCGATCAAGTCGATGCTCGCTCCGGCGCTGATCCCGATCGGCTTCCCGATCATCGTCGGGATCATCAGCGTGAAGATGCTCGGCGGCATGCTGATCGGCACGATCGTCACCGGCCTCTTCCTCGCGATCGCGATGACCTCGGGCGGCGGCGCCTGGGACAACGCGAAGAAGTCGATCGAGGACGGCCTCTACGGGGGCAAGGGCTCCGACGCGCACAACGCGTCGATCACCGGCGACACCGTCGGCGACCCGTACAAGGACACGGCGGGCCCCGCGATCAACCCGATGATCAAGATAGCGAACATCGTCGCGATCCTGATCATTCCGCTGCTCGTCTCGATTCACGGTTAACCGAACCTGAACGCCGCGCGGGGCCTCGGCCTCGCGCGGCGTACTCTTTCGTGTCTCGTTGATCCTGCTCGCGGTCACGTTCCTTGGCCTCTGACCACGCTACCGTCACGGAATGCGCACCAGGCTGATCCAACCGCTTCTCGGGTCGGCTGCCGCCGTCACGAGCGCGACACTGGCCGTCTGGGCGCTCACGTCGATCGCGCCGACGCTCAGCCTCGGCGTCCTCTACGTCTTCGCGGTGCTGCCGGTGGCGGTGTTCTGGGGCATCCGATGGGCACTGGCCGTGGCTGTCGCAAGCATGCTCTCGTTCAACTTCTTCTTCCTCCCGCCGGTGCACACGTTCGCCTTGAACGACTCGACGAACTGGTTTGCGCTGACGGGGTATTCGGTGACGGCAGTCGTGGTCAGTGAGCTTGCGGCGGACGCACGGCGCCGTGCCCTGGACGCCGAGCAGCGCGAGCGCGAGGCCTCGCTGCTGGCCAAGATCGCGGTGCAGCTGCTCGGGGGACAGGGACTCGACGGCGAGCTGGGATGGATCGAGGAGCGCGCAGCGGAGGTGCTCGGCGCGCCGAATGCCAGGATCGAGTTCGGGCCGCGCCGGAGTAGCACCGGTGAGACGATTCCGCTCGAGGTCGAACAGCGCTCGGTCGGGACGATCTACTTGCCGTTGCGCGCCGATCCGAACGTGGAGGTGCGCCGCCGCTTTCTCCCCGCGCTTGCGGCGCTGCTCGCCGTCGGCGTCGACCGGACCCGGCTCGAGCAAGAAGCACTCGAGGCAGAGACCCTCAGGCGGAGCGACCTCGTCAAGACGGCGCTGTTGCGCGCGGTGTCACACGACCTCCGTTCACCACTCACCGGCATCACGACGGCGATCGGCGCATTGCGCAACGAAACGCTGGTGTTCAGCGACGACGACCGGCGCGAGCTGCTCGACACGATCGCCGTCGACGCGGAACGACTCAGTCGCCTCGTCGGCGATCTGCTCGACCTGTCCCGCCTCGAGGCCGGCGGTGCCGAGCCCGCGCTCGAGGTGTGGGCGCTCGATGAGCTCGTGCACGAGACGATCGACCGGCTCGCCGGCGGAGACCGTGTCGACCTCGGAGGTGAAAGCCCGCTCGTCAACGTCGACGCCGTTCAGATCCAGCGTGTGCTGGCGAACCTGATCGAAAATGCCCTCAAGTTCTCTCCCCTCACCTCGCACGTGCACGTGCACATCACGGCGACGCGGCAGGAGGCGATCGTACGCGTCGTCGACCAGGGGCCGGGTCTCCCCGAGGCGGAGCTCGAGCGGGTGTTCGAGCCCTTCTACCGCGGGAACAGGCCTTCCGGCGCTGGCCTCGGCCTTGCGATTGCCCGGGGCTTCGCCGAGGCAAACGGCGGCCGCGTCTGGGCCGAGTCGCGCCCTGGCCAAGGCGCCACGTTTGCGCTCGCGCTGCCGATCGCCGAGGTCCCGGCCGAGCTGCCGGCATGAGCCAGCGGATCCTGGTCGTCGATGACGAGCCGCAGATCCTGCGCGCGCTCGGAACGATGCTCCGCGGCGCTGGGTTCACCGTCGACACGGCAGCGACCGCGGAGGGCGCGCTCGCCGCGGCTGCCGCGTACCCGCCCGCGGCGGTGATCGTCGATCTCATTCTGCCCGATGGAAGCGGCACCGACGTCACCCGCGAGCTCCGCACGTGGACCGAGGCGCCGGTGATCGTGCTGTCTGCCGTGGGTGAAGAGCGCGAGAAGATCGCTGCCCTCGACGCGGGCGCCGACGACTATGTGACCAAGCCGTTCAGCGTGGATGAGCTGCTCGCGCGCCTCCGGGCCGTTCTCCGGCGCTCGGCACCCGACGTCGGACCGGTGCTCGAGGTGGGGGAGCTGCGGATCGATGTCCCGCAGCGCTTCGTCACGCGCGACGGCGAGCGAGTGAAGCTCACGCCGCACGAGTTCGACCTCCTGCGGGTGCTCGCCCAAAGTCGCGGCAAGCTCCTCACGCACCGGATGCTCCTTCGCGAGGTGTGGGGGCCGTCGTACCAGGCGGAGGCGCACTACCTGCACGTCTACGTCTCGCACCTTCGCGCGAAGATCGAGCCGGATCCGTCGCGCCCGCGGTACGTCCTGACCGAGCCGGGCGCGGGCTACCGGTTGGTCGACCCAAGCGACACCTAAGAATCTTAAGACGGCTTTAAGGCGCCGCCTCGCGGCGTTGAGGCTTCGTTTACGCGCGGGTGCCTAACGTCGGGGCCATGGCAACACTCGTTCAACGGAAGGCTCACTGATGTACGACCTGGCTGCACTCGGCATCGCCGCGGCCTGCTTTGCGTTCGCGTTTCTCCTCATCTACGTGTTGGAGAGGGTCTAGTGTCGGCCGCCGACGCGTTCGGTCTGACGGTTGCGCTGCTCGTCTTCGCGTACCTGGTCTATGCCCTGTTCCGCGGGGAGCGGTTCTAGATGAGCGGGAACGGCATCACGCAGATCCTCATCTACGCGATCGTCCTCATCGCGGTCGCGTATCCACTGGGCATATACATGGCGCGCGTCTTCGAGTCGCGCCGCGTCCACGTAACCGAAGGCTGGTTTTATCGCCTCGTCCGCACCTCGCCGGAGCGTGAGCAGGATTGGAAGGGCTACGCGAAGTCGGTGCTTCTCTTCAGCCTCCTCGCATCCGTCGTCGTCTACGTGATCCAGCGGCTGCAGGGACATCTCTTCCTGAACCCGGATCACCTGAAGGCCGTGCCCTCGCATATCGCGCTGAACACGGCTGCGAGCTTCGTCACGAACACGAACTGGCAGTTCTACGGCGGCGAGTACACGATGTCGTACTTCTCGCAGATGGCCGCGCTCGCGAGCCAGCAGTACATCTCGGCCGGTGTTGGCATCGCGGTGCTCGCCGCGGTGATTCGCGGCTTCTCGCGCCGCTCGAGCTCGGAGCTCGGAAATTTCTGGGTCGATCTCTATCGCGCGATCGTCTACGTGCTGCTGCCGCTGTCGCTGATCCTGGCGGTGATTCTCGTCTGGCAGGGCGTGCCGCAGACGTTCAGCGGACACGCAACCGCGAAGACGCTGGAGGGCGCCGCGCAGACAATTGCGCGCGGCCCCGTGGCCTTGATGATCGCGATCAAGCAGCTCGGCACGAACGGCGGCGGTTTCTACAACTCGAACTCGGCCGTTCCCTTCGAGAACCCGAACGGCCTGACCAACTTCCTGGAGCTGATCTCGATCCTCCTGATCCCCGCGGCTCAGGTGTTCATGTTCGGGAAGATGGTGCTTGCTCGGCGTCACGCATGGATGGTGTTCGCGGCGATGTTCGCCGTGTTCGCGCTAGCTATCGGCGTGTCGCTGCCCGCCGAGCAGCACGGCTCCCAGGTCCTGCGTGCTTCCGGCGTGAACATTACGCAGGGACACGGCCAGAGCGGCGGCAATATGTCGGACAAGGAAGTGCGGTTCGGGATCGCCAATTCCGCGCTCTGGGCGACGGCGACAACCGATGCCTCAAACGGATCGGTGAACGCTGGGCACGACGCGCTCACGGCGTTTGGCGGCGGCGCCGCCCTGGTCAACATCTTCTTTGGCGAGGTGATTTTCGGCGGGGTCGGATCGGGCCTCTACGGGATGCTCTTCTACATCCTGATCGCGGTCTTCATCGCGGGGCTGATGGTGGGCCGGACGCCCGAGTACCTCGGGAAGAAGATCGGAGCACGAGAGATCAAGTACGCCGCGCTGGGTGCCCTCTTCGTGCCCACCATGGTGCTCGCGCTCACCGCGATCTCCGTGGTCACCAAGTCAGGGCTCGCCTCGATCTACAACCCCGGCGCGCACGGCTTCACCGAGGCGCTGTACGCGTACACCTCGCAGGGGAACAACAACGGCAGCGCGTTCGCAGGCTATGGAGCGACGAGCCTCTCTGCGTCGCTCGGCACCGTCGCGATGTACCTCGGGCGCTTTGTACCGCTGATCGCGGCGCTCGCCCTCGGAGGCGCGCTGGCGGGCAAGAAGACCGCGCCGCCATCGGCCGGGACGTTCCGCACCGACGGAGGCACGTTCGCCGTCCTGCTCGTCGGCGTGATCCTGCTCACCGCGGGCCTGATGGTGTTCCCGGCGCTCACCCTAGGCCCGCTCGTCGAAGGGCTGGCGCACTGATGCTCCGTGACGTGCGGTCATCGCTGGTCGCTCTCGTCGTGCTGACGGTCGCCTTCGGCATCGCCCTACCGGCGTTGTTCACGGGCTTTGCCCAGGTGGCGTTCACGAGCCAGGCGAACGGCAGCCTGATCACACGGAATGGGCACGTCGTCGGCTCGAGGCTTGCCGCGCAGTCGTTCACGAAGCCGCAGTACTTCCACGAGCGGCCGTCGGCGACTGCACCCGCGTACAACGCGGGCGCGACGACGTTCGCCAACCTCGGCCCGACGAACCCCGACCTCGCAAAGAACGTTCGGGCGGCAGCCAATGCAATCCTGAAGCTCGAGTCGCCGTACAACCCCGGGCTGACGATCGGTGACATTCCCGTCGACGCCGTGACGACATCCGGCTCCGGTATCGATCCCGGCATCTCACGCGCGTACGCCCGCTTACAGTCGAAGCGGGTCGCCGCCGTCCGGCACCTTCCCCTCGCGACTGTGCAGCGGCTGGTCGCCGAGTACACCAACGGCCGCTCCGTCGGCTTCCTGGGCGAGCCCGCCGTCAACGTGCTCGAGCTCAACCTCGCGCTCGACAAGGAAGGACGCTGATGGCACGCCGCTCCTCGAGCATCTTCTCTCGCGACATCGTGTTGGCAGCGATTCGCGACTCGTTTCCCAAGCTCGACCCGCGGTTGCAGCTGAAGAACCCGGTCATGTTCATCGTCGAGCTCGGCAGCGTCATCACCACCGGCATTTTCCTGCTCGACCTCGTGCGTGGGAACACGGCGGGTCTCTGGTTCGTCGGTGTGATCGCGATCTGGCTCTGGTTGACAACGCTCTTCGCGAACTTCGCCGAGGCGATCGCCGAGGGCCGCGGCAAGGCGCAGGCCAGTGCGCTGCGCGCAACCCGCACCACGACGAACGCCACCCTTCGCGACGGTCGTTCGGTGCCGGCTGCCGAGCTGCAGCGCGGCGACGTCGTCGTCGTCAAGGCGGGAGAGATCATCCCTGCCGACGGAGAGATCATCGAGGGCGTCGGCTCGGTCGACGAATCGGCGATCACCGGTGAGTCGGCACCCGTCATCCGCGAGTCCGGCGGCGACCGCTCGGCGGTCACCGGTGGCACGAAGCTGCTCTCCGACCAGCTGGTGATCGAGGTCACGCAGGAGCCCGGCAGGTCGTTCCTCGACCGGATGATCGCGCTCGTCGAAGGCGCAGAGCGGCGGAAGACACCGAATGAGATCGCGCTCAACATCCTGATCGCGGGACTGACGATCACGTTCGTCGCGGCCGTTGCGACCTTGCGGCCGTTCGCGATCTACGCACACACGCCGGTCTCGCTGACCGTGCTGATCGCGTTGCTGGTGGCGCTGATCCCGACGACGATCGGCGCGCTGCTCTCAGCCATCGGTATCGCAGGAATGGACCGCCTCGTCCAGCGCAATGTGCTCGCGATGTCGGGACGGGCAGTCGAGGCGTCCGGTGACGTCGACGTGCTCCTGCTAGACAAGACGGGCACGATCACGCTCGGCAATCGCCAGGCCGCGGAGTTCCTCCCGGTCAGCGGCGTCGAGGAACGTGAGCTGGCAGAAGTCGCGCAGTTAGCGTCGCTCGCCGACGAGACGCCCGAGGGCCGCTCGATCGTCGTGCTGGCCAAAGAGCGGTTCGGGCTTCGCGAGCGAGAGCTCGGCGAGCACGAGTTCGTCGCGTTCAGCGCGACCACGCGCATGAGCGGCGTGAACATGAACGGCACGCTGATCCGCAAAGGGGCGGGCGACGCCCTCAAGCGGTTCATCGCGGAGCAGGGAGGCGCCGCGCCTGCCGAGCTGGACCGCCTCGTGCAGGGAGTCGCCGAGCAGGGCGGCACGCCGCTCGTCGTCGCGCGCGACAACTGGGCGCTCGGCGTCGTGCATCTCAAGGACATCGTCAAAGGCGGCATGAACGAGCGCTTCGACGAGCTCCGGCGCATGGGCATCCGCACCGTGATGATCACCGGCGACAACCGTGTCACGGCCGCGGTGATTGCGCAGGAAGCGGGCGTGGACGACTTCCTGGCCGAAGCGACTCCGGAGACGAAGATGGCTCTGATCAAGGACGAGCAAGCAAAGGGGCGCATGGTCGCGATGACCGGAGACGGAACGAACGACGCGCCCGCCCTCGCGCAGGCCGACGTCGGCGTCGCGATGAATACCGGGACCTCGGCCGCCAAAGAGGCGGGCAACATGGTCGACCTCGACTCGAACCCAACGAAGCTGATCGAGATCGTCGAGGTCGGCAAGCAACTCCTGATCACGCGCGGTGCGCTGACGACCTTCTCGATCGCCAACGACGTGGCGAAGTACTTCGCGATCCTGCCGGCGTTGTTTGCGTTCACCTACGCCAGCGCTCCGGGCCGGCACGGACCGCTCGAGAAGCTGAACATCATGCAGCTTGGCGACCCGAAGAGTGCGATCCTCTCGGCGGTCATCTTCAACGCACTGATCATCCCGTTCCTCGTCCCGCTCGCTCTGAAGGGCGTCAAGTACCGGGCGATCGGCGCTACTGCGCTGCTGCGCCGGAACCTTGCGATCTACGGGCTGGGCGGCATGATCCTGCCATTCGTCGCGATCAAGCTGATCGACCTCGTCGTGCACAACCTCCTCGGAGCTTAGAGGCGTAGTTGCATGCGGGGCCACTACCGGATCCTGCTCGGAATGGCGGCCGGGGTCGGCAAGACCTACCGGATGCTGCAGGAAGGCCGGTCGGCGCACGCCGAGGGGCGCGACGTCGTCATCGGTTATCTCGAGCCGCACGACCGGCCTGAGACGACCACTCTTGCCGAGGGGCTCGAGCGGGTTCTCCACCTCCGCTCCGAGTACGGCGGCCTCGAGCTCAACGAGATGGACGTCGACGCGGTGATCCGGCGTGCACCCGAGCTGGCGCTGATCGACGAGCTCGCGCACACAAATCTCCCGGAGGCACGCAACGAGAAGCGCTGGCAGGACATCGACGAGGTGCTGGCCGCAGGGATCGACGTGATCTCGACGGTCAACATCCAGCACCTCGAGAGCCTCAATGATGCGATCGCAGAGCTAACCGAGGTGCGTGTCCGCGAGACGTTTCCCGACACAGTGCTCGAAGACGCTGATGAGGTTGTGCTCGTCGACCTCACCCCCGAGGCGCTTCAGGAGCGATTGCGGGCGGGGAAGGTCTATTCGCCCGATCGAGTCGATGTGGCGTTGAACAACTTCTTCCGCGGCGATCGCCTGTCGGCGCTGCGCGAGCTCGCGCTGCGCGAGGTCGCCGAGGACGTCGGCGCGCGCCGGCAGGCGATGGTGCTCGATCCGCTGAGCGCGAAAGCGGTCGCCGAGCGCGTCCTCGCGCTGCTCACGCCCGAGCCGCGCTCCCAGCGCATCCTCCGTCGCGCGTGGCGCTCCGCGGAACGCCTCGGCGCGCCGTTGGATGCGCTCTGGGTACATCGCCCTGGGCACGATCTGGACGAGGAGGAGCAGGTGCAGTTGGCCGCGCTTCGCCGACTCGCGATCGTGCTCGGGGCGCACTTCCTCGAAGTGGAGGATGACGACTTCGTCGCCGCCGTTCGTCGCGTCGTCGGCGAGCGCGGATCGACGTACGTGCTCATCGGCACACCGAACGAGAGCCGTCGCCGCGAGATCCTGCGCGGCTCGCTCCTCTCGGCACTGGTCCGCGAGTTGCCCGGCGTAGACGTCCGGGTCATCGCGAACCGCGCCGACCGGGAGCTGCGGGAATGACCATCGGCCTGATCGTCGTCGCCCTGGCCGCTGCTGTCGGGGTAGGCGCCGCCGCCACCCGCCTGCGACCGCAACGCCCCGCGTATGAGGGCAATGGGCGAATCCTCGTGCCGTTCTCCGGGGCACTCGATCCTTTCGTGCTCGACGCGGCGATCCGGATCGCGCGCGCGCAGGAGGCGGTCCTCGTCGCGGCATACCTGCTCGTCGTGCCGCTCCAATACGCGGAAGACTCCCCGCAGCGGGAGCAGGTGGAGGTCGCGCTGCCACTGCTCGAGGCGGTTGAGCTTGCTGCGCTCCGCGCCGGTGTGCCTGTTGACGCGCGCATCGAGAAAGGGCGCTCTCTGACCCACGCGCTGCGGCGCCTCTGGGAGGTCGAGCGGTTCGAGCGGATCGTCGCCCCGGCTCCGGGGTTCACTCCGAAGGAGCTGGCGTGGATCCTCACGCACGCGCCGACGGAGACGATCGTGCTCAGCCCGGCGTCTGCCGCGGTCGCTGCGTAGAGGCGCGTAGCGCTAGGGTGCCGCGGTGGAGAACCGCGTGTTGATCTTCGCGGAGGCTCTCGACGTCGCGGCCGAGGGTGCTGTCTGGTACGCCCGGCGGATCGGCGGCGGCGCGTTCGAGGCGGTGCACGTCCCCAGCAAGAGCACGGACACTGGCATCCACGCGCGGTGGTTCGACTTCACCGGCGGCGAGCCCCGGCTGGACGTGCGTCCGGCCGGCAACGACCCGACCGAGGTCGTCCTCGGCAAGGTGGCCAAGCTGCGGGGCGGCGCTGACAACGTGGTCGTCACGGTCGTCGTGCCGGAGCAGTTCCGCAAGCGTTCGCTGCTCGCGGCGGCCCAGCGCGCGCAGTTTCGGCTCAAGCTGCGCCTCCTCACAGAGCCCGGGGTGGTGGTGGCAGACGTGCCGGCGGTCACCTCGGAGCGGCGGCCCGAGGGTCACGTCCCGGACCGGCTCATCCTGCGGGTGCTCGCGGGGGAGCCGGACGCGCCGACGTTCCGGGCGATCGAGTACGCCCAGGGGCTCCAGGGCGTCGACGAGTTGCGCGCCCTGCACTTCGGCCCGCGCGAATGGGACGACTCGGAGCTCCCGATCCCCGTCGACGACGCACCCCTCACGGGCCGGCTTGGGGACTCGATCCTGACCGAGGTGCGCAAGCTTACGGCCGACCCGGCGACCGCCGTGAACATCGTCCTGCCCGAGCGGATCGACACCGGCCTGCGCCGCCTGCGCGGCCCCAGAACCATTGCGATCAAGCGCTGCCTGCTCTTCGAACCGCACGTCATCCTCAGCAGCGTCCCGACCCGCGCATAGAGTCTCCCGGTGCCCCGGCGCCGGCGTCAACGGCAAGGCCTCGAGCGCGTCCTCGGCGCGCCCGCCCTCTTTGCGACCGCTTACGGCAACGTCGGCTCGTCGATCTACTACGCCCTCGGCCTCACCGCCGGCATCGCCCTGGGGCTCACGCCGCTCGTTTTCATCATCAGCGGACTGATCTTCGCGGCGACGGCCGCCACCTATGCGGAGGGCACCGTCCGCTATCCGGAAGCCGGCGGCTCGGCGAGTTTCGCGCGCCACGCGTTCAACGAGCTCGTGTCGTTCATCGCGGCGTGGGCCCAGATGCTCAACTACGTGATCACCGTTGCGATCTCGGTGATCTTCGTTCCGCATTACCTCTCGATCTTCTGGGAGCCACTGCGAACGAATCCCTGGGACATCGTGGTCGGCATCGGCCTCACCTGGCTGCTCGTCGCGATCAACATCGTCGGCATCCAGGAGGCCGCGCGGCTGAACATCGCGCTGGCGGTGATCGACTTCGCGACGCAGCTGTTGCTGGTCGCACTCGGCTTCTTCCTGATCTTCCACCCGCACGTACTCGTGAATAACGTGCATCTCGGGGTTGCGCCGACGTGGAGCGCGTTCTTGCTTGCGATCCCGGTGGCGATGATCGCCTACACGGGGATCGAGACCGTCTCGAACCTCGCAGAGGAAGCGCGGGACCCTGTGCGCTCGATCCCGCGCGCGATCTCCTGGGTGGCGATCGCCGTCTTCGCGATCTACTTCACGCTGCCGTGGATCGCGCTCTCGGCGATGCCGGTGACGAAGGAGGGCGGGAAGTACGTCACACCGCTTGGTCAGCCGCCGCCGCACGGCTTCAAGAACGACCCGGTGCTCGGCCTCGTCGAGAACCTCGGCCTGCACGGCACCTGGCTCTCGATCTCGAAGGTCTACGTCGGCGTCCTCGCGGCGACGATCCTCTTCATCGCGACGAACGCGGGCGTGATCGGTGCGTCGCGCATCACCTACGCGATGGCGAGCTACCGGCAGCTGCCGTCGATCTTCCGCCGCCTGCACCCGAAGCTCAAGACGCCATGGCTCTCGCTGGTCGTGTTCGCAGGGATCGGCCCGACGATCTTCCTGCTCTCCGGCAAGGTGGACTTCCTCGGCCGGATGTACGCGTTCGGCGCGATGCTGTCGTTCACGATCGCGCACCTCTCCGTGGTGGCGCTGCGCGTGCGCCGGCCTGACGACGAGCTCGAGTGGCGCGCGCGGCCGAACCTCACGATCCGCGGCATCAGCTGGCCGCTGTTCGCGATCGTCGGCGCGCTTGGTACCGGAGCGGCGTGGCTCGTCGTCGTGCTCCAGGACGCGCCGACGCGGTACGCGGGCGCGGCGTGGCTCGCGGTCGGGCTTCTCTTCTACGTGCTCTACCGGCGTGCGCTCAAGCTCCCGCTGCGCGGTACCAACCGGGCGCCGGTGCCGCTTGGGCCCGCGCTTGCGCTCGAGTACCGCTCGATCCTCGTCCCGATCGTGGCCGGGCCGGAGTCGCGTGAGGCAGTCGAGGTCGCCGCCCGCCTTGCGACGGAGCGCGCGGGCCGCATCGTGCTGCTGCGCGTGATCGTCGTGCCGCTCGAGTTGCCGCTCGACGCTGACCTGACCGAGCAGGTCGAAGAGGCTCACGCCCTGCTCGATGCGGCCTACGCGATTGTCGAGCCCTATGGCGTCCGCGCGGTCGAGCGTGTCGTGCGCGCACGCCAGGCGGGCCGCGCGATCGTCGAGGAAGCCGACCGGCGCGTCACAGAGGTCGTCGTGCTCGGTGCGCGGCGCGGCGGCTACAAGACCATCTTCGGGAGTACCGTCGAGTACGTGCTGAAGAACGCACCGTGCCGCGTGATGGTCGCCGCGGGGAGGAAGGCCGCATGACACCAGGCATAGGCTGGACGGAGCCGCAATGAGCATGTACAGGACGCTCGTCCGGACGATCGCGGGCGTGATGATCGCGATGGGTCTGGCGATGCTCGCGATTACGCTTCGGCACGGGTTCGGGGTGGGTGTGATCCTCGGACTGCTCTTCATCGGCGCCGGTGTCGGGCGCCTGCTGATGCTGCGGAGGAAGGTCTAGTTGGCCAGGAAGCTCCCCGGTCTGAAGCGCGAGCTCGACGCACGCGCGCTCTTCTCGGTCGCCTACGGCGAGATCGCCTCCTCGATCTACTTCGCACTCGGCGTTGTCGCCGCCCACGCGCTCGGGTTCACGCCGCTCTTGCTGTTGATCGTCGGTGTGTTGTTCCTGATCGTCTCGTTCTCGTATGCGGAGGGCACGGCGGCCCTGCCAGAGACGGGCGGCGCGGCGACCTTCGTGCGTCGCGCGCTGAACGATCTCGCCGGCTTCCTCACGGGCTGGGCGCTCTTCCTCGACTACCTGATCGTGATCTCGCTGTCCGCGCTCTTCCTGCCGCACTACCTCTCCGGGGCGTTGCGCATCCCCGCGCTCGACCGCAATCCGTGGGACGTGGTCGTCGCCGTCTGCGTGATCCTGATCGTCGCGGCCGTGCGGCTCGTCCGGCGCCCGTCGCTCTACGGCGTCGGGATCATCGTCCCGGCGCTCGACCTGCTGACGCAGCTGCTGCTCGTCGTGCTCGGGTTCGTGTTCCTGTTCTCGCCGCACGCGCTGGCGCGCGGCATGCACCTTGGCACGCATCCGACGTGGGGCGCGATCGCGTTCGCACTGCCGCTGGCGATGCTCGCGTTCACCGGTCTCGAGACGGTGGCGAACCTGGCTGAAGAAGCGAGGCGTCCGGGAGTCGACCTGCCGCGGTCCGTCTTCGGCGCGATCGCGACGGTCGTGACGACCTATGTCGCGATCGCTCTGGTGGCGGTCTCAGCCTTCCCGGGGCCGAAGACCGAGCTGGGCACGAGATGGATCAGAGCACCGCTGCTCGGGGTCGCCGACCGTCTGAAGAGCGAGCTGCCGTGGGTGTTCGGCGACGTGCTCCGGGTCTATGTGGGAATCACCGGCGCGCTGATCCTACTGGCGGCCGTGACAACGTCGACCTCCGGCTTCTCGCGGCTCGCCTACTCGCTCGGCGAGCACGGGCAGCTGCCTCGGAGCTTCGGACGCCTCAGCCGTCGCGTGCACGTCTCGCCGTACGCGGTCGTCTCCGCCGCGCTCATCTCATCGTTGATCGTGATCGGCTCGTCGTTCCTCAAGAACGAAGTGGCATTCCTCGCATCGCTCTTCTCGTTCGGCGTGCTGCTCGCCTTTACGGCGGCGCAGCTCGCGGTGATCAAGCTGCGCATCGACGAGCCGGATCTCCCGCGGCCTTATCGCGCGCCGTTCAACGTGCGAATCCGGCACGCGGATATTCCCATTCCGGCAATCGTCGGGTCGATTGCGACCTTCTCGATCTTCATCGTCGCCATGGCGACGCATCCCGCGGCGCGCTACGCCGGGCCGGCGTGGCTCGCGCTCGGGCTCGTCGTCTTCGTCGCAGTCCGCGTCGCGCACGGCGAAGGGCTGATGGAGAGGGTGACGGCGCCCGACGAGCGGACGATCGAGCCGCCGGTCACGTTCAAGAAGATCCTCGTCCCGATGAAGCTCGGAATCATCGGCGAGGAGATGCTCGCGACTGCGATCAGGCTGGCGAGCGACCACGGGGCGGAAGTGCAGGCGCTGCACGTGATCCGGGTCCCGCTCGAGCAGCCGCTCGAGGGCGAGATGGTCGACGAGGAGGAGCGCGCAGAAGCGTCGCTCGCCGAGGCGAAGTTGCTCGGCGCCGAGCACGACGTCATCGTCGACGGCGTCACGATCCGCGCGCGGGCGATCGGCCACGCGATCGTCGCACGGGCGGAGGCCGTCGACGCCGACCTGATCGTGCTCGGGTCGGCGCCGCGCTGGCGCCGCCAGTCCCGGTTCTTCTCGCCGACGGTCGACTACGTGCTGCGCCGCGCGCCCTGCGAGGTGCTGATCGTCGCCTTCCCGCAGAGCGTGATGGACGAAGAACTCGCGGCGACCTGAGCCATCCCCGCGGGCACCCAGTTCCCCGTCATGCCGCGAAGGAGTACATTCCGCCGCTGTGAAAGCAATCGTGATCGGAAGTGGCCGCGTCGGCTCGAACGTCGCCCTGCAGCTGCAGGGGTCGGGTTGGGACGTCACGGTCGTCGATGAGAACGAGGACGCCCTCGCGCGACTCGGGGAGTCGTGGACAGGCGGGTTCGTCGTCGGGCACGGCATGGACCTCCAGCTCCTCCGAGAGGCGGGCATCGAGGAGGCGGACGCTGTGGTCGTTACGACCGACGGCGACAATACGAACCTCGTGATCGCTCAAGGGGCGCAGAAGCACTTCGAGGTGCCGACGGTCGTCGTCCGCGTGCTCGATCCGGCGCGTGCCCAGTTCTACGCGACCCGCGGGCTGCGGATCGTCTGCCCGACGTCGGCCGCCATCGAGACGCTCGTCGGCGCGGTGCGCGAGGCCGAAGGGGTGGCCAACTGATGTACCTGATCATTGCCGGCGGCGGCAAGGTCGGCACGAACCTCACGCGCTCACTGCTGCGCGCCGGGCACGAGGTGACGTTGATCGAGCAGCAGCCGTACCGCTTCGGGCGGCTCGAGGCCGAGTTCGAGCACCAGGTGATCCGAGGCGACGCGACCGAGATGTTCGTGCTCGAGCGTGCCGGCATCAAGCGCCCGCCGGACCTGCTGATCGCCGCCACCGGCGACGACGAGGACAACATCATCATCTGCCAGCTCGCGCGCGAGAAGTACGGCGTGAACAACGTGATCGCCCGCATCAACGATCCGCGCAACCAGCCGTACTTCGACCTGCTCGGGATCTCGCCGACCGTGTCGGCGACCGGCGCGATCATGGGGCTGATCGAGCACGAGGTGCCGGACCACGGCCTGA
>JAOPYY010000188.1 GCA_025964395.1 Actinomycetes bacterium | reverse complement strand
CAGCTCACACTGCGCGTGGCCTAAGCGACGCTCTCAGTGTCGAGGGTTGAGCAGCTCGGCGATGTTTCCCTGCTCGCCGAGTTTCGCGATGACCAGGTAGGCCGGCGTCGTTGAGAGGATCGGTTCGTCGACTGTTTGGTGGCCGGGGGCGACGACGAACGTTCGCCCGCTGGCCCGCACGGTTTCGTAGGCGTCGATTGTGATCTGAAAGCTGTTGCCGCACTCAACGCGGAAGCACTCGCATTCACATTTCATCTGCGTGTCGGGGTCTCCCGCGTCGCGCTCCCGTTGCTCGTTCATGGTGCGATGCACAGACTCATTCGTTGCATTGCGCATGGAGCGCGTGCTTGCCAGTGGGATCAGTGCGTCACTCAATGGGCACTACCGGTAGTCGTTTCGCTGCGACCTCTTCGATCGCGGCTGCGATCTCGCCGGGACTTGCTCCCTTTTCGATGCAGCGCGCCGCTCCGAGTGCGAGCACCGCTCTCGCGGTCGTCGGTGCGACGAAGCCGGAGAGCACGATGACCTTGGCCTCGGGCGCAACTTGGGCGATCTCGGGGAGCGCGTCGAAGCCCGTACGCCCTGGCATGGAGAGATCAAGCAGGATCACATCCGGCTGGAGTCGCCCGGCCTCCGCGACGGCTTCGTTGCCGTCGCAGGCTTCCCCGAGCACCCGGAGACCGGGCCGAAGCTCGACGACGATGCGGAGCAGCTTCCGCATCGCCTCGAGGTCGTCGCAGATCAGGACGCCGATTTCACTCGCGTTCGCGACTGCGGCCCGTTCCTCCATCATGCGGGCCGGCCGGCGGCGTCGCGGATCAACTGTTCGTGCGAGATGCCGCTCGCTGTCAATTCCTCGATGGCGCGCGCGACGAGCGCCTTGGCTTGCGTGAACGCGGCCTCCAATGCATCGCGGGACTGCTCCGTGAAATCCAGCTGGAGCGCAAGCTGTGCGACTGCGAGTCCCTGAACGACACCATCGTGAAGCGCGAGTGCGTCCCGCTGACGGACTCGGATGGATTCCAGCTCGTGTAGCGCCTGCGCGTTGCCGCGCTCGAAGGCTCCGTGTAACGCTTGATAGTCGGCGAAGCGGCGCAGCGTGATCGCAATCGCGCCTTGGAGCTCCTCCGGCCTTCCTTCGAGGATGTACGCATAGACGCCCCGCATCGAGACCTCATCCACCCAGTCGGGATCGTGGGTGTGCGTGACAGCGATCACCGGACAAAAAGCCTCACGGACGATTCCGGAAATGAGGTCGAGCGCATGCTCGCGACTGACTCCCAGGCCAACGATCGCGACATCCGGCCGCTCTCTCGCGGTCGCCGGACCGACGTCTTGAACGGAGGTCTCTCTGGCAACGACCTCGTGGCCTAGCTCGGCTACGACGCCGGCAAGCACCGCCAGGCGATCTTGCCGCTCGTTGGCGATCAATACGCGGAGGTGTTGAACGCCGCGCTCAGGGCCGCCCACGGGCCGCGCTCCCACCACTTCAGGCATGCCTTCCTCCAGACGGTCGGGGACCTGATCGCCGACCTATGCGGGCGGCTTCCAATCAGCTCCAGCCCGCGAGATTCTGTGGGAGGAATTTCGCCGGGCCACCTGGCTTGGGCCCCAGCAAAAAGCACTGCACGATGCCCGTCGATCAGGCACAGCAACGCTCACCGTAGCACTGGTTAGCCTCGCCCCGGCGTCGGCGGCGGCCGAGGGGATGGGCTTAGTTCAGTCGTTCTACAAGTCGAGGAGCCCGCGCACGTGCCCGGCGAGCTCAGTGGCGCTGAACGGTTTTGGTAGGAACGCTGTCAGGCCGCCTTCGAGCTCGAAACGCGCAGTCGACTTGGGCGTGTACCCAGAGGTGTAGAGGACGCGCAGCTCCGGCTGGTGTTTGAGTGCATCTCGAGCGAGCCCTGGGCCGTCGCCCCCGGGCATGACGACGTCCGTGACCAGCAAGTCGAAGAGTGCGCCGGCACAGATGACGAGCGCCTGTTGAGGGCTCCGCGCCTCGGCGACGTCGTAGCCGAATGACTCGAGGATCTCGACGACGAGACGCCGGACGACCCTCTCGTCCTCCACGACGAGCACGCGTTCTCCACCAGTGATCGGTCGAGTTGGGTGCGTCAGCGGCGACGGAGTCGGCGGCAGGGGGATTGTGAACGTGCCGGCCTCGTCCGGCTCGCTGAAGACCGTGAGCTGGCCGTCGCTGTGAGTGACCATTCCATCGTCGATCATCGTGAGCCGGCGGCAGGAGGTTGCGGGTCCTCGCGGGTCGGCAGCGCGATCGTCGTTACTGCGCCGCCGCCGTCCCTGGCCTCGAGACGCATTGCTCCACCGTGGCTCCGCACGGTTGCGTGTGCCGCAGCAAGTCCGAGTTCGCGTCCCAGGAACTTCGTCGAGTAGAACGGCTCGAACGACTGTTCAATGAAGAGTGGTGACAGCACGTCGCCGTGGTTCGTGATCGTCAGGACCACGAACGTGCCTGGATCGACGCGACGAGCCTCGCGGAACGTTTTCAGATCGTCGACGTCGAGATCTCTGATCTGCGTCACGAGGGTCGGGACGATCAACGGAGCGGCCTCGTGCGCACTCGCAAGGATTCCCCCGATCGCGTTCGCAACGAGCGAGCCGTCACCGTCGACCGCGGCCTGCCAGACGCCGCTGATCTCGATGGGAAAGCTCTCGCCGACGAGCTCGTGTGCAACTGCAATGCTCGCCTCGATCAGGTCGTGGAGCAGCAACGGGTGCGAATCGAGGCGCGCCCTCCCGGCAAACGCGAGGAGACGATGGGTCATGCCGGCGGCTTCCTTGGCCGCAGTCTCGATCGTCGAGAGATGACGCGAGGTCGCGTTGGGATCGCGACCAATGCTCGACCGCGCCAGATCGATCGACCCAAGAATCGCCGTCAGTAGGTTGTTGTACTCGTGCGCGATCCCTGCCGCGAGCACCCCGACTGTTTCGAGCTTCCGTGCGTCCCGCACGCGGATCAGGAGTGACTGGCGCTCGACGGCGTAGCGAATCGAGCGGTCGAGGGACTGCGGGGTCAGCTCCGCCTTCGCGAGGTAGTCCGACGCTCCAGCCCGGAGCGCTTCGGTATCCGTCCCTGCCTCTCCCTGTCCCGTGAGGAGGATGAATGGCCCTTCGCGTCCGAGGTCGGACGCACGGCGAATGAAGTCGAGACCGGACTCGGCACCAAGCCGATAGTCGACGATGTAGACATTGTCCTGGACCGATTCCGCGCGACGCAGCGCCCTCGCAACCGAGGTTGCGGTTTCGACCTCGTACTCGCCCGGAGCTTCTGCCAGAGCCTCCTGGGTCAGGAACAGGTCGTCTTCGTCATCGTCGACGAGCAGCACCTTCAGCGGCTCGCTCATGAGTGCTCCGGCAGTTCGACGATGACCACCCAGTACTTGCCGAGCTCGCGCATGACGTCGACGAGGCCGGCGAACGTCACGGGCTTCGAGATGAACGAGTTCGCGCCCAGGTCGTAGCTCCGAACGACGTCTTCTTCCGCACGCGACGTCGTGAGGACCACGACCGGAATCGAACGGAGTTTCGGATCCTTCTTCAGGGCGCCGAGCGCCTCGCGACCGTCGAGCTTCGGCATGTTCAGGTCGAGGAGAATCAGGTCGGGACGGGGCGCGTCCTCGTCTGCGTAACGTCCTTCGTGGTGCAGGAACTCGAGCAGCTCCGCACCGTCGTTCACGGCGTGCAGCTCGTTGAGCACGCGGCTCTCGGCGAGCGCTTCGCGTGCGAGCTCGCGATCGTCGGCGTCGTCGTCGGCCATCAGGATCGTGATCGGACGTGACTCAACCATTCGCTGCTCCATTCGTTGCGGCTCCACCGTTGCTCCGCGGAAGCGCGATCACGAACCGGGCGCCTTCGTCCGGAATCGCCATGGCGCGGATCGTGCCCCCGTGGCGGCCGACGATCTTGCGGCAGATCGCCAGCCCGATCCCGGTGCCCGGATACTCGCTCCGGCCGTGCAGGCGCTTGAAGATCGAGAACACCTTCTCGGCGTACTGCTCTTCGAAGCCGATCCCGTTGTCTGCGAACACGATGATGCTCTCGCCGCCGTTCGACAGCGAGTCGTCCTCGAACACTTCGATCCGCAAGGCCTCATCCGGCCGGCGGAACTTGATCGCGTTCGACAGCAGGTTCTCGAACAGCTGACGCAACTCGCCGCCGTCCCCTTCAATGACCGGCAGGGTTCCCTGACGGAGGAGGCCGCCCACGGAGTCGAGCCGCTCCTTGAATTCGGCCGTCGTCGCGCCCACGATCTCCGCGAGGTCGACGGGGACGAAACCGACGGGGCGGCGATCGACGCGCGAGTACGCGAGCACGTCGTCGATCAGCACTTGCATGCGCGCTGCTGCAGCCTGGATCCGAACGAGATCGGCGGCGGCGTCGCCGAGACGTTCCGCGTGACGCGAGACGAGGCGATCGGAGAACGCGCGAATCTTGCGCAGCGGTTCCTGCAGATCGTGTGATGCGACGGAAGCGAACTCTTCAAGCTCTTGATTCGACCGCGTCAATTGCTCGGCCAACGTCGCGCGCTCCTGCTCGAGCCGATGCCGCTCCGTCACGTCCTGCATCTGGACGACGAAGCCCACCAGCTCACCCTCCTCGTGCACAACGGCGACCGAGAAGTGCAGTCGCACCGTGTTGCCGCTCGGCAGTTCGACGTCGTGCTCGTCCTCGAACATCTCCTTCGCCAGCGCAGCCGGGTCGAGCAACAGCTCGCCAACGACTGCGACGAGGCTCGCACCAACGAGCTTTCCATCCTCGGCCTCGAGCATCCGCTCGAGCGCCGGATTGCCTCGGAGCAAGATCCCGTCCAGGTCGACAACGGCCTTTCCGATCGGCGCGGCGTCCCAGGCGCGCTCGAACAAGACACTCGGAACGACGGCCGGCGAGCTAGACACCATCACGCGCGACCTCTGACACCGCAGTTTTCAGTCATGCAAATGATGATTGCCACATTTCGTCCTTACTCGTGCGTAGTCGGCATCCCCGTTCTGGGTGCCTCCCTCCTCTGAACAGGGGAGCGCGACCGCGCGGCGGCAGTACCTGGCCAAAGGTAGGGGTGATTTCCGCCCTCCTTGAATCGGAGTACCGTGACCAAGGGCGAGACGAATCCGCCCAGGACAGAAGGAGGGCGGGCAGATGCCGCTGTACGAGATTGTCCTACGCCGCGAGGGGCTCGCCGATGAGATCCGGCTGACCGACCACGTGGGGTTCAGCGTCGGGGACTCGATCCAGGTCGGCCGCCACGACTGCCTCGTGACCTCGACCGACGAGAGCTCGCAGAATCGTCTCGTCTCCCAGCGCGTGATCTGCACGCTCGCAATCGCGACGCACCTGCGAGGGCAGAAGCTGCTCGGCGAGGCCCTCGACCGGTTCCAGGTGGCCGCGTTCGTCTTCGACACGCGCGGTGTCGTGGCCGCGGCGAACGAGGCCGCCACGACGATGACCGGGTACTCGCGGGCGGAGCTGTCCGAGTTGGACTCGGCCTCGTTGATGCCGGAGCCCGCCGTCGCGCCGGCGCAGCTCGCCGCCGTGGCCGCGGGCGACGGAGCGATTCGCCAGAAGAGCGGAACGGTGCTCCCCGTCACATTCCGTGTCGACACGACGACGCTCACCTCGGGGGACACCTACTACCTCTCGTTGTGCTGGCCGCTCGCCTGACCGACACCTGAACGGTGAAGGCCGGAGCGCCGCGGCGGGAGTACCGTCGGGAACCGAGCGTGGCGACACTTCTCTTTCTCGGGGCGAGCGTTTCGCAGTTGCCGGCGATCCGGCATGCGCGGAGCGCCGGGCATCGCGTGGTCGCGGTGGACGGCGATCAGGACGCCGTCGGCTTCGAGATCGCGGACGTCTGCGTCACCGTCGACTTCACAGACGTCGATCACGTCGTTGCCGCCGGGAAGGAGCACGACGCCGAAGGAGTGCTCGCGGTGTCGAGCGACCGCGCTGTCCTGCCTGCCGCCGAGATTGCCCACGCGCTCGGGCTGCCCGGTATCGGCGCCGACGTCGCGCGCGCGATGACCGACAAGACGGTGATGCGGGCGCGCCTCGAAGCGGTGGGGGTGCCGCAGCCGCGGCACGCAGTCCTGACGCGCGACGCCGACGTGCGCGCCATCGCCGAGACGATCCCGCTACCGGCGGTGTTGAAGCCGGCGGACTCAGGCGGCCAGCGCGGGCTCTTCATGATCGAGGAGGCGGCCGATGTTGAGCGCCATCTCGAGGAAGCGCTGTCGTTCTCGCCGAGCGGTCACGTGATGCTCGAGGAATACGTCGACGGCGTCGAGCTGAACGGGATCATGGTTGTGCGCGGCGGCGAACCGACGCTCTTGACGCTCTCCGATCGGCTGCGGCCCCCCGGGGTCGGGTTCGGCGTGGGCTGGATCCACATGTATCCGTCGTCGCTCGACCAGGCCGTGCTCGACCGCGTTCGAGACATTGCGTTCGACGCCGTTCGCGAGCTCGGGCTCCGCGACGGGATCGCCTTTCCGCAGCTGATCGCGTCGGGTGAAGACGTGCGCCTCGTCGAGATCGCCGCGCGGATCGCGGCCGGTCAGATGGCTGACCTCGTCCGGTTCGGGACGGGGATCGATTTGTTCGACATCGCGATCGCGCAGGCGCTTGGGCAGCCGGTGCGCGACGAGCTCGTGACGTCCACATCCGAGCGCCCGATTGCAATCCGCTTCCTCACCGCGAGCCCCGGAGTGCTGCCGGTCGGCACCGTCTCAGACATCGAGGGGCTCGATCAGGTGCGCTCCTCCCGCGGGGTGCTGGCTGCCGGTCTGTATTTCGGTGCCGGCGCGACGATCACACCGGTGCAGGTCGACGCCGACCGCCGAGGCTACGTCGTTGCCACGGGGGAGACGCCCGAGGCCGCGCTCGCGCTCGCCGACGCCGCCGCCCAAAAGCTCGTCGTGCACACGCTTCAGAGCGTCCCTACGGCATAGAGGCTTAGGCGCGCGCGCGTCGTAGCGTCCGTACGTCGCCCCGCCGTAGCGTGAGCCCGTCCGCGTCGTAGCGCTCAAGCAGGAGCTGGGCGGTTCGCCGGCCGACGCCGAGCACGTCCCGAAAGCCGGCGAGTGTGATCTGGTCGAGGCTCGGCAGGAGCTCGAGCCCGCGGTCGTAGAGCGCGGTCGAGACCGCGAATCCGTCTCCGACGCGCCGCAGGCGGCCCGCGTCTTCGAGGAACGCAGCGAGTTGCTTGTCGTCCACCTTCGCGATCTCCTCCTGCGTAAGCAGCGCCTCGAGCTCGGACGCGGCCTGCGCCCGCTCGCCCAGCGCGGCGGCCGCTCCCGGCAGGTACGCCTTGGCGCCGCGGCGCTCGACCTCGAGCAGGTTGAGCACGTGCGGCGCCCACGGCTCTGCCGGCAGGAGCTCAGCGAGTGGGACGCCGGGATCGAGCGGATCCGACTCGGCGCGTGCAGCGAGCTGCGCGCGCACGCTCGTGCGCAGCTCCGCGAGCCACGCATCCGAGAACACGTGCTCGCCGGCGGCGCGCACAGCCGTCAGCCCGCGCGCGAGCTCGCCCGGCGCGAGCACGCCGCGCGCCTGCAGCTCGCGACCGGCGACAGGCGCGTGCACCAGTGCGCGCACGATCTCCTCGGGATCGCCGCGCTCGAGCACCGCCAGCCGCTCCGGTTCGAGCTTGCGCGGCGGAGCTGGATCGAGCACGGTGCCGCCGCCGACGGTGGTCTGCGTGCGCAGCACCACCCGGTCGCCGCGCGCGGCGACGACCGGCTCGGCGAGCCGAAGTTGCGCATAGGCGCCGTCGCGGGCGAGCCGCGCGGGAACCGCCTTCGTCCCGACGTGCACCGTCACGGCGGCGGGCACGGCGGCGATCTCCTCGAGGCGCACGTCGAGGCGATACGAGACCGGGTAGTGCCCTGGTTCGACGAGTACATCGCCCCGCGCGAGATCGCGGCGCTCAACGGTCGGCAGGTTGACCGCGACGCGCTGGCCGGCCTCCGCCTCGTCGACCGGCGCGTCGTGCACCTGGACGCCGCGCACGCGCACCGTCTTGCCCCGCGGTTCGACCCGCAGCATGTCGCCCGCAGCGATCGTTCCCGACCAGAGCGTGCCGGTCGCCACCGTGCCGATGCCCTGGAGCGTGAACACCCGGTCGACGTACAAACGTGTCGCGCGGTCGGCGTCGCGTTCCTCGACCGGCACACGTGCAAGCGCCGCACGCAGCTCGTCGAGGCCGGCGCCGGTCTTCGCAGAGACGGCGATCACCTCCGCGTCCGGCACGAGCTCGCGCGCTTCCTCGAGCGCGAGCTCGAGTGTCTCCTCGTCGACCGCGTCGGACTTGGTCACGGCGACGACGCCACGCGTGACGCCGAGCAGCCGCAGCACCGCAAGGTGCTCGAGTGTCTGCGGCCGTGCGCCCTCCTGGGCGTCGATCACAAGCAGGAAGAGGTCGATGCCGGTCGCGCCGGCGATCATCGTGCGCACGAACCGCTCGTGACCCGGAACGTCGACGAGCGACATGCGCCGTCCGCCGGGCAGTTCGAGCGGTGCGTAGCCGAGATCGATCGAGATGCCGCGCGCCTGCTCCTCGGGCAGCCGGTCCGTGTCCTTCCCTGTGAGCGCGCGCACGAGCCACGTCTTTCCGTGGTCGATGTGGCCGGCTGTGCCGACCGTCAACGGCATGCGTGAACCGCGGCGGCCACCTCGTCGCACTCGTCGTCGGTGAGCGTGCGGCAGTCGAGCAGCAGGCGCCCGTCGCGCACGATCCCGATCACCGGCGGTTCGTGCGCGCGCAGCGGCGCGACCAGCGTCTCCTCGACGGCGCAGGCGAACGAAGGCAGCTCCGAGAGGGGCAGCGCTCCGCCGCCGACTCGGCCGACCGTCTCCTCGATCTCTCCGCCGACCGCGTTGGCCAGCCGCTCGGCCCGCGCGTGAACGACGCTGCTGACCTCGTGCAGCATCCGCAGCACGGGAACCTCGCGCAGGGCGCGCTCGGGATCGAGGTAGAGGAGCAACGTTCCCTCGAGCGCGGCAAGCCCGAGCTTGTCTGCGCGCAGCGCGCGGTGCAGTGGATGGCGGCGCAGGCGCTCGACCAGGTCCGCGCGGCCGACGACGATCCCGGCCTGCGGTCCGCCGAGCAGCTTGTCGCCGCTGAAGCAAACGAGGTCTGCTCCCGCCGCAAGTGACGCCTGCGCGGTCGGCTCGTCCGACATGTCGAGCAGCGCTCCGGAGCCGAGGTCGTCGAGCAGAGGCACGTCGTGTCTACGCGCGACCGCGGCCAGTTCGGCGAGGGCCGGCTGCTCGGTGAACCCGACGACGCGGAAGTTGGACTGGTGCACGCGCAGCACGAGCGCGGTGTGCTCCCCCGCTGCGCGTTCGTAATCGGCAGCGCGCGTCCGATTTGTCGTGCCGACCTCGACGAGCTTCGCGCCGGAGCGGACGAGGACGTCGGGGATGCGGAAGCCGTCCCCGATCTCGATCAGCTCGCCGCGCGAGACGAGCACCTCGCGTCCTTCGGCGAGCGCCGCGAGTGCGAGCAACATCGCGCCGGCGTTGTTGTTGACGACGATCGCCGACTCGGCGCCGGTCAGCCGCCGGAGGATCGCCGTCACGTGGTCTTGGCGCGAGCCGCGTGCGCCCTCGGCCACGTCGTACTCGAGATTCGAATAGCCGCGACCGACTTCGACCACCCGGTCGAGCGCTGCGACGGGGAGCGGCGCGCGCCCGAGGTTCGTGTGCACGATCACGCCGGTGGCGTTCAGGACGCGGCGCAGGGCGGGGGCGCGCGCCGAGGTGAGCTCTTGCTCGAGCCGCGCTGCGAGGTCGCCGGGATCGACTCCCGCCTGGATCTCCTCGCGCGCCCGGGCCAGCACGGCCCGCGCGGCCGTCACGGCCAGGGGGTCGCCGATTGAGCGCGTGAGCTCGTCGATCGAGGGCAGATCCCGCAGCTCCATGCGTAAAACGATACGCGAGGGGCGAATCCGCAAGACCTCCGGCTTCGTTGCTTGACTGTCGGGAATGAAAAGGGTCGCCGTCCTCCTCGCTGTACTCGGGGTCGCCGCAATCGGCGCCGCGGTTGCGCGTGGGCTGCAGTTCCGGGGCGCCGCCAAGCCGGGAGTCCACGTACTGGGCATCGATGTCGGCGGGGACAACCGTGGCCAAATCGAGCGTGAGCTTCGCGGCTGGGGTAACCAGCAGGTGACGATTCGGACCGGCGGGCACTCCTACCGCGTGCCGCGAGGGTGGCTCGTCTCCATGAACGTCGGCGCGACCACGTCCCGCGCGCTCGCCGCCGGTTCCGAGATCGCGCTCGTCGTTCCGAGCCGCGTCGACGTCGTGCCTGTCGTCGGGCGCGCGACGCACGCGGGCAACGTGCTCGACGCGCTGGCACGCACGGGCCGTGCCCCAGTGTCGGCCACCGTCACGCTCAAGGGAACCACCGTTGTCGTGACTCCCGCCCAGGACGGACAGCAGCTGGACAACGCCTCGCTGCTGCGCCGACTCTCGCGCGACACGACCGTCGTCAACGCGCCGTTCAAGCGCCTCCGTCCAGCAATCTCCGACGCTGCCGCGCAGGCGGCTGCGACCGAAGCGCGTGCACTGGTCGCGCAGCCGGTGCAGATCGACTACCACGGTGCGCGCCGCGGCTCGCTGAGCTCTGTGCAGATCGCGCGTGCGTTGAGCGTCGACGCGCACGGCAACCGCCTCGCGGTGAAGCTCGACGGTGATGCGCTTGCGAAGGTCGTGCGGCCACGGCTCGGGAAGTGGATCCAGCGCGCGCACAACGCGCACTTCGTCGTCTCCGGCGCCAGCGTCTCCGTGACGCCGTCGCGGCCGGGACGCGACGTCGACCCCGCCCAGCTCGCGAGCGCGGTCACCGCCGCCGCCAAGGCCGGCCACGTCGCCCGCGTCGAGCTCGGCGCGCGCCAACCCGATCTGACGACAGCAAAGGCGAACGCGCTCGGGATCCGCGAGAAGCTCACGTCGTTCACGACCGAGATGGGCGTCTCGTCATCGAACCGCATCCACAACGTGCATCTGATGGCCGACTACATCGACGGGACGGTGATCCAGCCCGGCGAGGTGTTCTCGTTCAACGACGTCGTCGGCCCGCGCACCTCGCAGCGCGGCTTCCTCGAGGGACAGATGATCATTGGCTCGCTTGTCCTGCCCTCGATCGGCGGCGGTGTCTGTCAGACGGCGACAACGCTGTTCAACGACGCCTTCGAGATCGGGCTGCCGATCCTCGAGCGCACAAACCACAACCTCTACCTCTCGCACTACCCGCTCGGGCGCGATGCGACCGTCTCGTGGGGTGGCCCGGACTTCAAGTTCAAGAATGACCTGAAGCATGGCATCCTGATCAAGACGTCGTACACGGACTCGACGCTGACGTTCACGTTCTACGGCACGAACGAGCACCGCCGCGTAGTCGCACAGACGAGCCCGCAGACGAAGTGGACGGGGCCGTCGATGAACTACGCGATCGACCCGAACGCACCGCGCGGCTCGGCGAAGGTCGTCAAGGGGACGGGCGAGAAGGGCTTCGACGTGAGCGTCGATCGCACGGTCTACGACGCGAACGGGAAGGAGCTGCGGCACGACACGTTCAAGTCGCACTACATCCCGGACAGCCCGACGACGGTCTACGGCCCGGGGAGAACGCCGCCCGGCCCGTACATCGTCCTGCCGTCGAAGTTCTAGCGCGGCGCCCTCCGAGAAACTCTCGAACCTGGTTGAAGAGCGAACCAGGTTCGGGGCTTCGCGCCGCGGTGGCCTCCGAGAAACGCTCGAATCTGGTTCGCTTCGCGAATCAGGTTCGCCCTAGAACTGAACCTGGTTCGGTTTGTGAACCAGGTTCATGAGTTTCCAAGCGACGTGGCCTCCGAGAGAAACTCGCGGTTCGAGTCTGGTTCTGAACCTGATTCGGTGTCAGCCGAACCAGATTCATGCGTTTCGTGCCGCCGCGCCTTCCGCTGCTGTCGGCACGTACGACTCGAGCACGCGTTGCACTGCGTCGTCCGGGTCGTCCGTGACGTGCAGAAGCTCGAGGTCGGCCGGCGAGATCATCCCGTCGGTCATCATCTCGCCGCGGATCCAGTCGAGCATCCCCGTCCAGTAGTCGGAGTCGAACAGCACGACTGGGAAGTGCCGGATCTTGCCGGTCTGGATGAGTACGAGTGCCTCGTAGAGCTCGTCGAGCGTCCCGAAGCCGCCCGGGAAGATCACGAATCCCTGCGACGGGCGGACGAAGCAGACCTTGCGCGCGTAGAAGTGCTCGAAGGTGTGGGAGATGTCGAGGTACGGGTTCCCGCCTTGTTCGTGGGGCAGGACGATGTTGAAGCCGACCGACAGCCCGCCGCCCTCCTTGCAGCCGCGGTTGGAGGCTTCCATCACGCCGGGGCCGCCGCCGGTGATCACCGCCCAGCCCGCTTCGCCGAACTTGCGCCCGACGACGCGCGCTTCCTCGTAGGGTTTGCTTCCTTCCGTGACGCGTGCCGAGCCGAAGAGCGCAACGGCCGGGCGATCGATCAGCGCGACTTTCATCAGCCCGGCGCGGAACTCGTCCGCCATCTTCGCGACCGACTGCTCGATGGGCGAGGTGCCCTCGTCGAGGATCTTCCTGTCGTCGGTCACAGACGATGCTGCGGCTTATACGTCGCGATCATCCCGAGGATCAGTGCAGCGGCGGTGCCGAAGTAGAGGGCGTACGACGCGAAGGCAAGTCCGCGTCCCCCGCCGAGGCGCAGGTACCTGGCCGAGCGCCAGACCGCGCCGCCGTCGAAGATGCCGAACGGCAGCAGGTTGAACAGGTTCAGGAAGAAGCCGGAGTAGGCGAGGGCGTACATCAGGGCGGAGCCGTTCGACTGCGCGATCGCGAGACACACGGCGGCTGCCGCGCCGCCAAGGATCGGCCCGGCGATCGCGACGCGCGCGGTCTGCCACGGGTGGCCGCGCGTGTACTGCACGTACGCGCCGAGGAACGGGATGAACACCGGCAGCTTCGGGCTGAGCCCTTCGCGCTTCGCCTCGATGTAGTGGCCGAGCTCGTGGATGAAGATCAGAAGGACGAACCCGACGGCGAACTTCCAACCGAAGATGAGCGCGTACGCGGCGACGGCGATGAAGATGCTCGAGAACTTCAGGAGCACGAAGCTGAACTTCGCCCCGGCGATCACGAGCGCGATCAGCGGCCCGATCGCTTTGCGGATGCGGCCCATCCAATCCGTGCCGCGGGGCTGGATCGGTTCGTAGTCGCGCTGTTCGTCGAAGCTCACGATCCCCTTCCGATCCATTCTTCGCCGCCCGCATAGACCTCTTTCTTCCAGAGGGGCACGCGCTCCTTCAATTCGTCGATCGCGTCCTTGCACGCGGCGAGTGCGTCCTGGCGGTGCGGGGCGGAGACGGCGATCACCACGGAGGTCTCCCCGATGCCCACGCGCCCGATTCGGTGATGGATGGCGACGGCGGTCAACTCGTACCGACGCCGGAGGCCCTCGGCGATTTCCGCCATCACCCCTTCCGCCATTCCTTCGTACGCCTCGTATTCGAGATGCGTGACCGTGCGGCCGCGCGACTGGATACGCGTCGTGCCGGTGAAGGTCGCGATTGCGCCTGCCTGCTCATCGCGCACCTCGTCGACGACGCGGTCGAGCGAGAGCGGTTCGTCGCTGAGCAGGAACGCGCCCCCGGAGACCGGCGGGATCAGCGCCACCTCGTCACCGTCGGCGAGCTCGCGGTCGGGTGTGGCGTACTCCTTGTTGACCGCATACAGCAGCCCTGCCGGCTCGTCGCCGAGCTTGAGCGCGGGCCAGATGTCGGCCACCGTCGCCGCGTCGATCTCGCGCTGCGACCAGCCGGCGCGCTCGCGAAGCCCTGCGAAGAGACGGACGCGCACGGTCACTCGTGCACCGCCACGAAGTACGACCAGTCGTAGTGACCGTAGTACGGGCCGAGGTATACGCCCTTGCTCTCGTCCTGCATGTACCCGATCTTTGCGACCTCCTGCAACCTGCCGTGGGAAAGGACCATGACGTGTCCCTTCGCCGTGTCACGCCACGTGTTCCCGTCCCGCTTCGACGTAATGCGGGAGCGCACGAAGAGCAGGTCGCCGTTCTGGAACAGGTGCGGGTCCTCGTCGCTCCAGCCCCACGGCGGCCGGGTCACCTGCTTGCGCGTCGGCAGGAGTTGCCAGATCGCGCGGTGCGTCTCGGTGGTCAACGGGGGCACGATGTTCCGGCTGGCCGCAGCCACGAGGTGACCGTCCGGGGTGCACGACGGAGAGACCCACGAGTGCGCCGAGTCGCGCGCCACGATGCGACCATCGAACGTAAGCGCCTTGCCGCTCGTCGAGTAGCGATTGCCGCCCTGCACGAAGGCGACGTGCTCGCCGCAGACCGTGGAGTAGTCGTGGTACGTGAGCGTCGTGCCGAGGACGCGCGAGTCCTCGTACAGCGTGACGCCGTCGGCCGCGATCGATCCCGAGTCGGGCCACACCCACCACAACAGATGCGTGCCGTGCCACGCGACCGGGACCGGGATCCCGGAGTTCGGCACAGGCCCGATCATCTGCTGCGATACGCCGTCGCGCCACACCCAGATCGAGTTACCGCGGGTGATCGCGAGCGCGCCGCTGCGCGACCACGCGAGCGCGGGCAGGAAGCGCCCCGCGCCCCAGCCCTTCGGTTCGATCTGACGTGTGCCGGCTGGCGTCCAGAGTACGACGGCGCCTTCGGTGGTCGTGTAAGCGGCACGCTCCCCCGTGGGCGCCCACGCAAGTGTCTGCGTTGGCAGCTTGGCGCGGCCGAGGATCGTCCCCCCGATCGAGACGAGGCGGCCGTCGCCGCTGAACGCCAGGTTGCGGTACGGCTCGGGGTGCAGCGGCTGCCGGAACGGCGTGATCCGGTCGAGGTAGACGAGCGCGAGGCGGTTCCCATCGCGGACGAGCAGCTTCAAGCCGTGTGGCGTCGCGGTCGCCGACGGCACGATGAGCACCGCGGCGACCAGGGCGAAAGCGAAGACGCGCACGCCGCGAGCATACTTTCGGCGATGGCGTCCACCGATCGAGCCGAGAACGAGTCAGGGATCGAGATCAAGCCGGTCTACACGGCCGCAGACGCGCCAACCGACCTCGAGCTCCCCGGCGAGTACCCGTACACCCGGGGGCCCTACCCGGACATGTACGGCGGCCGACCCTGGACGATCCGCCAGTACGCGGGCTTCGCGTCTGCCGAGGAGTCGAACGAGCGCTACCGCTATCTGCTCGAACACGGCCAGACCGGGCTCTCCATCGCGTTTGACCTGCCGACGCAACTCGGCATGGACTCGGACGACCCGCGCGCGCTCGGGGAGGTCGGCCGCACGGGCGTCGCGATCGACTCGATCGCAGACATGGAGATCCTGCTCGGCGGGATCCCGCTCGACACGGCGTCGACGTCGATGACGATCAATGCGCCCGCTGCGCTGCTGCTCCTGCTCTACGAGTTGGTGGCGGAGGAACAGGGCGTCCCGTCGACCGCGCTTCGGGGGACGGTGCAGAACGACATCCTCAAGGAGTACATCGCGCGCGGGAACTACATCTTCCCGCCGCGCCCGTCGATGAGGCTTACGACCGATCTGTTCGCGTACTGCGCGGAACGGATCCCGTCCTGGAACACGATCTCGATCTCCGGGTACCACATCCGCGAGGCGGGATCGACGGCGGTGCAGGAGCTCGCGTTCACGATCGCCAACGGCATTGCGTACTGCGCTGCTGCGGTCGAGGCCGGCCAGTCTCCCGACGAGTTCGGCGCACGGCTCTCGTTCTTCTTCAACGCGCACAACGACTTCTTCCAGGAGGTGGCGAAGTTCCGCGCGGCGCGGCGCGTCTGGGCGCGCGTGATGCGCGAGCGGTTCGGCGCGACGAACCCGAAGGCGCTCGCACTCCGCTTCCACGCGCAGACCGGGGGCTCGACGCTGACCGCGCAGCAGCCGGAGAACAACATCGTGCGCGTCGCGATCCAAGCGCTCTCCGCTGTCGCGGGCGGCGCGCAGTCGCTGCACACGAACTCGTACGACGAGGCGCTCGCGCTGCCGACAGAGCGCGCCGCGACGATCGCGCTGCGCACGCAGCAGATCCTCCAGAACGAGGCGGGCACGATGGTGCCGGCCGATCCGCTCGGCGGGTCGTACTACATCGAGGCGCTGACCGATGAGCTCGAGGCGCGTGCGTGGGAGCTGATCGAGCGGATCGACGAACTGGGCGGTGGCGTCGCCGCCGTCGAGCAGGGCTTCGTGCAGGCGGAGATCGAGAGCGCCGCGTTCACGTGGCAGCAGGAAGTCGAGGCGGGCGAGCGCGTGATCGTCGGCGTGAACAAGTACGTAGCCGAGTCGGAGCAGCCGATCGAGCTGCAGTCGATCGATCCGGACGCCGAGAAGCGTCAGCTCGAACGCACCGCGCGCGTGCGCGCCGAGCGCAATGCGGACGAGGCTGCGGCCGCGCTCGCACGCGTGCGCGAGGCAGCGCGCGGAACGGAGAATCTGCTCCCCTCGATGCGGGAAGCGCTGCGCGCCCGCAGCACGGTCGGCGAGATCTGTGGCGTCCTCCGCGAGGAGTGGGGCGAGTACGACAAGGTGCGCTCGCCGGGCTAGAGGCCTGACGTGGGATTGCGTGCTTGCGGGGATGGCTCAGACCAAGCAGGTCGCACGGGTCGAGCGCAGGGCATAGGGTTCCTACGTTCAAGCTCGACCCGGGCGAGATGCGCCGTGTCTGAGCCACCATCCGCGAGTGCGCGTGCATCCCACGTCAGGCCTCTGGGCTAGTTTCTCGCAAGCTGTGGTCTCCGAGGGACAGTCGGACGCGCCGCGTCTGCAGGGTCAATGGGCGCTCGCGTGGCGGCGCCTCAAGCGCGACCGCGTAGCCGTGGGCTGCGGCATCTTCCTGCTCGTCCTCGTCTTTGCCGTCGGGCCGGGTGCGCCGCTCTACGAGAAGATCGTCGGCCACGGGCCGAACGACTTCTTCCCGTACGCCGTGAGCGTCGGGCTGCGACCGGCAGGCCCGTTCACGGTCACCTGGGACACGCAGCTGATGTCGGGCGACGACCCGTTCGCGCTCAAGCATCCCGATCCGCCGAAGGGCACCCCCAGGACGCTGCTCCTGCTCGGCGCCGACAGCCAGCTCGGCCGCGACGAGTTCCTGCGCGTGCTCTACGGAGGCCGTGTCTCGCTGACGATCGCTGCGGGCGCCGCGCTCGTCGCGATCCTGATCGGGATCGTGCTGGGCGCGGTCGCAGGCTATTTCGGAGGCTGGATCGACGCTCTCATCTCGCGTGTCACGGACCTCGTGATGGCATTCCCGCTGCTGCTCTTCCTCGTGATGATCGGCAGCCTCTTTTCGTACGGGCTCACCGACTGGACGTTCCACGGGCTGATCAACCAGGGCGTCTTTCAGCTGGTCCTGATCATCGGCGCGTTCACGTGGTTCTACCCGGCGCGCATCGTCCGCTCGCAGATCATGTCGCTGCGCCAGAAGGAGTTCGTCGAGGCGGCGCAGATGGTCGGCGCGCGCGACAGCCGCATCATGCGGACGCACCTGCTGCCGCACGTCCTGCCGCTGCTGCTCGCGTACGGGACGCTGCTCGTCGCGACGAACATCATGATCGAGGTCGGCGTCACGTTCCTCGGCGCGGGGATCAAGCTGCCGACTGCAAGTTGGGGGAGCCTGCTCGCGCAGACATGGGGCTCGATCCTCAACCCGAATCCGTACAACCCGGTGACGACGACGCCCTGGCTGACGCTCATCCCGTCGATCGCGATCTTCCTGACGGTGTTCTCGCTGAACCAGTTCGGTGAGGGCCTGCGGGAGGCGACCGATCCGAGGTCGGTGCGTTGATGGTCGGCTACGCCCTCCGCCGCGTCGGGATCGCGATCGTCCTGCTCTGGATCCTCTCGGTGGTCACATTCGTGATCTACCTGAAGGTGCCCGCCGACCCGGCCGGGTTCATCGTCGACATCCAGAAGGCGACGCCGGCGCAGGTCGCGCAGGCGCACCACATCCTCGGCACGGACCGGCCTGCCGTCGTCCAGTACGAGAAGTACATGGTGCGGCTGCTGCACGGCGACCTTGGGCTGTCGTGGCCGACGGTCGTGTTCTTCAACGGGCAAGTCCGAGGCGCGTCGGTGGGGCAGATGGTGTGGAAGGCAGCGCTCGTCACCGGAGCGCTGGTGCTCGGTGGGTTCGTCCTCTTGTTGCTGATCGCCGTGCCGCTCGGCACGTTCGCAGCGACCCGGCCGCGCTCGCTGATCGACCGGCTCACGCTCGGCCTGTCCGTCGCCGCGATCTCCACCCACCCGCTGGTCGTCGGCTTGCTTCTGCAGCTCTTCGTCGGCAACAAGTGGAAGCTGCTGCCCGCGTCGGGGTATTGCACGGTCAGCACGCCGTCCAAGGCCTCGATCACGGCCTGGGAACGGTTCGCGCCGACAGGGACGCAGAAGCCGTGCGGCGGCATGGGCGAGTGGGCGTGGCACCTGCTGCTGCCGTGGATCACGTTCGCGCTCTTCTTTGTCGCGCTCTACATGCGCATCGTGCGCGCACGGATGCTGGAGGTGCTCGAGGAGCCGTGGGTGCGGACGGCGCGCGCGAAGGGAGCGTCGGAATTCCGGGTGATCCGCGTGCATGTGCTGCGGAACGCGATCGCGCCGATCGTGACCATGACGGCGATGGACGCCGGGATGGCGATCGGGATCGCGATGTACATCGAGACCGTCTTCGGGCTGCCGGGCTTGGGGCGGACGATGATCCGCGCGCTCGCGGGCTTGCAGGGCTACGACCTTCCGGTGATCCTCGCCGTCACGGTGGTCGCCGCGGCGGCGATCATCGTGCTGAATCTCGTCGCGGACATCGTGCTGCTCGCGATCGATCCGACCGTCGCCCGAAGGGGCCGGGGCATGCAGAAGTCCCTCGGACGCGCGTCGTAGACGACAATCCGCACCGTGCAGATCCTGCTCGTCTCACAGATGTACCCCGGCCCGGCCGATCCGGACCTGGGGTCGTTCGTCGCCCAGATGGAGCGCGCGCTCCGCGAACGCGGGCACGAGATCGATCTCGCAGTGCTCGATCGCCGTGCCGGCGGCAAGTTGCGCTTCCTCGAGCTGCGTCGCCGCGTGCGCGCCGCGCCGAGCCCGGATGTTGTGTGGGCGCACTTCCTCGTTCCGGCGGGGCTGACCGCCTCGAAGATCCGTGCGCCGCTCGTCGTGACCGCGCACGGCCGCGACGTGCGCAACATCGGCGCCATCCCGGGCGTTGCGCATTTCACGCGCGAAGTCGTGCGCCAGGCATCGACGGTGATCGCGGTCTCGGAGTATCTGCGCCGCGAGCTCGAGGAGCGCCTGCCCGAGGCGCGCGGCAAGACGGAAGTGGTCGACTCGGGCGTCGATCTCGAGCGCTTCCGCCCCGTGGAGCCGGCCGAGCAGCTGGAGTCGCCGGCGTTCCTGCACGTCGGCTCGCTCACCGAGCGCAAGAACGTCGTGCGCCTCGCAGACGCATTCGCGGTCTTCGGGCGCGGCTCGCTGACGTTCGTCGGCGATGGGCCGTTGCGCGCGCAGCTCGAGGGGCGTGACCGTGTGCGCATCGTCGGCCGTGTCGCACACGACGAGGTGCCCCGCTGGCTGAGCGCGGCCGACGTCGTGTGCGGCCCCGCACTCGTCGAGCCGTTCGGCCAGTCGCTCCTCGAGGCGATGGCGTGCGAGCGCAGCGTCGTTGCGACGCGTATCGGCGGCCCGCCCGAGTTCGTGACGGACAAGGCGGGCGTGCTCGTCGATCCACTTGACATCGAGGAGCTCGCACGAGCGCTCGGGGTCGCCTCAGGGCTTCCGTTGCCCAACCCGGCTGCGCGGGCGGCCGCGGCGAAGCACGACGTCAGGCTTCAGGCGGAGCGGGTGGAGGCGATCCTCCAGCGAGCCGTTCGAGATCGCCGAGCCTGATCTCGACCAGCGGCCCGACGCTTTCCTCGAGCCCATGCTCCCGCGCGAGCGCCAGCGCCTGCTCGTAGTTCTTGCGGATCTTCTCGGCCGAGACGCCCTGTTTCAGCCGGTTGTCGCCCGTTAGGAGCAGGTTGTGGATCTTCTGGCGAGCTTCGTCGGCGTCCATCTCGGGATACGGTATGCCCGGATGGGGTCTGACCGGGTCCGCGTCGTGATTGTCGACGATCAGCGCCTCTTCGCCGAGGCGCTCGAGGCGATTCTCTCCACCGACGGCCGCATCACGGTCGTCGGCCGGGCCGAAGACGGGCACGGCGCCCTGGCGCTGGCCCGCGAGCACGCGCCCGACGTGATCCTGATGGACATCGCGATGCCGGTGATGGACGGGATCGAGGCCACGCGGGCGATCCGGGACGAGCTGCCCGGGACGCGGGTGATCGTGCTCACGGGCTCGGCCGCGAATCACGACATCTCGCGCGCTCGATCCGCCGGCGCGGCCGGGTATGTGACCAAGGATCAGATCGCAGGCGACCTCGTGCGCGCGATTCTCGACGCCGCTGCTGCTTGATCCAACGGCGTTAGCTACCCTTCCTCGGCGATGCTTCCGGTCTTCTCGGTCCTGCACGTCCTGCTGTCGGCAGCCTTGGTGGGGCTGATCCTCATGCACTCGGGCCGCGACGCGGGCATGGGCGGGATGGGCTTCACGCCGCAGTCGCAAGGCGGAACGCACATCGTCGAGCGGAACCTGACGCGCGTGACGATCGTGGTCGGGGTGCTCTTCTTCCTGAACACGATTCTGCTCTTCCGCCTCCTCAAGTAACGGGGTCTAGACTCCCGCGTCATGCAGTTGGCGGGTCTGCACCACGTGACATGTGTCTGCTCCGAGGCGCAGCGGACGCTCGACTTCTATCGCGACCTCGGCTTCACGCTGGTCAAGAAGACCGTCAACTTCGACGACCCGCACAGCTATCACCTCTACTTCGGTGACGAGACCGGCAGCCCGGGGACGCTGATCACGTTCTTCGAGTGGCCGCGCGCAGACGCCGGCCGCCTTGGGCGCGGGACGCTCGAGTCGATCGGGCTCGAGACGCCGCTCGCCGACGAGGAGAGCGAGGTCGAGGATCCGGACGGTCTGCGCCTGCGGCTCTACCCAGGTTCGGTGCCGCGGTTGCGCGACGTCACCGTGATCGGCAATCCGGACCTCTACGTCGGCCTCTTCGCCGCGGACGCACCTCTGCAGTTCGCAGAGCCGCTCGAGGAGCCTGCGCTGATCGGCGCCGGGACGACGCACCACATCGCCTGGCGCGCGAAGGACGATGCGGAGCAGCAAGCGTGGCTCAGACGGCTCGCCGAGGTCGGGCTGCGGCCGACGCCCGTGCAGGACCGCAAGTACTTCCGCTCGGTGTACTTCCGGATGCCGGACGGCATCCTGATCGAGATCGCGACCGACGAACCGGGGTTCCTCGTCGACGAGCCTCTCGAGTCGCTCGGGCAGGGGCTTTCGCTGCCGCCGTGGCTCGAGCCGGAACGCGAAACGCTCCAGCGCGAGCTCACGCGTATTGATTGACGCGTGGCTACACTGAGCGCGCTCTCTTGCGCTGGTGGCGGAATTGGTAGACGCGCTAGGTTGAGGGCCTAGTGGCCATCGCGGCCGTGGAGGTTCAAGTCCTCTCCAGCGCATCAAAGCCGTCCCCCGGGGCGGCTTTTCTTTTGCCTAGGTAGCCACCCGGGCCGGACGGAGCGTCCCGGACGCCCGGTGGCCGTGGACGAGCCCGCGCGCGTGAGCGATCGCCGTGGGTGTGTCTTCGAAGAGCAGTCCGTTGCGCCGCAGGTGCTCCGCGACGCCGAGCGCCGCCAGGACGTCGTCGTGCTTCGTGCGGAGACCCGAGAGCAGGACCGCGATCCCTCGCTTCTCCAGTTGCGTGATCGCGTCGCCGATCACGTTGGCGCCTGTCGCGTCGAGTGTCGTCACGCGTGACATACGAAGGATCACGACGTGGACGTCCGACACCTGCGTCAGCTCCAGGAGGAAGCGGTGCGCCGCGGCGAAGAAGAGGGGCCCGTCGAACCGGTACGCGACGATGTGCTCGGCGAGCAGCGCCCGCTCCTCGTCCGAGTGATCTCCGCCTTCAAGGGGCACTTCGTCGAGCCGCGCGCTACGCGCAATCGTGCGGAGCGCGAGTATGACCGCGACCCCAACGCCGACCGCGACCGCGGTGACCAGATCGACGGCGACTGTGACGGTGAACGTCAGCGCGAGGACGAGCGCATCCGCGCGGGTCGTTCGCGCGATCGC
>JAOPYY010000180.1 GCA_025964395.1 Actinomycetes bacterium | reverse complement strand
ATCCTCTACCGCCGAGGACTGCGAGATCATTGTGCGGCAGGTCGGCTTCTTGAAGGATCCCGTAGCGGATCGCATCGTCGATGTCGTGGTTGATGTAGGCGACGCGGTCGACGATGCGCACGATCTTTCCCTCGTGCGTCTCGGGCTCGCGATCGCCCGTGTGCGTGAGGATGCCGTCGACGACCTCGTGCGTCAGGTTGAGCCGCTGGGCGATGCGCGCGGACTGCTCGTTGTGGCGGAAGCCGTCCGCGAGCACGCGGTCGAGCGCCGCTTCGCCGGCGTGGCCGAACGGCGGGTGGCCCATGTCGTGGCCGAGCCCGATCGCCTCCGTCAGGTCCTCGTTCAGCGCGAGCGCCCGAGCGACGACGCGTGCGATGCCGGTCGTCTCAAGCGTGTGGGTCATGCGCGTGCGGTAGTGGTCGCCGGCCGGGTCGATGAAGACCTGCGTCTTGCCCTTCAGGCGGCGGAACGGCTTCGAGTGCAGGATCCGGTCGCGGTCACGCTGGAACGGCGTCCGGACGAGGCATTCCTCCTCCTCGCGCGCGCGCCCGCGGGTCTCGTACGACCGAACGGCACGCGGCGAGAGCGCGCGCTCTTCCACCTCGCGCATCCGCGCGGCAAAGGCGTCGGCAACTCTCCCGGCAAGTTCGGGCATAGAGCCCACGGTAGCCGCCGGGGCGGCCGTCTAGATGATGATCTGGACGGTTCCGCCGTCTGCGGACCAGGCCGCGCCGGTCACGTATGACGCTCGTTCGGAGAGGAGGAACACGATCACCGCCGCGACCTCATCCGGCTGGGCCAGCCGTCCCAGGGGCCGCCCGGCGCCCACCTTGGCGAGTACTTCGTCCCGGTTGCCTTGCTGCTCTGCGAGCCCGCCCGCGTCCAGCCACGCTTCGGTCGCCGTCGGGCCGGGCGTCACGGCGTTGCAGCGGATCCCGTTGCCGCCATAGAGGTCGGCGACGAGGCGCGAGTACGAGAGCATCGCCGCCTTCATCACGGAGTAGTCGGGCATGCCGAGCGATGGGCGCTTCCCCGCCGACGACGAGACATTCACGATCGAGCCACTCCCCCGCTCCTTCATTCCGGGGAGCGCCGCCCGGGTCGCGCGCACAGCGCTCATCAGGTTGAGCTCGAACGACGCTTGCCAGTCGTCGTCGGTCAGCTCTTCGAACTTGCGGATGTCTGTGCCGCCGACATTGTTCACGAGGCAGTCGACGCGGCCGAACGCCGCCACCGCGGCGGCGATCAGCTCCTCCGCTGCGCCCGGCTGTGTCAGGTCAGCCGCCACGTGCAGATCACCGATGCCCTCGCTGCGGCGACCGGAGGTGACGACGGTCGCACCTTCGTCGCGCAGCTGCTTGGCGGCCGCGAGCCCGATCCCGCCGGTCGAGCCGGTGACGACGCACACCTTGTCTTTGAGGCCGAGCTCCACGCGGTTACGGTAGCGGCGGTCGTTACGGTAGCGGCGTGACTGTGATCCTTCTCGCGCGACACGGCGAAACCGACTGGAACAACGAACGCCGCTGGCAGGGACACGAGGACCGGCCGCTGAACGACGTCGGCCGCGAGCAGGCGCGGGAGCTTGCCGACACGCTCGCGGACCGGGCGATCGACGTCGTCTATTCGAGCGACCTCGCTCGTGCTCACGAGACAGCGCTGATCGTCGCCGACCGGCTCGGGCTGCCCGTCGAGGTCGATGCCGGCTTGCGTGAGGTCGACGTTGGAGACTGGTCCGGCCGCGTGCACAGCGAGATCGAAGGTGTCGACCCCGAGGGCTACCGCCGCTGGCAGGAAGGCGGCAAGGGCTGGAGCGGCGGCGAGAGCTACGAGGAGATGGGCGAGCGCGTCGTCGCCGCCGTGCTCCGGCTCGCCGCGCGCCACCCGGGTCAGACCCTCCTGCTCGTCACGCACGGCGGCTCGATCCGGGCCTGCCGCGCGACCGCTGCGGGCCTCGACTACGCCGCCTCACGCGTCGCGGCGATCGGGAGCATGGCCAACTGCGAGGTCGCCGAGCTTCACATGGCGGACGGTCGGCTGGCAGTGGCCGCCGGATAGACTCGACCTGAGTGGAGGACTACACCAACAAGTACAAGGGTGAGCAGGTCGAGATCGCCCTCTTCGGCGGCGAGTACCAGGACGGCGTCCTGACCGCGTACTGCTACCTCGAGGACGTTGCGCACGTGGAGCTGAACGGGCACATCCTGATCCCGCTTCAGAACGTCGCCTCTCTCCACTGCTCGAGCCGCTGCGACGCGCCGGAGCCCGATTGGCCGCCCCGCGGGCTGGCCGAGGAAGACCCGGGCGACGTCGACGACGAAGCGTAAGTAGAGGCTCACGGCTTTGAGCCGCCGCTTCCTGATCCTCCGCAACATCCTCAAGGCCTGGCTCGTGCTGGTCGTCTTGGCGCTGCTGCTCGGCGCATTCGGGTGGCAGCTCGATGGCTACCGCCTCGGCATCCTCTTCATCGCCTCGGCCGTCCTGCTCGCCGCCGCGGTGTACTGGTACGCCGACCGGATCGTCATGGGGATGGTCGGCGCCCGCGAGCTCGTCGAGGGCGAGGCCCCCGCGCTGCACTCGACGGTCGAGCGCCTCGCGTCGCGCGCCGGCGTGATCAAACCGAAGCTCTACGTCCTCGCCGACGGCTATCCGCGCGCGCTCTCGTCCGGGCGCGGCGCAGGCGGCGGCTCGGGGCTCGCCATCTCGGTCGGGCTGATGGGCGTCGCCTCGCCGGCGGAGCTCGAAGGGATCGTCGCGCACGAGCTCGCCCACCTCCGCCACCGCGATGTGCTCGTCCAGACGATCGCAGTCATCATCTCCTCCGCGATGATCGAGTCTTCGCGCATCGGCGGCTTC
Source organism: Actinomycetes bacterium (assembly GCA_025964395.1). Taxonomy (GTDB): domain Bacteria; phylum Actinomycetota; class Thermoleophilia; order Gaiellales; family Gaiellaceae; genus PALSA-600. Next base: position 836 of record JAOPYY010000180.1, on the reverse strand, counting down.
CTGCAGCGCCAGCTGCTCTTCGTCTTCGGGCCGATCGCCGCGGCGTTCGTCCATCTGTTGCTCTCCCAGAAGCGCGAGTTCGAGGCGGACCGGCTCGCGGCGGCGATCTGCGACTCTCCGCACGGCCTGGCCGACGCGCTCGTCCGGCTCGAGCAGGCGATGCAGCTCGTCGGCTTCGAGGCCAGCCCGGCCACGGAGCCGCTCTACACGACGAACCCGTTCGCCGAGGAGGGCCTCGCCGCGCTCTTCGTGTCGCACCCGCCCGTCGGCGAACGGGTGCGCCGGCTCCGCGAGCTCGACCCGGATTGGCGCGAGAAGCTGCGTGCAGCCTGAGCTCGAGTGGTTGGTTCAGCCGGCCGGACCGACCGAGCTCAGCGAGTCCTCGATCGCGTTCGCAGCCGGCCCGCGCACCGACCTCTGGTCGTAGAACGACGACAGGCCCTGCGCTGTTGACCAACAGCGCAGGGCCTGTCAATGAAATGGGCGGCGTCCTACTCTCCCGGGGGATTGCTCCCCGAGTACCATCGGCGCTAACGGGCTTAACTTCTCTGTTCGGAATGGGAAGAGGTGTTTCCCCGTCGCTAAGACCGCCCAACTTGTGAGTGACGCAGCCAATTCAGGCGCGTACCCTCAAAACTCCATAGCTACGACAATGAGTTCTAAATCAAGACCTCGAGCAATTAGTACGGGTCCGCTGAACACATTGCTGTGCTTGCACGTCCCGCCTATCAACGTGGTGGTCTTCCACGGCTCTTACTCTCTCTAGGAGATGGGAGCTCTCATCTCGAGGTGGGCTTCCCGCTTAGATGCTTTCAGCGGTTATCCCATCCAGACGT
>JAOPYY010000166.1 GCA_025964395.1 Actinomycetes bacterium | reverse complement strand
ATCGGCCGCTCGCCCGACTGCGAGATCTTCCTGGACGACATCACCGTGTCGCGCAACCACGCGGTGCTCGTGCAGGTGAACGGCAAGTTCCACGTCGAGGATCAAGGCTCGCTCAACGGAACGTTCGTCAATCGCAAGCGGATCGACAACGCACCGCTTGCGGAGGGCGACGAACTGCAGATCGGCAAGTACCGGATGACGTTCATCGCATGACGACGACGGCCTCCCAGCGCGAACGACTTCTGCGTATCGGCGAGGTCGTCCGCCGCCTGACCGCCGAGTTCCCGGACATCTCGATCTCGAAGATCCGCTACCTCGAGGACGAGGGGCTGCTGACGCCGCGACGCACGCAGGGCGGTTACCGCCTGTTCAGCGAGGCTGATCTCCAGCGGCTGGAGACGATCCTGCGCCTGCAGCGCGATGAGTTCCTGCCGCTGCGCGTGATTCGCGACGAGCTCGACGCGCCCGGCCAGAAGGAGCGCAAGCGCCGCCGCCCGACCGCGCTTGGTGCGGAGGAGGAGACGATCAAGCTCGACGAGCTGTGTGAGCGCGCCGGCATCGACGCGGGGCTCGCGAAGGAGCTCGAGGAGTACGGCCTGCTCGCGCCGCACGGAAGCGCGCGCGAAAAGCGGTACCTCGAATCCGACATCGACGTCGCCGCCACGTGTGCGCAGTTGATGCGCTACGGCGTCGACCCCCGGAACCTGCGCACGTTCCGCACCGCAACCGGACGGCAGGCCGCGTTGATCGAGCAGCTCGTCGCGGCGTCGCTGCGCGCACGCAATCCGGAGCGCCGCCAGACGGCGCTGCGCGATCTGCAACAGCTCGCCGACCTCGCGAGCGAGTTGTCCTCGCTCCTGTTCTGGCGCGACCTGCGAGACTTCGCGCAGTGATCGACCTCCGCTCGAAGATTCGGGAAGTCCAAGACTTCCCGACCCCCGGCGTGGGGTTCAAGGATTTCACTCCGTTGCTCGCCGATCCGCAGGCGTTGCGCGAGACGGTCGACCAGCTTGCGACGTGGGTCAAGGAGCAGGAGTGCGACATTGTGATCGGCGCCGAGGCGCGCGGGTTCATCCTCGGCGCGGCAATCGCGGCGCAGGCCGGCGTGGGGTTCGTGCCGGCCCGGCGTCCCGGCAAGCTCCCGCCCGAGACGATCAGCGTCACCTACGCGCTCGAGTACGGCCAGAACTCGCTCGAGCTCCACCCGGACCTGATCCCGGACGGCGCGAGGGTGGTGATCCACGACGACGTGCTCGCGACCGGCGGCACCGTCGAAGGGATCATGAAGCTCGTAGAGCAGCTGGGCGGTGTGGTCGTCGGTACGTGCTTCATCATCGAGCTGACGTTCCTCGACGGCCGCAAGCGCCTCGAGGGCACTGACGTGCACGCGCTGATCACCTACTGACCTTTGGTTCAGTGTCGGGATCGTCCGATACGTGGGGTAATACGTACTCATGTACGACACGCTCACCACGTCCTACACGTTCAACTGTCCGATCCACGGTGAGACACACGTGCGACTGTCGCGGTTCCGCCGGCTCGAACAGCTTCCGGGCGCGCAGCATCCGGCCGTCTTCCGCGTCGAGTTCGAGTGCGGGTGTGGGGAGGACCATCCGGGCCTCGTCACGCACGAGGATCTCGACTGGGCGCCCCTCGGCCTTCACGACGACACGCAGTACGTCAACCTGATGACCTCGCGCGTCGAGGCGATCGCCGGCGAGTTCGGAGAGCTGGCGGCGTCGCGCATCAAGGCGGGAGAGTGGCCGTGGAGCTTCTTCTGTTGGCCGGAGGAGCGCCCGAGGCCGGTCTTCCCGTCTGCGTTCAAGCTGCTCGCGCCTGCCGCGAGCGGGGAGCGCGTGGGGCTCGCCGTGCACTGCCCGGCGTGCGGAAGGGTGTCGGTCAACCTCGTCTCGCGCGCGCACGTCGACGTGCCGTTCGTGAACGACCGCGAAGTGGGGGTTGTGCAGCACCACTTCGCGAGCGACGCGGCTGCGACGCTGGCCGAGTTCCAGGCGGAGCTCTGGTCGGGCTCCTTCGACGCCCGCCGCCTCGGACTTGAGTAGCGCGTTCCCTCCCGCCAGGGATTCACGGCGCGGCCTGCCCGTCGATAACTGATCTGGGTCTTCTATGAGCGTCCTACAGCCGCAGCCAATGCGGGGAGCCGCGTTGCTCCTCGTGCACTGTTCCGCCGTCGCCGACGAACGGGAGAGTGCCTACACGCGTCTCGAGCACAAGCTCGGGGGCGAGCTGACGCGGCTGCTGGTGTTCGCGCTGACCGGCGGTCAGACGGGCCGGCGCGGCTCGTCTTCGCCGTAGACGCGGACGAACAGGAAGATCAGGAAGCCGCCGACGCACCCGGCGATGAACGTCACGGCGCCACCGAAGCCGACGGCCTGCCCGCCGATCCAGATGAAGAGCCCGAAGAAGAGGGCCCACAGGAACGACGTGATGCCGTGATCGATCGAGGGAGGGCGGAGGTGCATCGCGCGCGATCCTAGCGACAGGAGGCAGACACGGGCTGCAGGAGACGCGACGGCGTTGGACCAAAAAAAAATTCACCGAGCCGGTTGCGCTTTCGTCCACATCCCCCGTGAACCTTTGGCTTCCGCCTACGGCCCTCGGGAGCTGCTTCGACCTACTCGCGCTCCGTGCTCGGTGCAAGAGGGAACTTAGAGCGTGCCCCGCCGGCATGCAAGGGGCGGAAAGAGAGAAGGGCGCAATTTGCGCAAACTTCTCTGAGCGCAGCACAAACTGGGCGTTCGTGCTCCGTACTCCAAAGGCTCCGTGCTCCAAGCGGGACCAAAAAAAATTCACCGAGCCGGTTGCGCTTTTGTCCACATCTCCCGGGAACCTTCGGCTTCCGCCTACTGCCCTCGGGAGCTGCTTCGACCTACTCGCGCTCCGTGCTCGGTGCAAGAGCAACCTACCCCGCCGGGCGATGTCCTGGCAAGGCCTTCCGTCGCGAAAAGCGCGCATTTTGCGCACAGGAAATTGTCCACATTTCCACGGTCTTTGCGGCCAATTGGGGAGAACTCTGTGGATTGATTCGCCAGTCGCCGGCCATGCTTGAAAACCAAAGCCGAACCTGATTCGCGAAGCGAACCAGATTCGAGCGTTTCTCGGGAGCCCGCGGCGGGTCGAACCTCTTGAATCTGGTTCGGCTGACACCGAATCAGGTTCAGCCTAGAACCGAACTAGGGGGCCAGTTTCAGGCTTCTTCGCCAGCTTTCCATAACGTTGACTCTCGTGCATTCGTGAAGAATCACTGAAATGGGTGGTTTCGGTCCTTTAGGCAGTGGCTAGACAAGCTCTGCGTGGCCACGGAGACAGACATCCTCCTGTTCAGCGAAGACCTGCGACAGCTGGTCGACGCGGCGGAGGAACGCGGAAACGTCCTGCAGTCGGAGTTGAACGACGTGCTCGAGCCGTTGAGCCTCGATGCGCTCGAGACCGACGCCGTTTACCGCGAGCTCGAGACCCGCCAGATCGACGTCGTCCTCGACGTCAACGAAGACGGCGAGATCCAGGCGCGGCCGAAGCCCGAACCGGAGCCACAGCCGCTCCAGATCTCCTGGGAGACGACGACCGACGCGCTGCAGCTCTTCCTGCGCGAGGCCGGCCGCCACCCGCTGCTGACTGCCGCCCAGGAGGTCGAGCTCGCGAAGAAGATCGAGAAGGACGACATGGCGGCGAAGGCCCGGATGATCCAGTCCAACTTGCGCCTGGTCGTCTCGATCGCCAAGAACTACCGCAACCAGGGCTTGCCGTTCCTCGACCTGATCCAGGAAGGCACCCTCGGCCTGATCCGCGCCGTCGAGAAGTTCGACTGGCGCCGCGGTTACAAGTTCTCCACCTACGCCACCTGGTGGATCCGCCAGGCCGTCGCGCGGGCGCTCGCGGACAAGGCGCGGACGATCCGCATGCCCGTCCACATCGTCGAGCGCATGCAGAAGATGAACCGCGCCGAGCGCTCCCTCTGGGCCGTGCTCGGCCGCGAGCCGACGCTCGAGGAGATCGCCGAGGAGGCGAACCTGCCGCTGCAGCAGGCGAAGGAAGTGAAGGCGGCGGCGCGCGCGTCGACGTCGCTCGACGCTCCGGTCGGCGAGGCAGACGACGCGGTGCTCGGTGACTTCGTCGCCGGCGAGGGCCCGCTCCCCGACGAGCAGGTCGAGGACTCGCTGCGCTCGCAGACGCTGGCCGATGCGCTCCACTCGCTGCCCGATCGCCACCGCTCGGTTGTGATCCTTCGCTACGGGCTCGAC
>JAOPYY010000146.1 GCA_025964395.1 Actinomycetes bacterium | reverse complement strand
GTCGCGCAGCGGTACTTCAACGAGCCGTTCTTCCTCTACCTCGGCCGCCACATCGGCCTGCCGGTCGCGCTCGAGGGCGCGCTGAAGCTGAAGGAGATCTCCTACATCCCGACCGAGGCGTACTCGGCCGGCGAGATGAAGCACGGCCCGATCGCGCTGCTCGAGGAGGGCACGCCGGTGGTCGTCGTCGCGACTGCGACACACGTCTACGACAAGATCGTCTCGAACATCCAGGAGACGCGGGCGCGCGGTGCGCATGTGATCGCAATCGCGACCGACGGCAACGAGGACATCCAGCATCACGCCGACGACGTCATCTACGTGCCGCAGTCACCTGCGTTCCTACAGGCGGCGCTGGCGATCCTGCCGCTCCAGCTCCTCGCCTACCGCATTGCGCGGCTGCGTGGCTTGAATGTCGACCAGCCGCGCAACCTCGCGAAGACCGTCACCGTCGAGTAAGCGCGCGCGCAGCGCAGCGGGGCACAGCCGCCACCCGAAACGGGGATGGTTTCAGTTGTCACGGCTGCCACGATTCGAAGTGGAACGCTTACTGCGTGCGTTGCCCTCTCCTGTGACGGGGCGGCCGACCCGGGTGCCGCAGCCTTGGTCAGGCCGCCCCGTTTCAGCGTGTGCTTACGCCGCGAGTTGCTCGGTGGAGACGACGTCGAGCGCCGTCTCGACGAACGCGCGGGCGGCCGGCGAGTGGTAGCGGTCCCGGTGCCGGGCGACGGAGATCAGCCGCGGCGGGACGCGGTTCCCGAGCTCGATCACGGTCACCCGCGGGTCGGAGGCGTCGACCGTCAGCCGCGGCATGACCGCGCTCCCGATGCCTGCGGCGATCATCCCCTGCACCGTGCCGTTGTCGTCGGTGCGGAAGGTGAAGTTCGCCTCGCAGCCCGCCGCGCGCAGCGCTGACTCCAAGGGATCCATCGATCGGCACGCACGGAAGCCGATCAGCGGCTCCGCTGCGATCTCGGCGAGCGTGGGCGGGTGCTTCACATTCGCGAGGGGCGAGGCGTTCGCGACAACGAGCACGTAGGGATCGCGCAGCAGCTCGATCGTCTCGAGCGGCTTGTCGCCGAAAGGAGGCAGCACGAACGCGACGTCAAGCTCGCCGCGCTCGACCATGTCTGCGAGCTCCGCGTCGCTGTCGCGCTCCTCGAGCATCACCTCGATCTGCGGCCACTGGTCGCGGAAGCGGCGCATGATGTCCGGCAGGAGGCGGGCCCCGACGGACTGGAACGTCCCGACCCGCAGAACGCCGGCCTCGCCGCTCCGAAGGGCGTGCAGGTCGGCCTGTGCGGCCTGGAGGCGCGCGACGATCGAGTCCGCGTGGCGGAGGAGGAGGTGGCCGGCCTCGGTCAGCGACACGGGGCGGGGGCCGCCCGGGCGCTCGACGAGCTTCTCGCCGACGATCTTCTCGAGCATCTGGATCTGCTGGCTGATCGCCGACTGCGTGTAGCCGAGCCGTTCCGCGGCGCGGCCGAAGGAGCCCTCGGAGGCAACCGCCTGCAAGGCCGCGAAGTGACGAAGCTCGACGCCCAGCCATGAACTGCCGTGCCCGCTATCAGGTTCCATGATCGACACCAACGATATCACGATTTGTGCTGATAGTCCCTGCAAGGCAAGCTATGTCCGTGACCGCTTTCCTCGTATTTCTCGTGATCGTCGCGATCCTCGCGCTGGCCGGCCGCTACGGCTCCGACTCGCGTCGAGACCGCCCCGGCCGCCAGTTCTAGCCCCCGCGCGCACCGGCCGTTCCCGCTGACGCGGGACGTCAGGAGTCGCGGAGGTACGCGTCCGATCCGTCGAGCCAGTCCTCGCGCGGCGGGCAGAAGATGTCCACGTCGAGCGTCTGCACCAGCGCCTCGGCCCTGTGCGGGAGGTTGGAGGGGATGTGCAGTACCTCACCGGCGTGCACATCGATCAGTTCCGACTCGTCTTCGCCGAGCCAGAAGCGCAGCGTCCCCTCGAGGATGTAGGTGAGCTGCTCGTTCTCGTGCGCGTGCTTCGGCACGACGGCGCCCGCATCGAGATAGACGTGGGCCAGCATCATCCGGTCGGTGGAGATCAGCCGCCTGTGCAGGTCTGGCTTCAGCGCCTCCTTCGGCAGATCGTCCCAGCGGTAGTGCGTGGCGCTCACGGTGCTCCTCTCAACTCGACGGTGACCGATCCTTGCACCTCTACGAGGCGCTCGCGCGTCGCTGCCAGCGCTCGTCCCAGCCCTCGCGCGTGAGGGCCGAGATGATCGCGCGCCGTACGAGGCGGCCGTCGCGGGCGCGGCCGAGCAGGTGCACGCGCAGCGGCGTGTCGCCCAGTTCGAGCTCCAGGCTCGTCTCGGTCCCGGGGAGGCTGCGCTCCTCACGCACGACGTAATCGCCGCGGACGTCGGGGCGCTCGCTGAGCCTGACGTCCCAGGCGACGACCTTCGGCTCGGCCGTCCAGGCGAGCGCGAACGAGTCGCCGGTGCGCTCGCGGCGGATGTCCATGTTCCCGGTGATCGTGGGCTTCGTCCGCAGGGCGAGCGGCCGCGCGGGCGCCGGAGGCGGCGCGGGCTCGGGCGTCGGAGGCCCGGCGATCAGCGCCCTCGCCCGTTGCACGGACACGATCCGCGCCAGTTGCTTCAGCGCCCGCTCGGTATCGCCGCCGGCGGCACGGATCCGCGCCTCGAAGGCCGAGGCGTCGAGCTTGCTGCCGCTTGCGACGCGCTTGCGCGCCTCGTCGATGATCTTCGCGTGCTCGGACACGCGGGGAGCGTAACCGCGTCGGGTCGTCAGGCCGTGACGAGCAGGGATCCTCAACCATCCGGCGGTCGCTGCCGATACGGGAAGGGTGACGAGAGGGCTCGGACTGATCCTCGTATTGGCCTCGCTCGCGATCGGCGGCGGGCTGATGGCTGTGGAGGGCAAGAACGCGGGCCCGACCTCGGCGGCCTCACAGGCGGAGTCGCCGGCAATCGCCACCGCGGCATCGGCCGTCTTCTCGCCGGTCGTCCAGATCCTCCAGGTGGACGACTCCCAGGCGGGCACCTACGTCGGCGCGCAGCTGCCCCCGGGGACCGGCGTCACGCTCACGCGGGCAACCGGCACGTCCTACTGCCTCGACGCAACCCTCAGTGGGACGCAGGTGCACGAGGACGGCCCCGGCGGAGCGCCCGCCCTCGGTCCTTGCGGGTAGATGACTAATCCTCCGTCGAGCGGCGCAGCTGCTTCGTGCGGCCGCGGCGCTTCTTCTCGTCGAGCCGACGCTCCTTCGACGCGGTCGTCGGCTTCGTCGCCCGGCGCTTGCGCCGGACCTTCGTCGCCTCGCGCAGCTGCTCGAGCACGCGGTCGGTCGCAAGCTCGCGGTTGCGGAGCTGCGAGCGCTCGTCCTGCGCGGCCGCCCGCACGACCGGGCCGAGCTTCGCCAGCACGCGCTTCTTCTCCGCCGGAGTGAGCGCCGCCGACTCCTCGACGTCGAACAGCGCTTCCGCGCGGGTCGAGCTCTTCTGCGCGTGCTGACCGCCGGGCCCGCTCGAACGGGAGAACCGGAAGGCAATCTCGGACCGAATAGACTCGACGTCCATGGCGGCAATTCTCCTGGACGTGGACGGCGTCCTGCACGTTTCAGGCGCGCCCATTGCAGGAGCGGCCGCTGCGGTGCGCCGTCTACGGGCCGACGGCCACCGGATTCGCTTCGTTTCGAACACCACAACCCGCTCACGCGCTCAGGTCGGCGAGCAGCTGCGGCTGATGGGGATCGAGGTCGAGGACGACGAGCTGCAGACGACCGGGGCGGTCGCGGCCCGCGTCCTGGAGGGCAAGCGCGTGCTCGCGCTGACCATGCCCGGTCTCCTCGACGACCTCGTAGGCCTTCAGCTCGTCGGCATGAACGTCGAGGCTGTCCTGCTCGGCGGCGCCGACGAAGGCGAGGAAACGGGACGCGTCTTCTCGTACCTCAACCTCAATCGCGCCTTTCACGAGCTCGAGGCCGGCGCTGGCCTCTACTGCCTGCACAAGAACCGCTGGTGGCAGACTGCCGATGGCGCGCGGCTCGACGCAGGCGCCTTCGTCGCGGGGCTCGAGTACGCCGCGGATATCGAGGCGACCGTGCTCGGCAAGCCGAGCAACGCCTACTTCGCCGCGGCGCTCGAAGCACTCGATGCAGAAGCCGGGCTCACGTGGATGGTCGGCGACGATCTCGAGACCGACATCGTCGGCGCGCACAAGCACGGCATGAAGACGTTGCTCGTGCGCACCGGGAAGTTTCGTCCCGATGAGGTCGAGCGCTCGCAGGTGCAGCCGGACGGGATCGTCTCGTCGATCGCGCAGCTCCCTGACTGGCTGGAGAACAACAGTTAGAGGCTTGATATGGATTTAGGGCACTCCCGGATGGTGGCTCAGACGCGGCGCATCTCGCCCGGGTCGGGCTTGAACGTAGGCACCGCTATGCCCTGCGCCCGACCCGAACGACCTGCTTGGTCTGAGCCATCCCCGCAAGCACCCCAATCCACATCAAGCCTCTAGTGCGCGTCGGCGTCGACCTGATCGAGATCGAGCGGATCCGCCGGGCGCTCGCCCGCCACGGAGAGGACTTCAAGGAGCGGTGCTTCACGGAGGCCGAGCGCGCCTACTGCGACTCGAAGCCGAACCCGCCGCAGCACTACGCGGGCCGCTTCGCCGCCAAGGAGGCGGTCGGCAAGGCGCTCGGCTCCGGGGTCTACTTCACCTGGAAGGAGATCGAGGTGCGCGGGCGCCCGAAGCCGGGCGTCTTCCTCTCGGGGCGCACCGCCCAGTGGGCGGCGAAGGTCGGCGCGGGAAAGATCGAGCTGTCGATGACGCACTCGCGCGAGCTCGCGGCTGCGGTCGCGGTGGTTTTGGAGGTACAGCCGCTGGAGGCAGAGGTGGTGGAGGCAGCGGTGGTGAAGAACCAGTGAGGCTCGAGCCGCTTCTGACTGCGGAAGAGACGCGGCGCGCCGAGGAGGCCCATCAAGGCCCGCTGGAAGAGTTGATGGAGCGCGCGGGCGCCGCCGTTGCGGAGATGGTGCTGCGCCAGTTCCCCGGCAGCGTGACGGTCGTCTGCGGCAAGGGGAACAACGGCGGTGACGGCAAGGTGTGCGCGCGGGTCCTGAAGGCGGCAGGCCGTGAGGTTCACGTCGTCGACGGCGTCGGCGATCTCGGTGAGCCCGATGTGATCGTCGACGCGCTCCTCGGCATCGGCCTGCGCGAAGCGCCGCGCGAGGACGCTGCACGGATGATCGAGCTGATCAACGCCGGCGGCCGTCCCGTTGTCGCCGTCGACGTCCCGTCGGGCGTGAACGCCTCGACCGGCGAAGTACCCGGGGTCGCGGTGCGTGCGACGACGACGGTGACCTTCGGTGCGGCAAAGGTCGGGCTGGCGATCGCGCCGGGCCTCTTTCATGCGGGCTCCGTGCACATCGCGCCAATCGGGCTGCGGCCGCGCGAGCACGAGCACGCGCTCGTCCCTGCTTCGGCGCTGCTCGAGGTGCCGCGCAAGCGGCGCGACTCGACGAAGTACACGGCCGGATCGGTGCTGGTGGTCGGCGGGTCGCGCGGGCTGACGGGCGCGCCGATGCTCACCGCGCGTGCGGCCTTCCGGGCCGACGCCGGCTACGTCGCCGTCGCCGCGCCTGAGTCGATGCTGCCGGTGCTGGAGACCTCGCTGCTCGAGGTCGTGAAGCGCCCGCTGCCCGAGGACTCTGCGGGTCGTCTCTTGCCGCGTTCCGCCGATGCGATCCTCGAGGCTGCGCAGAAGGCGAGCGCCGTCGCGATCGGCCCCGGCCTTGGGCGCAGCGACGGCACCATCGAGCTCGTCCGGATCCTGCTCGAGCAGCTGACGGTGCCCGTGGTGCTCGACGCCGACGCGCTGTGGGAGCTCGAGCCGTTCGCACGGCAGGCGCCGACGGTGCTGACGCCGCACTCCGGCGAGCTCGCCCGGCTCCTCGGGACCGAGAGCCGCGAGATCGATGCGCACCGGCTCGACTCGGCACGTCGCGCAGCCTCGCGCTTCGGCGCAGTCGTCCTGCTCAAGGGCGCCGACACGATCGTCGCCGCGCCACGCGAAGGCGTGCTCGTCGCGACCTACGGCACGCCGGCGCTCGCGGTTGCCGGGACCGGTGACGTGTTGACCGGCATCGTCGCGGCCTTCCTCGCCAAAGGCATGGACGCGCGCCTCGCCGCCGCCACCGCGGCGGTCGCGCACGGCGTGGCCGCGGAGCTCGTGGAACCGCAGCCGGGTCTGATCGCGTCCGACCTGTTGCCGGCGCTCCAGCGCGCGCTCGCCGGCCACGGCCTGCAGCGCGCACCCCTGCAGTGAGAAGTGAAATCACCATCGACCTGGGCGCGCTGCGCCGCAACGTCAAGACGCTGCTGCGCGCGCTTGACGGCGCCGAGCTCTGGGCGGTGGTGAAGGCCGACGCGTACGGGCACGGGGCGGTCGACTGCGCGGACGCTGCGCTCGCGGCGGGCGCGACCACGCTCTGCGTCGCGACCGTGCCGGAGGCGCTCCAGCTGCGCGGTGAGATCCCGACCGCGCGCATCCTCGTCCTCGGGCCGACGTCGAGCCGCGAGGTGGCGCAGGCACGCGATGCCGGCCTCGCGCTCGTCGTCTCCGCGCACGACATCCCCGAAGGCGTCGCTGTGCACGTGAAGCTCGACACCGGCATGGGGCGGTGGGGCACGTCCGAGCTGCCGTCGCTCTCCCGCGAGGTCGTCGGCGTGATGACGCATCTCGCGACTGCGGACAGTGACCGCGACTTCGCGGGCGTGCAGATCGAGCGCTTTCGCGAGGCGACCGATCCGCTCTCCCACCTCACGCGTCACGTGGCGAACAGCGCTGCGGCGCTCCGCCTGCCCGAGGCGCGGTTCGACGCCGCCCGCTGCGGGATCGCGCTGTACGGGCTCTCGCCCTTCGGCACCGACCCGGGCGAGGACGGGCTCGAGCCGGTGCTCTCGTGGACGAGCGAGATAGCGCAGTCGAAGCTCCTGCACGCGGGCGAGTCGACGGGATATGGGCGGCGGTTCGTCGCCGAGCGCGACACGTGGATCGGGATCTTGCCGCTCGGCTACGCGGACGGCTTCCGCCGCGACCTCACCGGGACCGAGGTTCGTGTCGGCGGCGAGCGGCGGCGTGTGATCGGCGCCGTGTCGATGGACGCAACCGCGGTCGAGCTCGACCGCGAGCTGCCGCCGGGGACACCGGTGACGATCGTCGGCCACGGCATGCCGCTCGAGGAGCACGCGCGGGTAGCCGACACGATCACGTACGAGCTCACCTCCCGGATCAACACCTCCCCGACACGCGCGCGGCGCGTGATCACCGACTCATGAGCGGGAACGCCGAGCGGCGCGCGGCCTTGCAGCGGGAGCGCGCCGCTGCACTCGCCGAGCGGCTCGAGCGGTTGTTGCAGTTCGACGGAGACGAGCGCGCGCTCGACGTCGGCGCCGGCGCGGGCGCGCTCGCTTTCGCGCTTGCCCCGCGCGTGCGGGAGGTGGTGGCGGTCGAGATCGACGAGGAGCTCGCCGCCCGGGCTCGCGCGGATGCACCGGCGAACGTCGAAGTGCTCGTCGGCGATGGTGAGCACCTTCCCTTCGAGAGGGCGTCGTTCGACTTCGCGGGCACGCTGCGCACGCTGCACCACACGCCGAGGCCGGAGCTGCTGGTCGCCGAGCTGGCGCGCGTCACACGGCCGGGCGGAACGATCCTTGTCGTCGACCAGCTCGCACCCGCGGATCCGCTCGTCGGGCTCGAACTCACACGCTTCGAGCACGCGCGCGACCCGTCGACGACCCGCGTGCTCGCGGACGCCGACCTGCGTGGGCTCTTCGACTCCAACAGCCTGAAGCTGCTGCGCGAGGAAGTCGTGCACGAGCCGCGCGATCTCGCGGCGTACCTCGATCTCGCCGGCTGCCAGGGCGACGCGCGCGAGCACGCGCAGAGCCTCGCGCCGAGCGGCTACGAGGCCGTCGTCGGCTGGTACGTCCTCTCGCGCTAAAAAATCCCACGGGCGTCGTAAGGATCGTGAAGGCCCGCTAGCGCTTTGCACGAGACCGCACGCGCGCCACGAGGCCCGGCGCAAGCGCCTGCGCCCAGGCGACGGCGCGGTACCAGCGCGGTACGAAGATCTCGCGCTTGTCCTTGTCGACGGCTTCAAGCAGCCGCTGCACGACGAGCGGCGGGTCGACGACGATCCTCGAGACCAGCGGCCCGAAGCGCTCGCGCTGCGGGAAGCCTTCCGTCTCGACGAACCCGGGGTTGACCGTGTGGACGGAGATGCCGCGCGGGGCGAGCTCGACCGCGATCGAGCGGGAGAACGCAAGCTGTGCGTGCTTCGACGCCGAATACGGGCCGACGGCGACCGTGCCCGCGACGGAGACGACGTTGACGAGGTGCGAGCCCTGGCCGAGGCCCGGCAGGAAGGCGAGCGTCGACCAGACAGAGCCCAGGTAGTTGACGCGGATCACGCGCTCGATCACTTCGGGATCGGAGTCGAGGTAGTTCCCCCGCGCGCCGACACCTGCGTTGTTCACGAGCAGATCGATCCGCGCGTGCCGCTCGAGCACGCGGGCGGCAGCGGCCTTGACGGACGCGCGGTTCGTGACGTCGCACTCCTCGTGCTCGTCGGCCTCCGACGGACGCCGCGAAAGCCCGACGACGAGCGTTCCACGCGCGCGCAGCGCGCGCACCAGCTCGGCCCCGATGCCCGAGGACGCCCCGGTGACGACGGCTACCCCGCGTCCCTGGCCGCCGTCGCTTCCCGGGGCCGTACTACTCATACTGTCCCCTCCGGCATCGCACCACCAGCATCGCCCCGGGACCCGGGGTTAGTTGCAGACTCTGAGCACGCGGCTTGCGGCGGCCTTTCGGCCGGCGGCGTCCGTCACTGTTGCGAGAAGTTTGTGCTTGCCCTTCTTGAGCTTGGCCGTCTTCCACGCAATCGAGTAGACGCCGTTCCCGGTCTTGTCGACAGCGATGCGCGTGCCGTTGTCGGTGAACGCGACCTGCTTGACCTTCTTCGTCGAGTCCGCGACGACGATCAGCCGGTCGTTCTTGAGAGCGCACACGTTTGCGGGCGGTTGAACCCACGTGACCGTCGGGCCGTTCACGACCGTCAGCTTCACCTGCTTGAACCGCGAGTTCGGGAAGATGTCGTTGCCGATCGTGTTGATGTTCTTCGCCTCCTGGTAGTCGGAGGCCATCAGGATCATGTTCGTCTTGCCGGCGTTGAACTTCGGCGCCGCGGTCGGGATCCCGAAGACGACCAGCCCCGTGACCGGGTCGTACGCGGAAGCGCCGACGAGCGCGCCGGAGTAGTTGATCACCAGCGAGAGCGGGTCGACGCCTGCGCCGGCATCGACTACCTGCGCGACGATCAGCGGCCGGCCCTCGGTGACGCGCGTCGTGAACACCCGCACGGACGGCGGCGTGAGGTCGTCGATCCACGAGTTCAGGAGGTACATGCCCTTCTGCGACTTGTTGGTGAACGGATCGGCGCGCGAGTCGACGGACACGTAGAAGCGCTGCAGGCGCGGGAACTGCACACCGGCGGCACCGACGTCCAGGTTCGCGTCGAAGGTGAGGGCGTTCACGTCGGTCGGGATGCCCGCGTAGCCCTGCACGTCGTTCTCGTCCTTCGAACCGAGAACGAACGGATCGATGAGCGCGCCGGTCGACGCAGCAAGCACCGAGACGCCGAAGTTGACGATCGGCTGGTTGATGTCGACGGAGTACAGATGCTCGGCGCCGTCCTCGTTCATCGTCGGGCCGGTGTAGTTCGGCGGCTGGCCGAACGGGGCGCTCGGGCAGCAGTAGATCGAGACACGGTTGGTGCCCGTTGCGGTGTTACCGGTCTGCAGCTTCTTCAGCGCGACGTACGGTGCATTGCGAAGCGCGGGGCGCTCGACGATGAACGCGTAGGGCACGCGGCGCTGCACGCCGTTCCCGGTGAGCACGACGAAGCCGTAGTTCTCGCCGAGCCCGGCGTCGGCTGCGGCACGCACGACGACGGGAATCGCCACATCCCCGCCGGAGGCGAGAGCGATGGTGCCCGGGACGTCGATCTGCACGCCCGTCGTCTGTGACTGAGGCGCGAGCGAGACGGTCCAGTTGCCCGCTCCGCCGCTCGCGTCGGAGACGGTCAGCAGCATCGACTTGCGCTGCGGGCCCGGCGACACGTCGACGCTCTGGAACGAGAGTGACTGCGGGTCGGTGAAGATCTTCGGGTCGTTCGCCGCGAGCGTGTTTGCGAGCCCGGCGCCGCCGAGCAGCACCGACGCCTCCTGCGTGCGGGCCGTGTCGCCCCACGCGGGGCCTGCGGTGGACATCAGCGCCGACTTCACCTGATACGGCGTCCAGCCCGGGTGCAGCTGCAGGAGCAGCGCGGCCGCGCCCGCGATGTGCGGTGTCGCCATCGACGTGCCCGCGAAGACCGAGAACGTCGAGCCCGTCGTCGCAGGCGGTGTCGAAGAGAGCACGTCGAGGCCCGGCGCCGAGACGTCCGGTTTCAGCAGGTGGCCGAAGTCGGTCGGGCCGGCGGAGGAGAAGCTCGTGATGATCCCGCCGCGGTTCGTGAGGATCTCCTGGATGCCGCTCGTCACCCGGACCGCCGCCTGGCCGCCGTTCGCGGCGAGGTAGGCGCGGAGCTGCTTGCCGTCGAGGTCGGAGATCATCCCGCCCGCGAGCGGCAGGGGGATCGGGATCGGGTTTGCCTCGCCGAAGCGGTTGTCGATCAGGATCAGGCCGGCGGCGCCGCCCATGATCGCGCGCTCCGCCTTCGAGAGGAAGGTGCAGATGCCGCGGTCGACGAGCAGGATCTTTCCGGTCACGGAGCCCTTGGGCAGCGTGCCGAGCGACGTGTTCGGATCGGCGGGCGAACCGCAGAGGTGCGATTCGACCGGCTTGCCGTCCGTGCCCATGATCGAGGTGACGTCGACGATCGGTTGATCAAGCGTCGACCACGCGCCCGGGAGCTTCGCGCCGCCGGCGCTCTGGATCGGTACCGCACCGAGCGACGGCGGGCCGTTGACGACACCGAGCGCCGGGGCGAAGACGTGGCTGTTCGACGTGGCGGCGACGGCGATCGCGTCGGGCGCGGTGCCCGGCGAACCGGTCGTCCCGAGCCCGTAGTCCTCGCGGTCGTTGCCCGCGGCGATCACCGGCACGACGCCTGCGAGCGCGACGTTGTGGATCGTCTCGTACATCGCGTCGTTCGCGGGATCGGTCTGCGGGCCGCCGCCCGAGAAGTTGATGACGTTCATCCCGTCCGCGACCGCAGACTCGAACGCCTGCACGATCTCGGGCGTGTTCGCCTGGTGGCCGAGAGGCGTCGGGACGGTGAAGACGCGGTAGTTGCCGATCCACGCCTTCGGCGCCACGCCGGAGAGGTTGGCCACGGTGGGATGGTCGGGGCCGGCGGGCGCCGTCGTGCCCTCGTCACCCGCTGCGATGCCCGACACGTGCGTCCCATGCGGCTCCGACTTGTCGAACGCCTTCGCGCTGAGCTTGTCGCGCACCGGGCCGGGGAACGAGCGCGCGACGATCACCTTCGGCGTCGTCAGCTTCGTGTCGCCCCGCGGAAAGCCCGCCGGGTAGGCGAAGCCGGCCGGGTTGAGGAACGGGTTCGTCGGATCGACGCCGGTGTCGACGACGGCGATCTTGATCCCCTGGCCCTTGTCGCCCGTCGCAGCCTGCAGGTCGGTTGCCTTGATCACCGAGGGGCCGCGGTCCATCGTCGAGTAGTACGAGAGGTTCGGATAGATCTTCGTGACGGCGTTCACGCGAAGCAGCTTCGGCAGCGACGTTGCGGGCAGCCGGACCGTGAGGCCGTCGAGCAGGATCGAGAAGCGGCTCTGGATCTGGGCGCTCGGAATCGCGGCGCGCACCTCTGCGGCGGCTGCGTCCTGCAGCCGGGCGAGCTGCGCCAGGTACGCCTGCGCGCCGGCGCTGTGGACGTCGAGGTGGTGCGTGCGCGATGCAGAGGAGAGCGAGCGGCTGGAGCTCCAGGCGGCGAGCGGAGGCGCCGCGAGCCGGACGATCACACGCGCCCAGCCGCGCTGCGAAGCCGCGGGGATGTGGAGCACGCCGGCGCGGACGCGCGGGAGCGCTGCCTCGCGCGCATCGCGCCGAATGGGACTGAGCGCGGCAGAAGCCGAGGTCGCCGCTACGAGCCCGATCACCGCCGAGAGCATCAAAGGGCGACGCAAGGTTCCGCACCTTAGCCGATCCATGGCTAAAGTCGCCCCCGTGTTCGAGGGAAAGAATGCCCTCATTCTGGGGGTTGCCAATAAGCGTTCGATCGCCTGGGCGATCGCCAAGCGCCTGTCCGACGGCGGGGCGAAGGTTGCCTTCACCTTCCAGGGCGAGCGCATCGAGAAGAACGTGCGCGAGCTCGCGGACTCCGTCTCGAGCCCGCTCGTCACCGAGCTCGACGTACGCGACGACGCCGCCATCGAGCGCGTCTTCGCGGAGGTGTCTGAGGTGTTCGGCGGGAAGCTGGACATCCTGGTGCATTCGGTGGCGTTCGCTGCGGCCGAAGATCTGGAGGGCCGCTTCACCGATACGCCGCGCGACCGGTTTTGGATGGCGCTCGACATCAGCGCCTACTCGCTCGTTGCGACGTCCCGTGCGGCTGAGCCGCTGATGGCGGCCGCCGGCGGCGGCTCAATCGTGACGATGACCTACCTCGGAGGCGAGCGCGCGGTGCCGCACTACAACGTGATGGGCGTCGCCAAGGCGACGCTCGACTCGTCCGTCAAGTACCTCGCCTGGGAGCTCGGCGAGAAGAACATTCGCGTCAACTCCGTCTCGGCCGGCCCCGTTCGCACGCTTGCCGCCCGCTCGATCGCGGGCTTCACGACGATGGAGTCGATCTTCGAGGAGCGCGCGCCGCTCCACCGTCACATCGACTCCGACGACGTCGGCGCCGCGGCCGCCTACCTCCTGAGCGACGACGCGAAGAACGTGACCGGCACGACGCTGTACGTCGACGCCGGCTACCACGCGATGGG
>JAOPYY010000133.1 GCA_025964395.1 Actinomycetes bacterium | reverse complement strand
GAGGCGAAGGTCGTGCACCAGGTGAACGTCGGCGGCGGCGCGATGCCTGCCTTCAAGGGCCAACTGACCCCGGCCGAGATCACGGCCGTCGCGAAGTTCGTCTCGTCAAACGCCGGGAAATAATTCGCCTCGATCCCGGGTTCGAGCACTTCGGGCCACTCAGCGCAAACGCTCGAACCTGGTTCGGCCTGCACGCCACCGGCCACACGCCGCGCCACGCACCGCCGAATCAGGTCCGAAGCCTAAACCGAACCTGATTCGCGCAACCACCAACGGACCTCACCGCCAAAACGCGACGCGCGCGAACCAGGTTCGAGAGTTCGGGCCGCCCGACGCAAACGCACGATCCGGTTCAGACACGCTTGCCGAGCACGATGTAGGGCGGGTACCCCGGCCCGAAGTCGACGCTCGCCAGCTCGTTCCAGCCGTTCTTCGCATAGAAGCTGCGCGCCTTGCGCGAGCCGGTCTGCGTCGAGAGCAGCGCCCGGTCGTGCGGCTGCCGCGTCAGGAGCTGCGCGAGCAGCGCGCTGCCGATGCCGCGACGCTGGTGCGACGGCCGCACGTGCAGCTCGACGATCTCGAAGTGAGGGGGCTCGATCCACTCGGCCCGTTGTGCGCTCGTGAGCGACCGTTCGACGTGGTCGGTCCACCACTGGCCGCTGCTCCCCGTGTAGCCGTAGCCGAAGCCGGCTACCTCGCCGCCCTCTCGCGCGATCAGGAACACGAAGTCGTCGCGTGTCGTGTGCGCGGGCAGGCGGGTCGCGGCCCACTCGTCCGAGAGCGCCCCCGCGCCGAGCGCGGACCGGTGCACCTCCCGCAGCTCGGCGGCGAGCGGCAGCGGATCTACGACGTCGATCGTCAGCTCAGATCGACGACGACGTGGGTCAGCGGTAGATCGAAGCGCTCGCGGGCCTTCTCGACGACGCCGCGCTCGAGCCAGTTGGAACGCCCGGCGGGATGCGTCGAGACGATCAGCTCGTCCGGACGGAACGTACGCACCGCGTCCTCGATCGCCTGAATCGGGTCGCCGTCGCCGATCTCGCCGCTCGCGTCGACGCCCGCGGCACGCATCGAGGCGAGGCTCTCATCGAGACGTGCCTGCGCCGACGCGCGCGCGCCGTCCTCGTCGGAGACCCAGTGGCGAAGCGGCGAGTTGAGCGCGGGACAGACGACGAGCACGCGCGCCGCGTGCCCCTGAGCGCGCGCGCGGATCTCGGACAGGAGCTCGGGCCCACCGACGGTCTCGTTCGCCACGACGAGGATCCGGTACTCGCCCGGCGGGCTCGCGGCCGGCGTCTGCTGGACGGGCGCCTCCTGGGCGCCGCGGCGGAAGAGCCACCAGAACGCGACGCCGGAGACGACGATGAAGACCGCGACACCAACCCACACGTCGATCAGCGAGCCGATGAAGATGAGCGCGAAGTAGCCGATCGTCAGCCAGACGAACCGGAACGCATCTGCTTCGCTCCGGAAAGGGTTCCGCATTCCCTAGAGGAGGTACACGGTCACATAGACGACGATCCACATCACGTCGACGAAGTGCCAGTAGATCCCGCCGATCTCGACACCATGGTGATGCTCGGGCGAGAAATGCCCGCGGAACGCGCGGATCGTCATCACGAGCAGGATCGTCAGACCGACGAAGACGTGCGCGCCGTGCAAGCCGGTGAGCCCGAAGAACGTCGAGGCGAACGACGTGTCCTTCGTCGCGAACCCGAGGCGGTGGTACTCGATCACCTGCGTCGCGAGGAACGTCGCGCCGAGGCAGAGCGTCAGGACGAGACCCGCCTGCAGGCCCGCGCGGTTGCCCTTCTTGATCGAGGTGTCCGCCCAGTGCATCGTCGCGCTCGAGCTGACGAGGATCAGCGTGTTGATCAGTGCGACGTAGACGGGCCGGTGGAAGCCCTCCGGCGGCCAGTGGCCGTTGAACGGCTTGTTGACGACGCGGTCGAAGAAGTAGACCGTGAAGAACGCGCCGAACAGCATGATCTCCGACGCGATGAACAGGAACATCCCGAGCACGGCCGGGGAGACCCGCGAGCTGTAGTGGATCGGCGGCGGGCCATGATGTTCAAAAGCTCCGGGCTCGTGGGGTTCGGCGTGACTGCTCATCAGCTGGTGTAAGACGAGGTCGAGATCACGTGCTCCACGGGCAAGCCGGTGTCCTTGCGCAGGCGCTCGACGAGGTCGCGCCGCAGCCAGCCGCTCTTCTCACCGGGGAAGGTCGAGACGATGATCTCGTTGATCGACTCGTCGTGCACTGCATGCTTCGCTGCGGTGTACGGGTCGGGGTGCACGACCTGCCCGTGCGCGTCGATTCCCTCGCCGCGCAGCTCCGACAGGGCGAGACGCAGCCGGCGGTCGGCCTGGGCGTGCTCTTCCCCATCGCTCTGCGGGGCAACGATGAGGAAGCTCGCAGGCCCCTTCGCCGCGCGCTTGCGGATGCGATCGAGCAACTCCTCGGAGACGACGGTCTGGTTCGCGATCACGAGCACGTTCGGCTCGACGTCGTCGGTCGCCTCGACGTGCTTCACGGGAATGCCGCCGGCGGCACGTTCGATTTCCTGAACGACGTCGCGGCGCATCCAGCCCGAGCGCTCCTCCGAGTGGGTCGAGACGACGATCTCGTCGACCTGCGGCTCCAGCTGGGCAAGCGCGTCTTTCGCAGCCTGTACGGGGCCCGTGTCGACCACGAAGCCCTGCGCCGAGAGCCCCGCCTCGCGCAGCGCCTGCATCGTCTTGTCGAGGCGGCGGCCGGCGGCCGCACGGCGCGTGTCCTCGTAGACGACGTAGCCCTGGTTCGGCTCGTTGACCGGCGCGATCACGGTCACGCGATCGTCGCCGCCTGCCCCGCTGCGGACCGCGTCGAGGAGCGTCTGCGAGGCGGCGGTCTCGTTCGCGATCACCAAAATGTGCGCCATCAGTCCGTCCCCACCGGCTCGGGCTTGGGCGCACCGAAAATGGCGTGCTTGGCGCCCGGCACGCCGTACTCGTACGGGTGGCCGACGACCTGCGGGATCTCGTCGAAGTTGAAGATCGGCGGCGGCGAGCTGACCTGCCACTCGAGCGTCAGCGCGCGCCACGGGTTCCCGCCGGCCGGCTCGCCGTGCTTCCACGACTTCGCCATGTTGTAGAGGAACACGAGCGTGGAGGCGCCGAGGCCGAACGACGCAATCGAGATGAAGAGGTTGATGTCGGCGAACCTGCCCGCGTAGTCGGCGACGCGGCGCGGCATCCCCTGCAGGCCGATGTAGTGCATCGGGAAGAACGTCAGGTTGAACCCGATGAAGGTCAGCCAGAAGTGGAGCTTTCCGAGGCGCTCGTCGTACATCCGCCCGGTCATCTTTGGGAACCAGTAGTAGATGCCGGCGAAGATCGTGAACACGGAGCCGCCGAAGAGGACGTAGTGGATGTGCGCGACGATGAAGTACGTGTCGCTCGCGTGAATGTCGATCGGCACCGAGGCGAGGTAGATGCCGGAGAGCCCGCCGATCACGAACATCGACAGGAAGCCGAGGGCGAACAGCATCGGCGTCGTGAAGTGAATTCGCCCTTCCCACATCGTGGCTAACCACGAGAAGATCTTGATGCCGGTCGGCACGGCGATCACCATCGACGTGACCATCATCGGGACGCGCAGCCAGCCCGCCATCCCCGCCACGAACATGTGGTGCGCCCACACCGAGAAGCCGAGCACGAGGATCGCCATCAGCGACAGCGCCATCAGCCGGTAGCCGAACACCGGCTTGCGGCTCATCACGGCGATCACCTCGCTGATGATCCCGAAGCCGGGCAGCATCATGATGTAGACGGCCGGGTGCGAGTAGAACCAAAAGATGTGCTGGTAGCCGAGCACGTATCCGCCGCCGCCCGGCTCGAAGAAGTGCGTGTGCAGCACGCGGTCGAACATCACGAAGAACTGCGAGCCGGCGATGAACGGCGTCGCGATCACGACGAGCAGCGAGGTCGTGAAGTTCGCCCAGACGAGCAGCGGCATCCGCCAGAACGTCATGCCCGGCGCGCGCATCGTGATGATCGTGACGAGGAAGTTGAGCGCGGTCATGATCGAGCTCGCGCCGGCCCACTGCACGCCCATGTTGAAGAACACCTGCCCGAGCGGCTGGTGCGAGCACAGCGGCGCGTAACACGTCCAGCCCGCCGACGGCCCGCCGCCCGGCGTCACCATGCCGGCAACGAGCATCAGGCCCGCCATCGGCAGCAGCCAGAACGACAGTGCATTCAGACGCGGGAATGCCATATCGGCGGCGCCGAGCATCAGCGGGATCACGTAGTTCCCGAGGCCGGCGAACGCGGGAATGACGAACAGGAAGATCATCAGCGCCGCGTGGTTCGAGACGAGGACGTTGAACGTCTGCGGGTTGAAGTACTGGTCGCCCGGCTGCGCGAGCTCGGCGCGGAAGAGCATCGCGAGCAGGCCGCCGATGCAGAAGAAGATGATCGTCGTGACGACGTACTGGATCCCGATCACCTTGTGGTCGGTGTTGACCCGGAAGTAGTCGCGCCACGACTTCGCGCCGTGGCTCGAGTGATCGTCCTCGACCGTCGGCCGGCCGGATGCGTAGTGCGCCCAGTAGTCGAAACCGCCAATGCCGACGAGGAAGCCGAGCGGGACCGTCACGAGCTCGACGGTGAGGATCACGGAGCCCTTCCAGACCGGATGCCAGTGTGCGAGCCACCGGATGAGCACCGGCAGGCCGACGCCGATGCCGAAGAAGATCGGCGTGACCCAGAGGACGCGCAGCCAGCCCGGCCCGGTCAGGCGGCGAATGCCTGTCCGCGCTGGCGCGGTGTGGTGTTCGTGCAGCTCGGTCACTTCGCGCTCTGCTCCAGATACTGCACGAGCTGGGTCAGCTTGCCGGCCGGGATCGACGCACCGAGAGTCGGGGGCATGGCGTCCCGGTAGCCGGGCTCGATGTACGCGCTCGGTTTCAAGATCGACTCCTTGATGAAGGCCGCGAGCGGCTGATGGGCCCGCGCCGCCTCCTGCTTGAGCTTGTCGAGGTCGGGCCCGATCGTGCCGTTCGCCCCCGGCGCCGCCTTCAGCGTGTGGCAGCCGCCACAACCGTTCTCCTGGAAGACCGCGAGCCCCGGCGGGCCGGACGCAGCCTGGCCGCCGGCCTTCATCCAAGTGTCGAACTTGGCGGCGGGAATGATCGTCACGTGACTGCGCATCAGGGCGTGGCCGAGGCCGCAGAGCTCCGTGCAGATCACCGGGAACGTGCCCGTGCGCGAGGGAGTGATGACAAGGGAGGTGTGTTGGCCCGGCACCGCGTCCTGCTTCTGCGACAGCTCAGGCGACCAGAAGGAGTGGATGACGTCGTTCGCCGTGAGATCGAGCTTCACGTGCCGGCCCTTGGGCAGCGTGAGGTACCCATAGCTCTTGCCGTTCGGGTACGTGAACTTCCAGGCGAACTGAACGGCCACCACCTTCACGACCAGGGGATGCGAGCCCGTCCTGCTGTTCTGGGCGAGGACGATCGCGCTGACGATCGAGATCGCCGTCACGAGCACGGCCGGGATCGCCGTCCAGATGATCTCGAGCTTCGTGTGCCCGTGGATCGGCGCGCCGTCGGAGTCGTCGTCCGGCCGCGCGCGGAACTTGATCACCGAGTAGGTCATCACCGCGGCCACGGCCGCGAAGACGCCGATGCAGATCACCGTCGTGAACCAGTAGACGAAGTGGATCCGCTTGGCCTCGTCGCTGGCCGGATTCGGCAACCACGGCACCAACACCGCGACCAGCGATGTGATGACGGCCGCGATCGCCGCGAAGCCGAGCAACTGGAAAATCGAACCCCTGCGCACGCGCCGCAACACTAGTCAAAGACAGGAAAGCCTGGGCCGTAACCGAACAAGCGGGTCAGACGTTCAATTCGTGTCCCAAGGGAATCAATTCGTCCGTCGGGAGACACGAGAAGGAGGTTCGGAATGGGCATTGGTGTTAGCCTGATCCTCATCGCGGTCGGTGCAATCCTCACCTGGGCGGTCAACGCGACTGTGTCCGGGCTGGACATCAATACCGTCGGCGTGATTTTGATGATCGTCGGCGCGATCGGCCTCATCCTGTCGCTGATGTTCTGGTCGAGCTGGGGCGGCGCCGGCGCGGCGCGCCGCACGACCACCGTCGTCGACGACGGCCCGCGCATCTAAGGCCATGCACGCGTAGAACGCATCGAAGAAAGGGCCCCGGCAGGGGCCCTTTCTTTAGAGGTGCGTCTTCTTTAGAGGTGCGCCGTGAAGTTGCCGGCGACCGGAAGCTCGACGTGGAAGCTCGACCCGCTGCCGACGCCGTCGGAGTCGACCCAGATGCGTCCCTCCATCCGCCGCACGAGCTCGCGGCAGATGTAGAGGCCGAGGCCGGTGCCCCCGACGCCGCGGTTCATGTTCGGATCGAGGCGATAGAACTTTTCGAAGATCCGCCGCTGCTCCGCCGCCGGGATCCCGAGCCCGGGGTCGCTGACCGAGAACCGGACGTGCGAGCCGACGAGCCGCACCCTCACCTCGACCCGGCCGCCATCGGGTGAGTACTTGAGCGCGTTGTCGACGAGGTTGATCAGGACGCGGCCGACCTTGTCCGGATCGCCTGCGACCGGCGGGAGGTCGGCATCGGCGGCCAGCAGAAGCTCGTGCCCGGGATCGAGGTGGGTCAGCTGCGCGTCCACGACGTCCTGCGCGAGCTCGAGCGGATCGCAGTTCTGGATCGTCACGTGCAGCGTGTCGGTGTCCAGCCGGCTCGCCCAGAGGATGTCGTTCACCGTGCGCGCGAGCCGGTCGGCCTCGCCGGAGACGACGTCGAGCAGTGACGAGCGCTGACCCTCGTCGAGCGCGACGTCCTTGCGGCGCAGCGTCATCGCGGCGCCGTAGATCGCGGCCAGCGGCGTTCGCAGCTCGTGCGAGACCGTGGAGACGAACTCCGTGCGCATCGTCTCGAGCGCGCGCTCCTCCGTCTGATCGCGGAACGCGTAGACGATGCCATCCGCGACGACAACGCCGTGGATGGACAGCCAGAGCTCGCGCCCGCCGAGGTCGAGTGGGAGGGACTCTGCGCGCGGGGCGGCGCTGCCGGCAGCGACGATTGGAATGCGGGCGACGATCTCCGCCCAGCCCGGGATCGCGTCGACCGCGGGGCGGTCGACGACGTCTGGGAGTGCCAGGCCCGTCGCGGCGCCGGCCGCGCGGTTCCAGGTTCGGACAACACCGTTGCGATCGACGAAGAAGACGCCGTCGCCGACGGACGCGAGCACGCGCGACGCCTGTGCGCGCTCCTCCGCCTCCCGGTAGAGCTGTGCGTTGTCGATCGCGATCGCGGCGCGGCGCGCAAGGTCCTCCGCGAACTCGACGTCGTCGTCGTCGTACCGCTCTGCGGTCTCGCCACGCACGAGCGAGAGCGTCCCGAGAATGCGCGTGCGCGCGATCAAGGGGACGATCACGCCGGAGTGCAGACCCTCCTCGTACTCGAGCGAGTCCGGCGGGTGGGCCTCCGGCGAGGACGGCGCCCACAGCTCCGACTCGCCCGAGGCGAGGACACGAGCGACCAGCAAGGGAGGCTCGCGATCCGGGGACGCCTGCCGCTCGGCCTCGGCCGCCGCCTTCTTCCTCTGGTCGCCGTGCGCGATCGTCGTCAGCCGCGCAGGCCCGTCTGGGCGCGCGAGGTGGATTGCGACCCAGTCGGCAAAGCTCTCGGCGAGCAGATTCCCGAGCCGCTCGAGCGTGCGGTCGACGTCGAGACTCGAGCCGAGGAGTGCGCTCGCCTCGGCGAGGAACGCCAGGCGGTCCCGGCGCCGCTCGGCAGCGCGGTACAGGTGCGCGTTGTCGACGGCGACAGCTGCGCGCGCTGCAAGCTCTTGCGCGAACTGCAGGTCTGCGCTTCGGTAGCGGCGCCCGGACTCGGTCGATGCGAACGTGAACGCGCCCAGCGTGCGCTCGCGTGCGATCAGCGGCACGACGATCGTCGAGGTCAGGTTCAGGCTCAAGAGCGCGTCGAGGTACGCGGGCCGGTTGCCGAGGGCCAAGCGCAGCGCGTGCTCGTCGATCTCTTCTGACAGCTCGGCCTCGCCGGTCCTGATCACCGCGCCGATCCCGACCTCGTCCTCGAGCGCGGGCGGGACCGCAGCGACGGTGCGCCGTGCGAGCTCGACACGATCGGGATCGACATGCCCGATCGCCACGCGATGGATCTCCCCGCCCGCCTCGACGAGATCGACAAAGCACCAGTCCGCAAAGTGCGGGACCGCGAGCCGAGCGACCCGCGTGAGCGTTGCATCGACGTCGAGTGACGACGCGAGGAGCGTGCTCGCCTCGCCGAGAAAGTGCAGGCGATCTTGTGCCAGCCGCTCGGCGTCGTACAGCGCGGCCTGGTTGATCGCCATCGCGATCCGGTCGGCGATCAGCTCGAGCAGCCGCGCGTCGTCCTCGACGAACTGTGCGAACGCGACGGACCCCGCGTGCACGACGCCGATCACGCGGTCGTCGACGATCAGCGGGATCGCCACCAGCGAGTTGATCCCACGCTCGCGGAGCACCGGGCTGACCAGGTCGATCTGCGAGATGTCGGGGGCGAGCAATGGTGTCCGGAGCGCGGCCACCTGGCCCGCCATGCCGGAGCCGATCGGAATGGCGACCGCCCGCTCGGCCTCCTCGCCGAGCCCGACCGTGGCGCGGACGTGCAGCAGGCCGTCGTCCTCGACGAGCAGGATCGCGGCGGTGTCCGCCTCGAGCACCTCAACGATGCGTGCGAGCAACGATTCGAGGAGGTCGCTGAGCGAGGAGTGCTCGAGTGCCGCCTCGGAAACGCGGCCGAGCTTGCGGAGTGTCGAGACGGCGGCTTCGGCCTCCGCACGTGCGATCCGCTCGCGCTGCAGCAGCAGCTGACGCTCCTCCTCCGCGCGCTTGCGGCGGAGGAACTGGCCGAGCTGCGCCCCGATCGCAGTCAGCGTCTGCATCAAGTCGGTGTCCTCGTCGCGGTGCGCAGACGAGAACGCCTCGAGCACGCCGACCGCTTCGCCTTCGACGAGCACCGGGAACGCGACACCGGACTTCAGTCCTTCGGCCGAAGCGACGGAAGCGCGCGCGAACGTGCTGCGGTTCATCTCGCCGAGCCACTCGGCCTTGCCGGATGCGGCGACCCGGCCCGCGAGCATCGCCGAGGAGAGCGCCGCGCGCTTCGTCATCGCGATGAACCCGTCGAGCAGCCGGCCGGGCCGCGCCCAGGTGACCGGTGGTTGATCCGGATCGGTCGACCAGTAACACGCGACGTCCCAGCCGAGGGTCTCGCAGATCGTCTCGAGGACGCGAGGCACGGCATCTGCCGTCGCATCGGCGACCGCAAGGATTCCCGTGACCGCCAGCTGGAGCGCCGTGCGCTCCTCGGCCATCCGGCGATCGGTGATCTCCTCGATCACGCAGCCGACGCCCAGCGCCTCGCCGCCGCGCGCGAGCACGGGGTAATAGCTCGCGAGCCAGTGCCTCGGCTCGTCGGGCATGCTCGGCGAGCCCGCTGTGACCTCGAGCGCGATCATCGGCTCGCGCTGTTCCAGCACACGGCGCGCCAACGGCTCGAGCACGTGCGCGAGCTGCGGCACGACCTCCGCGAACGTGCGGCCGACGTGGTCCTCCGCCGACCGCTCGTTGATCTCCGCCAGCTTCTCGTTGACCCGGACATAACGAAGGTCGCGGTCCCAGAAGCCGAGCCCGACCGGGGCCGCGCCGTACAGCGCGTCGAGCAGCGCGGTTGTGCGCTGTGCCTCGCGATAGAGCTCCGCGTACTGGTCTGCGGCCGCGCCCTGCTCGTCCGCGCGCGCGACCTCGTCGGTCACCTCCCGGAAGAACGTGATCGCGTACTGAAGCGTGCCGTCCGCATCCCGCACACCGACCGCACGGACCTCCGAGACACGGTCGGGCGTTCCGGGGCCGGCGCGGAAGCGGACGATCATCGTCTCGGTGTCTTCACCGGCGAGCGCGCGACGGCCCGGCAGGCGCTCGAGAGGGAGCGGAGCTCCCTCGATGTCGAAGATCTGGAAGCGTGCCCGGGCTTCGCCGGGCGGCGCGGCGCGCATCTCGTCCGCCGAGGCGTACCCCGACAAGTGGGCGGCCGCCTCGTTCACGTAGATCAGCTCGCCGGTCGCGGTCATCACGACGATGCCGTCATGGAGGTTGCGCAGGACCGTCTCGAACAGCTCGCGGGACTCCGCGAGTGCCGACGTCGAGCTCTCGGCGGTCTGACTCAAGCGTTCCCCCCGGTCGGCCGAACTGCTCGCTCAGGGTACTCCGGCTTTGGCGAACCGCCTAGCGTTGTGTGCTGTATTTCGTGGGATGCGCATGAGCGGTTTTTCAGATCAGGAGATCGACCGCGCCCACCGCTACCACCGGCCGCGCTACGTCGCGCTGGTCATCGATCTCATCGTGTCCGTGGCCGTCCTGGCCGCGCTGACGCAGCTCTCACTACCGCTGGTCGCCGCGCCGCCCGTGGTCGCTCTGGGTATTTCGGCTGGGGGGCTGCCGGTCGCGTGGTGGCGCTATCGCCACGACGTCACTTGGGGCTTCGCCACGGAGTCACCCGGAGCGTGGGCGCTCGATCGAGCGAAGGAGATGCTGATCAACGCGGGGCTTCTGCTGCTTGCCCTCGCCCCGCTCTTCTTGCTCGCGCGTTACTACCCGCACGGCTGGGCGTGGCCCGCGGCGACCGGCGCTGCGCTCCTCGTTTTTCTCCTCGGCTTCCTCGCACCGGTCGTACTGGAGCCCGTCTTCAACACGTTCCAGCCGCTCGACGACGCGGCGCTCTCGCAGCGGCTGCACGGGCTGGCCGAGCGCGCGGGCGCGCCGGTGCGCGACATCCTGGTCGCCGACGCGAGCCGCCGCACGACGAAGACGAACGCCTACGTCTCGGGAATCGGGAGGACGCGGCGCGTCGTGCTCTGGGACACGCTGCTCGCGACGCCGCAGGACCAGGTCGCCGTGGTGCTCGCCCACGAGCTCGGCCACCGGGTTCGCCGGCACATCGCCGCGCTGACCGCCCTGACGATGGCGGGCGCCGCCGGCTTCGTCCTCGTGCTGCACGCCCTGCGCCCGCACCCGGTGCCGCGCGACACCGCCTTCATCCTGCTGCTCGCGATCGCCGGCCAGCTCGCGGTGCTCCCGGCGGCGAGCGCGCTCCTGCGCCGCTTCGAGCGGGCCGCCGACCGCTTCTCGCTCGAGCTGACGGGCGACCGGGAGGCCTACGAAGCGCTCCACCACGACCTCGCGATCACGAATCTCAGCGATCTCAGGCCTCCGAAATGGCTCTACTACTGGATGTTCAGCCATCCGACACCGCCGGAGCGCCTATCTGACGCTTGACAGATGCCAGAAGTGATGTCAAAGTGATGTCATCATGAATCTGACGATCGTGCTCGAGGGAATCCAGGAAGACCTGCAGGGGCTCGCCGGTCTCGGCGACGAACGCTCCGCGGAGATCGCACGGCGCCTCAGCGAGGCGCTCTCGTCGAATCTCCGCCTGAAGCTGTTCGACCTCCTCTCCCAGGTCGCCGTGGAGCTCTCGTCCAAGCTGCCCTCCGGCCACATCGAGGTTCGCCTCGCCGGCCAGGAGCCCGAGCTCGTGTTCGTCGACTCGGCCGGCGACTCCGCCGGTGCGACGGCGGGCGAAGAGCTCTCGGCGCGGATCAGTCTGCGCCTCCCGGAGTCGCTCAAGCTCGCGGTCGAGAAGGCCGCGGACCGTGAGGGCGTCTCCGCCAACGCGTGGCTCGTGCGTGCAATTGCGCGGGCGACCGAATCGCGCCCCGTGCACGTCAGCGGCAAGCGCCTGTCGGGCTACGCCCAGAGCTAGGAGGAAACGTGCACAAAGCATTCGACATCGACGGGCCGGCCCGGATCGAGGTGCGGCTCTCGTCCGGCGAGATCGTGGTCGACCCGACGCTCGAGGGCCGGATCGAAGTGGAGCTGACCGCGCACGACGACGAGTCGCAGCGCCTGGTTGACAACGCGCGGATCGCGCTAAACGACCGGCATCTGGTCGTCGACGTCCCGAACAAGCGCGGCGGATTCAACTTCTCGATCGGCTTCGGGCGCCAGGGGATCACCTGCCGCATCCGCTGTCCCCGCACATCCGCGCTGTCCGTCGTCCGGTCGAAGTCGGCGGACGTGGTCGTACGCGGCACGATCGGCGACCTCAACGTGTCGACAGCGTCGGGTGATGTCGAAGCCGATCGCATCGAGGGCGTGCTCAACATCAAGAGCGCAAGCGGCGACACTCGGGTGCACGAGGTGCTGGGCGCCGCAAGCGTCCAGACAGCCTCCGGCGACGTCGACCTGGAGATCGTGCGTGGGCCGGCCAACGTCGCGAGCGTGTCCGGCGACCTGAGGATCGGCGAGGCGTACGGCAACGTCAGCGCGAACACCGTCAGCGGCGATCAGCAGCACGGCGCCGTGATGACCGGCAAAGTCGCGGCCCATTCGGTCTCTGGCGACGTGACGATCGGGGTCCGCCGCGGCTCGAAGGTCTTTCTCGACTGCAACACCGTCAGCGGAGACACGAGCTCCGAGCTCGAGCTGACGACTGACGCCCCCGCCGGCGACGGCCCGCTCGTGGAGATCAAGGCGAAGACCGTCTCCGGCGACATCCGGATCACGCGGGCTGCGGCGCCCGTCACCAGTGACGTGCAGGAGGTGCACGCATGAACCGTCTCTCGTGGGACACGACGGCGCCCCGGCGCCTGAACGGGAAGCGCACGGCGAACCAGCCGCGGCCCGAGGACCTCGGCCTGATCGAGTCGGAAGCGGATCTGATTCGCGTCGCGTGGGACAAGCCCCACCGCATCAGCCCGTTTTAGGAACGCTGCAGCAGAACGCAGCCGGCAGAAGGCCCGCCTCGAGCGGGCCTTCTGCCGTCAGTCCAGCGGCAGCGTGAGGCTCTCGAGGTCGCTCGGGTACGAGGTGAGGAGCTCGATGCCGTCTTCGACAACGACCACCGTGTCCGAGTGACGAAAACCGCCGAGCTCGTCGTCGTACAGCCCGGGCTCGATGGTGAAGACCATCCCCGTCTCGATCGGCGTGTGGTCACCGATGTCGAGGAACGGCGCCTCGTGGTTGCGCAACCCGATTGCGTGGCCTGTGTGCTGCCGCCAGTACGGGAGCAGGTCGTTGTCCTCGAAGTAGCGCATGACAGCGCCGTCCACGGCGGCACACGTCACGCCCGGCCGAAGCGCATCGAACGCGACTCTCTGCGCGGCCACGACGTGATCGAAGAGCCGCCGCAGCTCGTCGGTCGGCGTGCCGATGACCATCGCGCGCTCGAGCTCCGCGTTGTACCCCCACACGGGCGCGCCCGTCTCCGTGACGAGCATGTCACCGCGGCGGAACTCGATGTTGTGCGCGATCGCGTGCGCCCAAGCGCTTCGACGCCCGATCTGGCCCCGATAGCCCGCCTTGACGCCGTCGTTCGATCCGAGCTGCCCTCCGAAGGAGTCGCCGAGCGCCTCGAGCATTGCGAGCGTCGATTCGTGCCCGGCGCGCAGGCTCGCCTCTGCTTCGGTCACGCCGGGCCGCGTGTACTCCTGGAGCAGCCGGTGCGCGTGCGCACACCAGCGGCCGCTCTCGCGAATGAGCGCGATCTCGTTGGCGCTCTTGCGCGCCATCATCCGTTCGATCACATCTGCGACCGAATGAACCGACGCACCTGTGACCGCGCTCAGTGGCGGCCCCTGGTACCCAAGGATCCCGGGATAGCCGTCCTGGTCGACTGCGACCGTGCCTGCCAGACCGAGGTCCGCAAGCGCCCGCGCGAGGATTGTCATCGGATGCTCGAGTCCCGGGTATTCGGGGTACGACTCGATCCGGTCGAAGTCGGTCTCTGCGCGCGTGCGCGCGACCTCGAACTCGGGAACGAAGATTGCCGCGTCGCCGGCTGCGCTCTGGGCGAAGACGACCGGGCGCTCATTCGAGAGGAACCAGAAGCCCGTGAAGTACTGGATGTACGCCGGGTCGAACAGCACGTAGCCGCCCGCGTCGAGCAGCCGAACCTGATCGAGCAGCCGCTCGCGCCGCTCCTGGAACTCGGCGGCCGGGATGGCGGCGACAGACATCGAGCGCGATCCTAGTCGCGTCAGGTCGGTACACGGGTCTCAGCGCGAGGCGCCGGCGCCGGCGCCGGCGCCGGAAGAAATCGCAGTCAGCGCAGCCGGACCGCATATACAAAGCCGCCGCGCCCTGACACAGTCGGTCCCCCCGACGGGCATACGCCCGCCGACACCAAGAAGGGTGCCCAGTGGATTTGAAGTTCCGTCCCACGCGGAAACGCGCGCTCGCGCTTGCGACGCTCGCCGCATCGATGACCGCTGTCGGAATCGCCTATGGAGCGATCCCCGATGGAAACGGCGTCTACAGCGCCTGCATGCTGAAAGCCACCGGGACGATCCGGTTGATCGACCCCGCCCTCCCGAGCAGTAACCTCCTCAGCCACTGCACGACGTGGGAGAAGCTCGTGTCGTGGAGCTCGGTCGCCGGCGGCCTTCCCGGCAAGGACGGGACGAACGGCAAGGACGGCGCTCCCGGCCCACCGGGAACGAACGGGACGAACGGGACCGACGGCGCCGCGGGCCTTCCGGGGAAGGACGGGACCAATGGCGTCACGGGACCGGCCGGCCCCAAGGGAGACAAGGGCGACACCGGATCGCCCGGGTCACAAGGCCCCGCCGGCTCGTCCACGGGTGGATCCCTCGAGGCCCTCGCGGGCACGCCCTGCGGCGCGGCGGGCGGGAAGCGCGGCGTGACGAAGATCGAGTACCAGATCGACGCGAACTCGGACGCGATCGCGCTCACATGCAGTCATCCAGCCGACGTCAAGGAGCTTGATATCTGGGGCCGGTCGACGCCCTTCGTCGTACCGCCCGAATGCATGGGGGCCGAGGCCCCATGCGTGATCCCGTACGCCGTCGGCCAAGTCACCGTCTCGCCGGCCGACGTGAACGGCAAAAGCGGCTGCTCCTTCCACCTTCCGCAAGCACTGGAGGCCCAGGGCCCAAGAGACGAACTCGCCTGCACGTTGCAGTACGACAGTGGAACAACGGTGACGCTGACGATTGCCGCGACTGCCGGGACGTTCGTCGGCTGGGGCATACCACCTGCGGACGCGGCGTTCAGCGGAACGTGTGTGACCGAGACGGCAAATACATGCGTCGTGACGGTCAACGCCAACCTCGCTGCGACCGCGGCGTTCACCTCTCCCTAGACGGCATCGGGGCGGCGTGGCAACGAGCCACGCCGCCCAGCCGATCGCCGAATTCGTGAGGCCACCCGTGTCTGACACCGAGCGGAATGGGCCGTGAAGGGATCGAACCTTCGACCTTGGGATTAAGAGTCCCCTGCTCTACCAGCTGAGCTAACGGCCCGTGGAACGCCGCGTATCGTAGCGTCCTTATGCGCATCCTCTCCGTCGTGGGAAACCGGCCCCAGTTCATCAAGTCGGCGCCCCTCTCGTTGGCGCTGCGCGAGGCGGGGATCGAAGAAACCGTCCTCCACTCCGGCCAGCACTGGGATCCGGCGATGTCGCAGGTGTTCTTCGACGAGTTGTCGATCCCCGAGCCCGCCTACCGCCTCGACCTCCGTACGTCGGACATCGACGCGCTGACCGAGCCGATCGGAGCCGTCATCGCTCGTGAGCGACCCGATTGGGTGCTCGTCTACGGCGACACGAACACGACCGCGGCAGGCGCGCGCGCAGCCGGCGAGATACCCGTCGCGCACGTTGAGGCCGGCCTGCGCAGCTTCGACAACTCGATGCCGGAGGAACGGAACCGCATCGAGGTCGACGGGCTCTCCGCGCTGCTGCTCGCGCCGGACACGCGCTCCGGCGAGCAGCTTGCGAGCGAAGGGATCCGCGGGCGCGTCGAGGTCGTCGGCGACGTGATGGCCGACGCGACGCGGCTCTTCGAGCCGATCGCACGAAGCCGCGAAGTCCCGTTCGCAACGCCGTATACCGCCGTGACCGTCCACCGGCAGGCGAACACCGAGCCGGACCGCCTGCGGGCGATCCTCGCCGCCCTCGGCGAGAGCGGCCGGCCGTTCGTCTTCCCGGTGCACCCGCGCACGCGGCACGCGCTCGACGAGCACGCGATCGGACTGCCGGGCAACGTCCAGGCGGTCGAGCCGCTCGGCTACCTCGAGATGCTGGCGCTGCTCGCCGCCGCCGACGCCGTCGTGACCGACTCGGGCGGTCTGCAGAAGGAGGCCTACTGGCTGCGCGTGCCGTGCGTCACCGTCCGACCGAGCACCGAGTGGGTGGACACCGTCGCCGCCGGCGCCAACACCCTCGTTGAGCCGGAAGGGCTCGCCCCCGCGCTGGAGAAAGCGCGGTACCCGGACAACCCGCCCGAGCTCTACGGCGACGGCCACGCTGCTGAAAAAGTTGCAGCGGCCCTGTACTCTTGAGCGCCGGTGCCCGAGGAGAGCCTCTACGACGTTGCCATCATCGGCGCGGGGTACGTGGGAGTCCCCCTCGCCGCCACCTTCGCGGAGGCCGACAACCGCGTACTGCTGCTCGACGTGCAGAAGCATGTCGTCGACGCGCTGAACCGCGGCGAGAGCCACATCGAAGACGTCAGCTCGGCGCGCCTGACCGCGCTCACCGAGAAGGGTCTCGTCGTCGCGACGAACGACTACGAGCAGGTCAAGCACGCGCACGCGATCCTGATCGCGCTGCCGACGCCGCTGTCCCGCCAGCGGGAACCTGACCTCTCCTACATCGAGCGCGCCGGGCACAGCCTCGCACCGGTGCTCCAGCGCGGGCAGGTCGTGATCCTCGAGTCAACGACGTGGCCGGGCACGACCCGCGAGATCCTGCAGCCGATCCTGGAAGCCGGCTCGGGACTGAAGGCCGGCGAGGATTTCCATCTGGCGATGTCACCGGAGCGCGTCGACCCGGGCCGCGAGGACTGGACGACGAAGACGACGCCGAAGGTCGTCGGTGGGATCAACCCGGCCAGCACCAAGGCCGCGGCGGACGTCTACCGCGCCGCGATCGACACGGTGCACGAGGTGTCGACGCCCGAGGCCGCCGAGCTGACGAAGCTGCTCGAGAACATCTATCGCGCCGTCAACATCGCGCTCGTCAACGAACTCGCACAGCTTTGCGACCGCATGGACATCGACGTGTGGGAGGTGATCGACGCCGCGGGCACGAAACCGTTCGGGTTCGCGTCGTTCAAGCCGGGGCCCGGTCTCGGCGGGCACTGCATCCCGATCGACCCCTTCTACCTCACCTGGAAGGCGCGCGAGTTTGACTTCTCGACGCGCTTCATCGAGCTCGCAGGCGAGGTCAACAACAACATGCCGTACTTCTGCCGCTCGCTGATCTCGCAGGCGCTCAACCACGGCGCGAGCAAATCGGTCAGCGGCTCGAAGATCCTGATCATCGGCGTTTCGTACAAGCCGGACATCGGCGACATGCGCGAGACGCCCGCGGAGAAGCTGATCCACCTGCTGCGCAACGCGGGCGCCGACATCGCGTACCACGACCCGCACGTACCGAGCTTCGACGGCATGACCTCGGTCGCGCTCGAGCCCGAGAACTACGACTGCGTCGCGATCGTGACCAACCACTCCGGCATCGACTACGGCGACGTCGTGAGCCGCGGCCACGTGATCGTCGACTTCCGCAACGCGACGAAGGGCCACGAGGTCGACGGCAAGGTCTGGAAGCTTTGACGAAGATCGGCGTCGTCGGCCTCAACTACTGGGGCCCGAACCTCGTCCGCAACTTCAATGACCTCGCCGAACTGACCTGGCTCTGCGATCTCGACGAGAAGCATCTGAACCCGGTCGCCAGGCGCTATCCGAACGCACGCGCGACGAAGAACTTCGACGATCTCCTCGCCGACGATGCACTCGACGCCGTCGTGATCGCAACCCCGGTGCCGACGCACCACGCGCTCGCGAAGCAGGCGCTCGAAGCGGGCAAGCACGTGTTCGTCGAGAAGCCGCCGGCGATGCGCGCTGCGGAGATTGACGAGCTCGTCGCGCTCGCGGTCGAGCAGGACCGCGTGTTGATGCCCGGCCACCTGCTGCTCTACCACCCCGGCGTCCTCAAGGTGAAGGAGCTGATCGACAGCGGCGAGCTCGGCGAGGTGCTCTGCGTCTACGGCAACCGCGTCAACCTGGGCATCGTGCGCTCGAACGAGAACGCGCTCTGGTCGCTTGGCGTGCACGACCTCTCGGTGATCCTCTACTTGCTCGACGAAGACCCGGAGCTTGCGACCGCGCAGGGCAGTGCGTCGATCCACCCCGGCGTCCAGGACGTCGTCTTCTGCTTCCTGCGCTTTCCGAGCGGCAAGATCGCGCACATGCACCTCTCGTGGCTCGACCCGCACAAGATGCGGAAGATGACCGTCGTCGGCGACCAGAAGATGGTCGTGTTCGACGACATGGAGCCGGAACGCAAGGTGACGGTCTACGAGAAGCGCGCAGGATCCGCAGGCGAGCTGCACTCCGGCGACATCTACATCCCGAAGATCTCCACGCATGAGCCCCTGCGGCTCGAGTGCACCTACTTCCTCGAGCTGATCGACGGGCAGCACGACAAGTCGAAGGTCGCGCGCGACGGTGCACGCGTCGTCAGAGCGCTCGAAATGCTCACCAACTCGCTCGATGCCTGAGAGCGGCATGGCTGACATTCACCCCAGCGCGATCGTCTACGAGGGCACGGTGCTCGGGGAGGGCGTGCGCGTGCTCGAGAACGCCGTCGTCGGCAAGCAGCCGTCGCTCGGCGCCTCGTCGACGGCGAAGCGCGAGCCGTTGCCGCCGACGACGATCGGCGCCGGCACCGTGATCTCCACAGGCGCGATCGTCTTCGCCGGCTCGTCGATCGGAGCGAGCTGCATCGTCGGCGACCAGTCGTGCATCCGCGAGCGCGTGACGATGGCCGACGATTGCATCCTCGGGCGCGGCTCGCTGATCGAGAACGACACGACCGTCGGCGCAGGCACGCGCATCCAGGCGGAGGCGTACATCACGGCGTACTCGACGCTCGAGGAGGACGTGTTCATCGCACCGTGCGTCGTGACGACCAACGACAACTTCATGGGGCGCACCGAGAAGCGGAAGTCGCTGATGAAGGGGCCGACGATCCGCCGCGGCGCGCGGGTCGGCGGCGGCGCGATCCTGCTCCCCGGGATCGAGGTCGGCGAAGAGGCGTTCGTCGGCGCAGGCGCAGTGGTGACGAAGGACGTGCCCCCGCGCAAGCTCGTCGTCGGCTCGCCGGCAAAGGTGCTGCGCGACGTGGCCGACGACGAGCTGCGCGAGAACGGCGGCTAGTCCTCGCCGCCCGCGCTGGCACCGCGGGCGACGTCCGGGCCGTAGTCCTGCCACCAGTCCGGACACGTGAGCGCGCCCGAGTTGAGCCGGAAGTTGTCGAACGCGACGCTTCCCGCCTGGTGCGTCCAGATGTCACCCGTCGCCCACAGCACCAGACCTGGGATCGTCGCGCCGAGCACGCCGGGTGCGGTGAAGAACGGAAGTCCGTTCTCGTAGGCCGTGAACGTGCCGCCGGAGCGGACTAGCCGTAAGGTTCCCGACAGGTCTGCGGTCGGCAGCCCGATCGACGTGTACCCCGTGCTGCTGACCGCGTCCCCGACCACCAAGTCCGGCCACGGGCCCGACTGCCGACCAACCGTGCCCGATCCGAAGATGGCGGACAACCCGGCGAAGAACCCGCCGTTCGCCGGCCACTGGGGGAGCGAGTAATCGACCTGGAAGTCGAAATCGCCCGGCAGCGAACACTGAAGGCCGAAATGGGCGCCGACCGAGTTCGACGCGGGGTTGATCGATGCGTTGGCCGCGATGCTCGCCACCGCCGCGCCGCCGCTCACGGCCATGGTTGCCCCGTCGTCCTGGACGACGTGCCACATGCTCGCGTCCCGCGTGCCCTGGTCGAACGTGTCCGTGAACGGAGCCATGGGCGACGTGTTGATGTCGTTCACGCTGCCGTCTGCCAGAGCTACGGACCTGATCCGGTTGTCGTTCCCCGACATGTAGACGATCGACTGCCCGTCGGCCGACCACGACTGCCAGAACTCGTTGTCGCCTGGTGTGTTCGTGATCTGCAGCAGTCCCTGGCCGTTCTCCTTGACGACGTAGATGTCGTTGTTGTTGCCGGTGTTGTCGCGGAGGAACGAGAGGTCGCTCCCACTCGGTGCCCAGCGCGGGTTGAAGTCGCCGAACGCCGCCGGCCCGGTTGTGACCTGCTTGTCGCCCTTGCCGTTCAACTGCGCGACGTGGAGCGACCACGAGCCGCCGGCGTCGGTCGCGTAGGCGATCTTCTGGCCGTGCGGCGACGGGTCGGCCGTGAGCACGTTCCCCGCCAGCGGAAGCCGGGCTGCCCCGGTGCCGTCGGCGTTCATGATCCACTCCTGGCACGGGCAGTTGAAAGGCCCGTGCTGCCAGACGAGGCGGCCGTCCGACGTCCACCTCGGGTTGTCGTCGCGCTCCGGGTCGGTCGTGAGCCGCCGCAGGTCGCCCCCTGACGCGTCGACCGTGTAGATGTCCCAATTGCCGTCCAGCGCCAGGCCGGCGAAGGCGATCCGCGAGCCGTCCGGCGACCAGGCTGGGCCACGCTCGACGAGGTTGTTGAACGTCAGGCGGTGCTCACCGCTACCGTCCGCGTTGACGGCGTACAGCTCGCGGTTCCCGTCGGCGCGATTGCTCGCAAAGACGATCGTCCCGGTGGCGCCGAACGCCGGCGGAGCCGAGACGAGAAGCGCAAGTATCCCCACCAGCCATGCGCGTTTCATCTGTTCTCTCCTCTCCGGGCCTGCGGCCCAGTCTGCGGTTGCCCGCAGCATGGAGAGGGTCGCTCATGGCGCCCTAATCGCGGCCGAGCGCGAGCTGGTACTGCACGGGGTCGCGCACCGGCGCGACCAGCTTCGCCTCCAGGTAGTAGATGCCGGTCGCGGCGGCGCGGTACGAGATGCGGACCTGTGCGCCGACGCGACGCCCCTGGGCGACGCGGGTGTCGGGTGCCTTCCGGCCCGGAATGGGCTCGACGTGCTCGGTGCCCGGCGCCCAGAGCGCGAGGCGCACCGTGGCAGGCGCGCCGGGCGTGAGCCGCGCGAACAGTTGGGTGCCCTTCTTCAGATGCACGCGGTAGACGTCGGTGTTGTCGTCCCAGTAGTCGAGCGACGCGGCGATCGTCCGCGGCAGGGGCGGCAACGCGTGCGACCACGGCCCTGCGTCGTCGTTCGGCTCGTAGTGGTCGGGCGGCGGGAGCGGCGGCTCGCTGAGCATCGTCAGCGCGCGCAGCACGTCGAGGGTGCCCCAGCCGGTGTAGAGGTCGCGTCCGCCCGGACATTTGGCGCAGCCGGTCGAGGAGTTCGAGTCGTCGGCGCTCCGCTCGAGCAGCCACGCAACCTGCTCGGGCTTGAGCGATGGGTCCTGGCCGAGCAGCAGAGCAGCGGCGGCGCTCACCTGCGGCGCTGCAAATGACGTGCCGATCCCCTGGCGGAACTCCTCCGGCCCGCAGTCGGAGTACGGGTGGTCCAGGCACTCGGCAGTCTGGTCGGTGAGCTGCCGCGGAATCGTCGAGAAGATTGCCGCGCCGGGAGCGGCCAGGTCGTTGTAGACCGCGTCGCGGTTCGAATAGTCGGGCACCGTTCCGTCCTGTCGCACCGCGCTGACACCGATCACGTGCGGGAGCGCGGCGGGGTAGTGCGCGAACTTCCAAGGGGTCGCGGGTGACTGCGGGCCGTTCCCGACGGCCGCGACCACGACGACGCCCTTGGAGTACGCATACTCGACGGCCGCCTGCTCGAGCGGCGAATACGTGTCGAGCTTCGGGTCCAACGGGTCGCGCACCCCGCCGAGGCTGAGGTTGATCACGCGGGCGCCGTGATCGACCGCCCAGCGGATCGCGGCAACCTCTCCTTCCAGCGAGACCGTCCCGTCGGCGCCGACCACCTTCGCGATCATCAGCTGCGCGTTGAATGCCATACCGGCGATCCCTTCGTTGTTCGACGGGTTCGCGGCGATCAACCCGGCGATGAAGGTTCCGTGGCCCTGCTGGTCCGTGTACGGCGAACCGCCGACGAACGACCGCCCTTCGACAACGCGGCCCATCAGTTCGGGATGCGAGCCATCGATGCCGGTGTCGATCACCGCGACCTTGATCGAGAAGAGCTGCGGCACACTCGGCCAGTACGACCACGCGTTGTCGTGCTCGAGGTACCACTGTTTGCCGGCGAGCGGCTCCGTGCCGTCGAACGCGAACGCCGGAGCCACGAGGATCGCGGCGGCGAGGGTTGCGGCGAGCAGCAGCCTCAGCAACAGGCCGTCTTCGACAGGCCCGGCGCAAGCCCGTGGCCCGGCGTGACGCGGACACGATACGCGCCGGCGGTCTCAGGGCTCGGCGCGCTGAGGGTGAACGCGCCGGAGCCGTCGGTCGTCGACGTCGCGACCGTCTGCCACGCGGTCAGGCCGTCGGCACTCCACTGCAGCTCGGTCGGTGCATACGCAACCACGGGCTTGGTCGTTCCCGTTGCGGCGCCCTGTTGAACCGTCGCGTCGACGCGGACCGCGACGGCGATCTTCGCGAGGCCGGCGCGCACGTTGCCCCAGACGAGCCGGTACTGCGTGGCGATCTGCGGGTGGACGACCGTCGAGAACAAGCCGTTTGCGTCGAGCAGCAAATCGCCGACCGGCGTCCAGTCGAGCCCGTATGCCTTCGCCTCGAGCGAGACCGTGTCGACGCCCCGTGCCCGCCCGGTCAATGTGAGCGCGCCGCCGTACGTCATCGTCTTCGACTTCGGCAGCAGCTGCAGCAGCGCGGGCGTGAACCACGTCGAGCGCAGCTCGAGCGCGCCCCGGACCTGATTGCCGTTCATGGTCACCTGCGACTCGTCGTCCGACACGACGGTCAGCGACTTCACGCGGCCGGATGGTCCAGTCGTCGTGAGGAGGTCCGCAATCGGCGCGGCGAGCTTGAACTGCTTGGCGACGAGGGCCGCGTCGAGCAGCACAGGCCCCCAGTCGTGGTACGGCGAGGCTGTGTCGTACGGGTCCGCCACGGGGACGAGGTACGGCACGTTCAGGCCGGTCGACTCGAATGCCGACGCGGTGCGTCCGCCCGACGTCGAGAAGAACAGCGTGTTCGCGACCTTGCCCTTGTAGAGAACGACCTGGCCCTTCGTCGCGTCGACGGCGGCGCTCGTGGCGGCGTTCTCGACCTTGACGCCGCCGAAGACCTGGCTGCGCGTGTCGCCGTACAGATCGAAGGGACGACCGGTCGTCACGTTGGCAAGCGCGTACGAGCGCGCTGCGACCGCTTGCGCCTTGAGCGCTTCGGGCAGCCATGCTGACGGCATCTCGGCCGGCACGACGCCCTTGAGAT
>JAOPYY010000079.1 GCA_025964395.1 Actinomycetes bacterium | reverse complement strand
GGATGTTCCAGAGCGCGTGGACGAACGCGGCGATCAGCGCGAGAACCAGGGCGGTCACCGGCATGCCGTGACGCTACGCTCACGCGCGGATGGCCGACGCGCAAGCAGTTGTCTTCGACTTCAACGGCACGCTCTCGGACGACGAGCCGCTGCTCGCGCGCGTCTACCAGGAGCAGTTCGCCGAGCTCGGCCGCCCGATCACCGAGGCGGAGTACTACGAGCACCTCGCGGGCCACACCGACGAGGAGATGTTCACGCGGTGGTTCGGCCACGCCGACCCCGCGCTGATCGAAGACCGGATCGCCCGCTACAACCGGCTGGCGGCCGACGGCTCGACGGTCGACGACGAGATGCGCGCCGCGCTTCGCTTCGCCGCGGCCCGCGCCCCGGTCGCGATCGTCTCCGCCGCAGCGCGCAGCGAGATCGATCCGGTCGTCACCGCCTCCGGGATCGGCGATGCGATCGCGCTGATCGTCTCGCAAGACGACGTGACGAACGGCAAGCCGAATCCCGAGTGCTACCTCACGGCGGCGCGCCTGCTCGGCGTCGAGCCGGCTCAGATGCTTGTCTTCGAGGACACCGACGTCGGCGTCGCGGCGGCGAAAGCCGCCGGCGCGCGCGTCGTCGGCCTCACGCGCACGCTCGGCGCGGAACGGATGGCGGCGGCCGACGAGCTCGTCGAGCGGATCGACCTGCCGCTCATGGAGCGCCTGCTGTGCTCGTGATCGCGCACCGCGGCGCGTCATTCGACCTTCCTGAGAACACCCTCCCCGCCTTCGAGCGCGCGATCGAGGTCGGCGCCGACTACGTCGAGTTCGACGTGCACAACGACCTCTCGGTCACCCACGATCGCCCCAAGCGCGGAGTCGCCTACCCGACGCTCGACGAAGTGCTCGACCTCTGCCGCAACCGGATCGGCGTGATGATCGAGCTGAAGCGCCCGCGCGGCGACACCGTCAAGCGCACGCTCGAGCGCCTCGACGACGACGCCGTGCTCGTGTGCTTCCAGCGTCCGCCGCTCGAGGAAGCTCGCAGGCTGCGGCCGGGGCTGCGCACCGTCCAGCACGTCGGCTTCGGCGTCAGCATCCGCCGCGCGGCCGAAGGCGCCTGGGCGGCCGGCTTCCTGAACGAGCGCGTCACGCGCCGGGGCCTCGCGACCGCGCAGAGGCTCGGCCTCGAGACGCTGGTCTACACCGTGAACGACGAGGCGCGCATGCTCGAGCTACAGCGGGTCGGGGTCAGTGGGATCTTCACTGACCGTCCTGATCTAGCATTGCGCGAACTTTGAACCGAAACGTCATGAGTGAAATGAAGTTGTAAGCGCTTGACGGTCTTTGTAGGACTCGTTGCTACAGGGACGAAGGGCGTTTCTCCTATATGCGTTCGCCGAAGGTCATAGCCGTTTGTGCTGCGTTGCTCGCTGCCACCGTTCTCGCCGGC
The DNA here is from genome assembly GCA_025964395.1 of Actinomycetes bacterium. GTDB lineage: Bacteria > Actinomycetota > Thermoleophilia > Gaiellales > Gaiellaceae > PALSA-600. The sequence continues at coordinate 5,222 of JAOPYY010000079.1, read as the reverse complement.
GAGCCGTACGCTGCCTCGCCGCGCGAACGGTTGAAGGAGAAAGCAGCTCAGGCACAACAGGTTCTCCAGCAAGTGAACGCACTGGACGCGAAGTTCGGGCGAACGGTCGAGGCATGGAACGGGGCGCGATATGAGCTCGACAAGACGCGCCGTCAGCTGGCCTCTGACCGCGCCATCCTCCGTATCGCCGAGCGGCAACAGAAGATCGCCATCGCGCGCGTCAGATCGCGACTGATCGCGCTGTATGAGAGCTCAGACGATCCGACAACCATTTCGGTCCTCTTTGGCAGCTCGACCCTGTCCGACATGCTCGGCCGGCTCGACGCAGCGCAGACGATTGCGACCGCCGACCACAACCTCGCGGCCGAGACGACCGCGGCGCGCATTCGTTATGCCGCAGCCGAACGACGGACGCGCGCCATCGAACAGCGCCGGGCCGTGGCGGTCAAACAACTCAGCTCGCAACGGCAGCAGATCGAATCGATGCTCGGCAAGCGCCGGCAACTGCTCTCGTCAATCCAATCGCAGATCACGACGCTGAAAGCGCAGGAGGCACGCCGCCAAGCGGCCCTCGCGGCAGCAGCACGCGCGCGGCTCGCACGCGAGCAGGCGGCCTTGCGGCAACAAGCGGCCGCGCGCGCTGCTGCGGCCCGTCGCGCTGCGCTCCCCGACCCGGCCGCACCGCCGGCAACGACAACTCCCACCGACACCACCACCCCCGCGTCACCCAGTGCGCCGACCCCTGCACCGCCGAACCTCGTTGGAGGCCATCCCGACGCCGCGACGATCGCGATGCAGTACCTCGGCGTGCCCTACGTGTGGGGCGGCTCGACGCCCGCCGGCTTCGACTGCTCCGGCCTCGTCATGTACGTCTTCGCACAGCTCGGCATCTCACTCCCCCACTACGCCGCCGCTCAGTACGGGTTCGGAACTCCCGTCCCGCCCGACCAGCTTCAACCCGGCGACCTGGTCTTCTTCGACGGGCTCGGCCACGTCGGGATCTACATCGGTGGCGGCCAGATGATCCACGCCCCGCACACAGGGGACGTGGTCAAGATCTCACCGCTCACCGACTTCGGAAGCAGCTACGTCGGCGCGCGCCGGCTCTAGGCCGGTACGTGGATCAGTGATCGTCCGGATCGAGCACCGGCAGCCCCGGGCCGTCGTCCGGCAGGCTGATCAGCTTTGCGCCCTCGGACGGGATCTTCGCGGAGACGCGAGCCCCGACCGGTAGCGCCGCGGCACGCGCCGTCGACATGTCGGCGATCAGGTTCGTCCCGCTCCCGGTCACCTTCACCCGCGTCACCGGGCCGAGGAAGGTCTGCGTCAGCACCTCGCCCACGAACGAGTTCGGCGCACCGCCGTTCGTCGCGGCCTCGAGCTCCAGCGACTCCGGCCGGATCAGCACGAGCACGCGCTCGCCGTTTCGCCGGCCTTGCGCGGCGTCGACGCGCAGGCGCATCCCTGCGTGCTCGACCTCGCCCGTGCCGCCGTCGACGACGGTCGCATCCAGGCGGTTCATCGTGCCGATGAACTCGGCGACGAACGGCGTCGCAGGCGCGGTGTACATCTCGGAAGGCGTTCCCATCTGCTCGATCACGCCGCCGTACATCACGGCGACATGGTCGGAGACGGCGAGCGCCTCTTCCTGGTCGTGCGTCACGTAGAGGGTCGTGATCCCAAGCTCGAGCTGGATGCGGCGGATCTCCTCGCGCAGCTGGACACGCACCTTCGCATCGAGCGCTGAGAGCGGCTCGTCGAGGAGCAGCACGCGCGGCTGGATCGCGAGCGCGCGCGCGAGAGCGACGCGCTGCTGCATGCCGCCGGAGAGCTGGTGTGGATAGCGGTCGACGGCGTGCGAGAGGCCGACCAGCTCGAGCAGCTCGTCGACGGGCTTCGCCCGGTCGCCCTTGCTCTTGCCGCGGATCTTCAGGCCGAACTCGACGTTCTGACGCGCCGTCATGTTCGGGAAGAGCGAGTAGGCCTGGAAGACCATGCCCATGTCGCGCTTGTTGGGCGCGACGGCCGTAACGTCCTTGCCGTCGACGATGATCCGGCCCTGGTTCGGCCGGTCGAAGCCCGCGACGAGTCGCAGCGCGGTCGTCTTGCCACAGCCCGACGGCCCGAGCAGTGAGAGGAACTCACCTTCGCCGAGCGAGATGTTGATGCCGTTCAGCGCCTTCACCGTGCCGAAGTCGCGGTGGAGGTTCTGAAGCTCGAGGTAACCCATTAGCGTGCTCCTGCGATCACGGCGCCACGCGCGCCTCGTTTACGGCCGACCAGGAGCAGCGACAACATTGCCGCCCAGGTGATGCCAAAGCTCATCAACGTCAGCGCGCCCGCCGGGAAGCCCTGGGACTCGCTGACGAACTGAATGAAGATCGGGAAGGTGTGGAACGCCGCCAGGTTCGCGATCGTGAACTCGCCCATCACGATCGCGAGTGTCAGGAAGGACGCCGCGAGCGCCGCCGAGCGGATGTTCGGGAGGATCACGCGGAAGAGCGTCGTCGGCCACTTCGCACCGAGGCTCTGCGACGCCTCGGTCAGGGTGTGCACGTCGATCGAGCGGAAGCCCGCGTCCAGCGAGAAGAACATGTACGGGAACGCGAGGATCACGTACGACGCCGCGAGGAATCCGTAGGGCTTTTGGTAGAACCAATCGGGCGTTCCCTTGAACGTCCGCAGCAGCCCGACGACCATCACGATCGGCGGGACGATGAACGGGACCAGCGCCAGGAACGCGATCACCGGCCGCAGCCGCGGCAGCTTCAGATGGATGAGGTAGATCGTCGGGACGAAGAGCGCGAGGCTGATCACGATCGTCTCGACGGCGAGCAAGGCCGAGAGCCTCAGCGTGTGCCAGAAGTCGCCGTTGTGCAGCACCCAGCCGTAGTTGTGGGCCGTGCAGCACTTGCCGGTCTGGGTCGACTTGAGGCTGATCAGGAGGGTCGCAAAGAGCGGGATGATGAAGTAGGCCGCCCCGAGCAGCAGCCAGATGACGGCGGAGAGCGTCATGCGAGGACGCTTCACTTGGCCCACCGGGCCGCGCGCCGCTGCAGCGGGATGTAGATCAGCATCATCAGGGCGAGCACCGCGAACATCCCGAACGCCATCGCCTGCGCAAGGTGCGGGTTGTCGAGCACGTTGCCGCTGTAGTACGCGCCGATCAGGATCGGGACGATGTTCACCGAGCCAGAACTGAGGCTGTACGCCGTGGCGTACGCGGCGAATGCGTTGCCGAAGAGCAAGATCATCGCCCCAAGGATCGATGGCATCAGCACGGGCAACCCGACGTAGCGCCAGAACTGCCACTGCTTCGCGCCGAGGTTGGAAGCTGCCTCCCGCCACTCCTTGCGCAGTCCGTCGATCGCGGGCGCGATCACGAGGATCATCAGCGGGAGCTGGAAGTACATGTAGGTGATCTCGACGCCCAGCTTCGAGTAGATCGCGAAGTTCTGCCCGTACAGGTCGAAGTGGAGCTGATTCTTCAGGAACACCGTCACGATCCCGAGCGGGCCGAGTGAGGCGATGAACGCGAACGCGAGCGGGATGCCGCCGAAGTTCGCGGCGACGCCGGAAAACGTGGTCAGGATCGACCGGACCCAGGCCGGCGTGCCCTCGCGAATCGCCGCGTAGGCGATGAAGAGCCCGACGATGCCGCCGATCAGGGCGGTGACGATGCTGATCTCGAAGCTCGTCTTGTACGCGTCGATGTACGGGTGGTTAAAGAGCAGCCGAACGTTCGCGAGGGTTGGGTTGTCGTTCTTGTCCTGGAACGCGCCGAGGAGCACCGCTCCTGCCGGCACGAACAGGAAGGCGATGGCGTACGCAAAGAACGGCACCGTGCCGAGCCATGCGAGAGGAAGGCGCCTCCGGCCGGACGCGATGTCCGGCCGGAGGGCCTGCGGTGCTGCGTCGGTCGAGATCCCTACCCGACCTTCGTCGGCCACTGAGACGCGATCAGGGCCTTGGCCTTCGTCTGCTGCGCGAGGCTCGCAAACTTCACCTTCGCGTAGAGCGCGGGTGACGGGAGCGCGTTCAGCAGGGCCTTCGGAAGCACCTTGCGCTGGGCCAGGTCGTTGAACCGGGCCGGATGCGCGAAGCCCTTCAGGAACAGGATCTGACCCTGGTCGGAGTAGATGAACTCCTCCCAGAGACGCGCCGTCCACGGATGCGGAGCAGTCGCGTTGATCGCCTGCGCGTAGTAGCCGCCGTAGACACCGTCGCTCGGGATCGAGACGCCCCACTTGGCCGACGGTGCCCCCGCGATGTACGCGAGGTTGTTGTAGTCCCAGTCGATCGAGATCGGGGTCTGACCCGAAGCGACCGTCGCGGGGGTCGTCTGCACCGGGATGAAGTTGCCGCTCTTCTTCAGCTGTGCGAAGAAGTCGATCCCAGCGGTGACATCGCTCGCGCTGCCGCCGTTCCCGATCGCCGCGGCGATGACGCCCGAGACGGCCGAGTTCGAGGTGAGCGGGCTCCCGTTGAGCGCGACCTTGCCCTTGTACTCGGGCTTGAGCAGGTCCTTCCACGTCTTCGGGGGGTTGCTGATGAGGTTCTGGTTGTAGCCGATCGAGATGGCACCCCAGTAATCGCCCATCCAGAAACCGCGAGTGTCCTTCATCGCGCGCGGAATCGTCTTGTAGTTCTGGTTGAAGTACTTCGCGTACAGGCCCTCGTTGGCGCCCGAGATCGCAAACGACACACCGACGTCGACCGCGTCCGGAGCGCGCGAGTCACCCTTGAGCGAGCGGATCGCCTCGTTCTCCTGTGCGGAGCTGCCGTCAGGGTTGTCGTCCGTGATCTTGATCCCGTACTTCTTCGAGAACGTGTCCATCAGCTCGCCATAGTTCGCCCAGTCGCGAGGAAGCGCGATCGCGTTCAGCGTGCCTTCCTTCTTCGCGTTCTTGATCAGGGTGGCCATGCCTGCGGCCGTGCCCTTGAGCGGCGGGCTCGCGAAGCGAGCGCGGGTCGCGCCAAGCGCTGTGCCCGCGCTGCCCAACACCGTCAGGCCGACAGCGGCCGCCGCGCTGCGCCGCAGCATCGACGAGCGGCTCATGCCTTCTTCTTCGAGCTTTGCCCAGAACTCAACCTCTTGGGCCTCGTAGTCCTCCATGCATTCCTCCCGGTCCGTGGTGTCCTCTAGTGGATCACGTAACGCTCTCCTATTTCAAGCTACCGGCGTCCTAACTTTTAGGCACCGGGTGGTAACGATCTTGCGC
>JAOPYY010000062.1 GCA_025964395.1 Actinomycetes bacterium | reverse complement strand
TCCTGGTGATCGAGACGCGGAACTCGTCGCCGATTGTCCCGTTCGACATCTTCCGCGTTCGGACGGTGACGGGTGCGAACGTGTGCGGGTTCTTCGTCGGAGCGGTCGTGTTCTCGAACTTCTTCCTACTGACGCTCTACGTGCAACAAGTGCTCGGCTACTCGGCGCTGAAGACCGGATTGACGTTCCTCGCGACGGCGGCGACCGTGATTCCGGTTGCGGGCGTTGCGCAGACGCTCGTAACGAGGGTCGGGCCGCGGCCGGTGCTCGCCGTCGGGCTGACCCTGATCACGGGCGGGATGCTCTGGTTCACGCAAATCCCGGTGAACGGCTCGTTCCTTACGCACCTCCTGCCCGGGTACCTGCTGGTCGGCGTCGGCATGGCGTTCTCGTTCATCCCGATATCGATCGCCGCGCTCGCGGGCGTCGAGCCGCAGCAGGCGGGACTCGCCTCGGGGCTGATCAACACGGCGCAGCAGATCGGTGGCGCGCTCGGCGTCGCGCTCGCCGCGACCGTCGCCTTTACCCACGCGCAGACGCTGCTCGCTTCGGGCCATTCCGCCGCGTCGGCCGCGACGAGCGGCTTTGCACTCGGCTTCTGGGTGCTCGCCGCCATCAGCGCGGTCTCGGTCGTCGCGTGCCTCGTGCTCGTTCGCAGGACCGAGCGCGAGCCGCAGGCGGCGGCGGTCGCCCTTGGACCGGGGACTGTCCCCTGATCAACAGCGTTCGACATGCCGATCGTCCATGCGACGATCAACGTCGCGACGGGACGCGGACAGCGCTCGCGATTGAACTCCAGCGCGACCGGGCACGCGAAGAAACGGTGGCAGACGCCATCGACATCGTGCTCACCGAGAGGCTGCTCAAGGAATGACAGCTACCGCCGTCGCCGATCCCGCTGCGCGCGCGTTCCTCCGGAGTGCAGATCCGGTCCTCGCGCGAGTGATCGATGCTCATCCCGACTTCCGCCCGCGCGCCTGGATCGACGAGCTCCCGGGGCTCGACGCATTCGGGACGCTCATCTTCCAGGTCACCGGCCAACAGCTTTCCGTCCGTGCGACGCGAACGATCCTGTCTCGCCTCGAGCAGCATTTCGGCGGACACCTGCCGTCGCCGGCGGAGCTGCTCTCTGCCGATCCGCAGGTGCCGCGTCAAGCCGGTCTCTCCACCCGCAAAGGCGCGACGCTGCGAGCGCTCGCGGAACGGTTCGTCGACGGACGCCTGAGCGATGAGGCGCTGGCACAGATGACAGATGACGAGATCGAGTCGGCCCTGACCGAGGTATCGGGCATCGGACCTTGGACCGCGCACGGCTTCCTGATCTTCGCGCTCGACCGGCCCGACGTGCTCCTCTCGGGCGACCTCGCACTCCGGCACGCCGTGCAACGGCTCTACGGGCTCGACCACCTTCCGACCGAAGCCGAGATGATCGAGGTGCCGGAGCGCTGGCGACCGTACCGGAGCCTGGCCGTGAGCTATCTGTTCGCCTCCGAGTTCGAGGAACGACGGTAGATGGACGTCGGAATCATCGGCGCCGGCCGGCTTGGGCAGGCGATGGCGCGCACGGCGATGCGCGCCGGCCGGTCCGTCGTGACCGCCAACAGCCGCGGCCCGGACTCGCTGACGACAGTCGTGTCGGCCCTCGGCGAGGGAGTCTCGGTAGGAACGGCGGGCGAGGCAGCTTCGGCCGGCATCGTCGTCGTCGCCGTCCCGTGGGACCGCGTGTCCGCGGCCGTGCAAGGCCTCAACTGGAACGGCCAGGTCGTCATCGACGCGACGAATGACTGGACCGCCGAGGATCTCCAAGGGAGAACATCGAGCGAGCTCGTCGCCGACCTGGTTGCCGGCGCGCGCGTCGTCAAGGCCGCGAACACGCTCAGCGCCGAAGTGCTCGAATCAGATCCGCAGCAGGCCGGCGGCCGGCGCGTGATCTTCATCTCCGGCGACGACGCCGACGCGAAAGCGGAGGTCGTCGCGCTGTTCCAGAACGCGGGCTTCGCCGCGATCGACCTCGGCGACCTCGCAACAGGCGGCGCGATGCAACAGATCCACCACCCGCTCGCCGGCGTCAACCTCATCCGACTCTGAGGAGCTTCACCGATGGCAGTCCATACCGAACTCACGCCGGCTGAAGCCGCCGACCGCCTCGCGTTGCGTGAACTACCTCGACACGTTCACCAAGATCGACGGGCGTTGGCAGTTCGCCGAACGCAAGCTCATCCTCGACTGGACCGAGACACGATCCGTGACTGCACCCACGGCCGCATGAGGCAGTAGGTACCGACGTAGAGGTGCGAGGTTTCAGCTGAGGTGACGAGAGCACCCTCTGATCGATGCTCGCGCGGAGGGTCATCGTACGGCTCGGCGTCGGCGTGGCCGCCGCGCTGACCCTGCTGGCAGCAGCGGCAGTGCATGCGGAGGGTGCCGCGAAGGCTCACCGCGTAGTGCAGGCGCCCGCGGTTCGTGGGGCCCAGCCCATCTCCTCGCACGACCGGGTGTACACGGCAGACATGGCGTCTAACACCGTGTCCGTGATCGATCCCAACACGAACGAGGTGCTGGGCACCATCCCACTCGGCCAAGCCAGTCTGGGCCAGATCCTTGGGCCCGTCGACACGAGCCAGGTCGGCGTGCACGGATTGGGGTTCTCGCGCGACGGGCGTCTCCTCGACGTGATCAGCGTCAACTCCAACGCGGCCCAGCTGATTCACACCCAAAGCAACGTGGTCGCGACGACGAGCTACGTGGGCCGCTCGCCGCACGAAGGCTTCGTGGCACCCGACGGCCAGACGCTGTGGGTCGCGGTCCGGGGCCAAAGCTATGTCTCGGTGCTGAGCACGCGGACCGGGCGCGAGGTACAGCGGATCGCGACCGCCGGCGGACCCTCGAAAGTCGTGTTCAGCCCGAACGGAACGCTGGCCTACGTCAATCACCTACGCGCCAGCGAGGTCGAGGTCATCCGCGTGCGCGACCGCCGGATCATCAAGCGCATCCCTGGCACGGCTCCCCAGTCGTCCGATGAGGCAATCTCGCCCGACGGCCGCGAACTGTGGCTCGGACACCCATTCACCGGCCAGATCACCGTCATCGACGCTCAGCGGATGCGCGTGCTCACGATCTTGAACACCGGGCCGCGAACCAACCACCCCCAGTTCGTCTCCAAGCCCGATGGGCACAACTACGCCTACGTCACCGTGGGCGGGCTCAACGAGACGCTCGTCTTCCGGCGGGACGGTGCGCACCCTCTCCTCCTCAAGAGCATTCAGGACCATGGCTTTGGGCCGCATGGCATCTGGCCCAGCCCGGACAACTCGCGCATCTACGTGGCTCTGCAGAACTCCGACGCGGTCGACGTGATCGACACCGCGACCGACACCGTGATCGACACGCTTCACGTGGGACAGGATCCGATGGCGCTCGTGTACGTCGCCGACGCCGTCCCACAAGGAGATGGACGGAACCGGCTCTCCCGCCAAGGGCTGGGCCAGCCGGTCGAGACCATCCCGGTCGAGATCCGCGGAAGCTCCGGCACCGCCGCACTCACAATCCGCAGACTCGACGACGCCGACCAGCTCGTCCTGAACGCCCGCGGCCTCCCCGCGCAGCAGACGTTCACCCTCAACGGCGTCCGGCCCGACGCGACCACCGCACCACTGTTCTCCATCACCACAAGTGCGACCGGCAGCGTCGACCAGGCCCTCGCCTACACCGACTTCCTCGGCCTCTACGACCACACCTTCCTCGCCCCGACCCCGCCAGGGGCACAAACGACCCACTTCGCCCTCTACCACCTCCTGTGCGGGCCCTGAGCCAGACGTCGCTGTCGGTCTGAGCGGTCAGACGAGTTCGCGGGCGCGAGCCAACAGCGCCCCCTCGGCGGCCGACTCGTGCTCGCGAGCCGCTTCGCTCCACTCGTCGTTCGCCGCGAGCGTCGCGTCGAGCCCTTCCAGCATCGAGTCCATCGAGGCCTGCGACGACGATCCGATCTGCCGGCGTGCGGCGGCACACGCCGCGGGATCGAGGGCGGCACGCAGCGTCTCCTCGTCGAGCTCGACCGGCGTCCCAATCGCAGCCTCGGCGGCCAGAGACAGACGCGCCGGCGAGAGCGCCGACGGCGGCTCTCCCGCCTCGACCAGGTCGCGGACGGCGCGCCCGACGACCTTGTGCGCGCTCCGGTAGTCGAGCCCGCCCTCAAGCGCGAGAACGTCGGCGACGTCGGCCGCCGTGACGAAGCTCTCGCGCGCGATCTGCTCGAAGCGCGCCGGCCGCAGCTCGATCCCGGCCAGCACCGAAGCAGTCAGCCGCGCGACTGCAACCGCCTCGTCGAGCGCGCGCGGCACCGTCCCGTTCAGGAGGTGGAAGTGATCCGTCCGCGCCGAGCCGGTGTGGAGTGTCGCGAGCGCCGCAGCCACGTCGCCGGCAGCCTGGCCCGCCTGCGTGCGGATCGCTGCGAGCGCATACGGGTTCTTCTTCTGCGGCATGAGCGCGCTCGCGCGGCTGTGCGCGTCGGCAAGCTCCACGAGCCCAAACTCCTGGCTCGCGTAGATCTCGAAGTCCTGGCCGATCTGACTCTGATGCGTCGCCGCGATCGCAAGGGCCGCGAGCAGCTCGACGTAGACGTCGGCCTGCCACGCCGCATCCTTGGCGTGCTCGATCAGCCCGTCGCAGCCGAGCAGCTCGGCGAGGCGCGTCCGATCGAGCGCCCAGCGCGAGCCGGCGCTTCCGCCGGCACCGGCCACGCTCGCGCCGAGGGCCGTATGCGACGAGCGCGCTCGGTCGGCGTCGCGCAGCGCGGGATAGGCGTAGGTCAGGAGCAAATGCCCGAGGGTCGTCGGCTGGGCCGGCTGCAGGTAGGTGTAGTCGGTCGCAAGAGCGTCGCGTGTGGCGCGTGCGTGTCCTGCGAGCGCCGCGGCCTGGTCGGTGAGGGCGTCGTGGAGCTCGCGCACCGCGGTGCGCGCCGTCAGGCGGAGCCCCACGCGAAACGCCTCGCGGCGTGGGCGGCCCGCACTCAGCCACCCTGCGGCGGAGCGGCCGACGCGCCGCTCCAACTCGGCCTCGCGCGCGTTGAACGCATCGCCGAGCGACGGATCCCACGGGAACTCGTCGCCGGGGATCTCGTGCAGCTCGAGCAGGCCGCGCACGAGCGCCCGCGCGTCGTCACCCACAAGGTCGCCGCCCTCGACGAGCGCAACCGCATGCGCGAGATCTGCGAGCGACAAACCTCGGGCCAGACGCGGTCCGTGCGCGCTCTCGGCCGCATAGGCGGCTGCGACCAGCTCACCTGCGGCGCCGCCGCGCAGCCGTCCGCCCCGGCCGAGCTCTCCTGTCTCCGTCACGAGACGGAGAGTAGAGAACTGCAGCGACGGGTCAACGCCCCCCACAGCAACGGTCGTTATGTCAGGTCGGCTTGCTCCTCGTCGATCAGCTACTATAGTGAACCCAATGGTTCAGTATTCACCGACCGTCGACCGCGCGTTCGCAGCCCTCGCCGACCCGACCCGCCGCGCCGTCCTCGAACGGCTCGGTTCCGGGAGGGCGACGATCAGCGAGCTCGCCAAGCCCTTCGGCATGTCGCTGACCGGGATGAGGAAGCACATACGGCTGCTCGAGGAGGCCGAGCTCGTGACGACGGAGAAGGTCGGCCGAGTTCGCAGATGCATGCTTGCGCCCTACGCCTTCGAGGGCATCAGCACGTGGTTGCAGCGGCTCGACCGCTTCGCCCAGGTTGTCGAACGCACGAAAGGAAACCGATGAGCAGCACGACCAAGAAGAGCAAGCCCGCCAAGAGCGCCAAGAAGAACGAAGGATTCACCGCCGAGGAAAAGGCCGCGATGAAGGCACGCGCCCGTGAGCTCAAGGCCAACGAGGATGGGGAGAGCGCGGTGCGCGCCGCGATCGCCAAGATGTCGCCGCAGGATCGGACCATCGCCAAGCGGCTCCACGAACTTGTCAGAGCCACCGCCCCGGACCTCGTGCCGAAGACCTGGTACGGGATGCCCGCGTATGCCAACAAGGACGGCAAGGTCGTCTGCTTCTTCCGCGACGCGGGGAAGTTCAAGGAGCGGTATGCGATGCTCGGCTTCAACGACAGCGCGAAGCTCGACGAAGGCTCCATGTGGCCGGTCGCCTTCGCGCTGACGAAGCTGACCGCAGCCGACGAGCCGAAGATCCGCGCCCTCGTGAAGAAGGCGGTGGGCTGAGATGAACGCCACCACCGTCACCACCCCGAACGAGCTCGAGATCCGCGTCGAGCGGATCTTCGACGCACCGCGCGCGCACGTCTTCTCCGTCTGGACCGACCCGAAGCTGATCCCGGACTGGTGGGGCGACGGCACAGTCGTCGAGGAGATGGACGTCCGTACCGGCGGCACGTACCGCTTCCGCAC
>JAOPYY010000050.1 GCA_025964395.1 Actinomycetes bacterium | reverse complement strand
GACGAGCTCCAGGCGCTCGTCGGGGAACGTCGTTGCTTCCAGGTCGTCATCCACGGTGTTGGGCACCTCGAGCAGCTGTGTCTTCGCGGCGAGCGTGCGCTCGCGGCGGATGCGATCGATCGCGCGGATGCGGGCAGTTGTCGTCAACCAGGCGCCGGGGTTGTCGGGCGCTCCGTCGCGCGGCCAGCGCTCGGCGGCGATCGCAAACGCCTCCTGCGCGGCTTCCTCGGCGAGGTCGAAGTCGCCGAGGAAGCCCACGAGGTTGGCGACGACGCGCCCCCACTCGTCGCGGAAGACCTGCTCGATCAGCGCTCGACCACCGGCCTGACCTCGACGAGCCCGCCCAGCCGCGCCGCCGGGATCTTGCTCGCGAAGTCGAGTGCGGCATCGAGATCGGCGACGTCGATCAGATAGAAGCCGCCCAGCAGCTCCTTCGTCTCCGCGTACGGACCGTCGGTCGTGAGGACATCGCCGTTGTCGACCCGCACGGTGGTGGCTGTCGCGCCGGCCTGCAGCTGCTCGCCCCCGAGGGTCGAGGGTAGCTGCGCCAGGGCCATGTACTCACCCGTGATTGCCTGCTGCTCGCTCTCAGGCAGCGAATCGAACCGGGCGCCGGGGGCGCCGTCGGCCGAGTAGATAAGGACTGCGTACTTCACGTGCTCCTCCTTGGAGAGTTGTCGTCTTACGACGAACGGGATCCGCGGAAATCGACAGGGTCACCGCAACCGCGAGAGAAACGTCAGCGCGCCGGCCTTGTCGAGCATGTCGTTGAGGTTCCCGCACTTCGGGCTCTGGACGCAAGAGGGGCAGCCGTCGCTGCACGGGCAGCCGCGGATCATCGCCGCGGTGTCCGCGACCCAGCCCTCGAACTCCTCGAACCCGCGCTCGGTGATCCCGACGCCGCCCGGGTGGCCGTCGTAGATGAAGACCGTGGGCCTTCCGGTCTCGGGATGGATGTTCGTCGAGAGGCCGCCGATGTCCCAGCGGTCGCACATCGCCCACAGCGGAAGGATCGCGATCATCGCGTGCTCCGCCGCATGCAGCGTGCCGAGCAGCCTCGGCATCTCGTCGACCTCCGCGAGATGGTGCGGATCGGGCAGGTACCAGACCGCTTCGGTTGCGAACGTCGTCGGCGGCAGCTCGAGCGGCACGAGCTCGATGCGCTCCCGCGACGAGAGCGTCTTGCGCTCGTAGGCGACGACCTGCTCGGTCACCTCGATCTCGCCGAAGAACACCTCCATACCGAGCCTCCACTCGACGCGGCGCGGCTCGATGATCCGCGTCATCGTCTCCTTCTTCGCCTGCGTGTACCAGTTGCCGCTGAACGGCTCGACGACGGCGTACATCGTGTTCAGGTTCAGCTCGCGCACGAGGAACGACTCGCCCATGTGCAGGTACACGGCACCTTCGTGCACGGTCGAGTACGCACGCGAGCGCTCGACGACGCCGAGCACGGCGCCCGTGTTCCCGTCGACGATGCTGAACGCGTCGGGCTCGGACGAACGCAGCGAGACGTGCGCGGCCGGATGCTCCTTCCCCGCCCAGACGATGCCCGCTGGTGTCTGCTTCAGCTCCGGATCGTGCCGTGCCGCGTCGAGTGCCTCCGGCCCGAGGATCGCCGCGTCGTCCTCCGTCAGCGGGGCCTCGTACGCGGCCGAACGCACGTGCCCAGCGAGCACGCGCGGGTTGGCGTGGTCGAGGATGGCCGCCTCGACGCGGCGCCCGAGCAGCTTCTCGGGCTCCCGCATGAAGAACTGGTCGAGCCCATCCTCGCTCGCAATGAGCACCGCCAGGCCGCTGCCGCGACGCCCCGCACGTCCCCACTGCTGTCGCAGCGAGGCAACGGTGCCGGGAAAGCCCACGGAGATCACGGCGTCGAGCATCCCGACGTCGATGCCGAGCTCGAGCGCGTTCGTCGCCGACACGCCGAGCAGGTCGCCTTCTGACAACCGCCGTTCGATCTCACGGCGTTGCTGCGCGGTGTAGCCGGCGCGATACGGCGAGAGGTGCGTGTCGTCACCGAGCCGCTCCGCCGTGAAGCGGTGGATCAACTCGGCGGCCTTGCGGCTTTTCGCGAACGTCAGTGTGCGGAGCCCGCGCTCCACGAACATCGCCTGCAGCCTTGACGCCTCGGCTAGAGCAGACGCACGCAGGCCGAACTCACTGTCGAGCAGCGGGGGATTCCAAAGAACGATCGTGCGCTCCGCGCGCGGAGCCGCGTCGTCGCCGACGACGGTCACCGGTGCGCCGAGCAGCGACGCGCCGAGCTCGCCGGGGTTCGAGATCGTCGCCGACGCGAGCAGGAACTGCGGTTCGGACCCGTAGACGCGCGCCAGCCGCCGCAAGCGGCGGAGAACGTTCGCGACGTGCGAGCCGAACACGCCGCGGTAGACGTGCGCTTCGTCGACGACGATGTAGCGAAGGTTCGCGAGCACGTCGCCCCAGCGGTCGTGGTTGGGCAGCAGGCCGATGTGCACCATGTCCGGGTTCGTGAGGATCACGTTCGACCACTTGCGGATCTGCCAGCGCTGCTCCGTCGGTGTGTCGCCGTCGTAGATCGCGGGCTTGAGCTTCGGCACGCGGTAGCCGGAGAGCGTGCGGAACTGGTCCTGCGCGAGGGCTTTCGTCGGGTAGAGGTAGAGCGCGCGTGTCTTCGGCTCGCGCGCGAGCGCGTCGAGAACCGGCAGGTTGAACGCGAGCGTCTTCCCGGACGCGGTGCCGGTCGTGACCATCACGTTATCGCCGCGCGCCGCCGCGTCCCACGCGGCACGCTGGTGCGCGTAGAGCTGCGGGACGCCGATCGCATCGCGGACGCGCGGGTCGAGGTCCTCCGGCAGCGGCGCAAAACGCGCTTCCCGCTCCGGCTCCGTCGTGAGGTGGGCGACCTCCTCGCCTTGCAGTAACCCTTCCCAACGCAGGACGTCGACGCTCATCCCGAGCCATCGTAGAGCGCGACTACCCGGGTGCGGCCGGCCCGCGTGTTCACCTAGAGCGCGAGCACGGCTGCACACCCACGCTCGAGGCACGCACGCAACGGGCGATCGTCCGCGAGCGCGAGGAGAAACGCAGCGGCGAACGCGTCTCCGGCGCCGCGCGGGCTCGTCGCGAGGACGCGCTCCGGGACGACGCGCACGCGCTCGGCGCCGCGCACCGCAAGCGCGCCTCGCTCCTCGAGCGTCGCGCAGACGACTCGGTGGTGGACGGCGAAGTCGTCGACGGCCAGCTCGGGGCCCAGTACGACGTCGGCGTCGAACGCGCGCCGCCCGGCACGCTGGAGGTCGACAGCGCGCACGCCCTGCGCGTGGGCAAGTGCTGCGCCGACTGCATCGGCGTCGAGGTAGCCGGAGACGAGGGTCACGCGCGCCGCCGGCAACTCGTCGGGGGTGAAGCCTCCGTTCGCACCCCGGTCGGCGACGACTCCTGGACCGATGTACGCCACGGTCCCTGTCGCAGCCCCTGCGTCGACCTCCAGCAACGCATCGATCCCGTTGCGGCGGAGGTCGTCGGCGATCGCCGCGCCTGCGGGATCGTTGCCGACACGACCCACGACCGCTGCGCGCGCGCCGAGCCGCTGTGCGGTGCGGGCCGCGTTGACGGCGGATCCGCCCGCGCAGACGCGGATCGCGTCGTGGAGGGTTCCATCGACCGGTGCTGCCGTGACGTGCACGTCGAGCATCACGTCGCCCACGGCAACCAGGTCGTAGGTCATGCGTGCAGTGTCGCTGTCTTGCTTAGCGTTCGAGCAGCGACCCGTAGTCCGCAGGAAGCTGGGAGAGCAGGTGGTGCACTTCCGGCTCGGGAAGCGCCTCTCGCAGCGTCACGAGAACGGCGTGCGCGTGCTCGCGTGCGTCGTCGCGGCGGATGCCTTCTATGTCGGCGATGCGGTCGAGGAACTCCTCGAGGGTCAACCGCCTCGCCGCGCCGCCGCTCGCAGCCTCGCCGAGGTCGATCGGCGGGTGCAACTCGCGGGGCAGGAACGCCTCGATGTCTTCGGCCTCGCCCTTGGTGATGCGGTAACCGAGAGCCTCCAGCACGGCGGTTAGGGCGAGAACGGCGTCGTCGAAGTCGAGACCCGCCCGCGCCGCGACGCGCCGGACGAACTCGTCGGCGTCGAGCTGCGGTGCGGCGACCCGGATCGTCTCTTCGTGGGCCTGCCTGGCGGCTGAAACCAGTTCGTGGAAGTCCTGCGGGAGCTCGGCGACCATGTCGTGTAGTTCCTTGGCGTCGAGCGCCTTGCCGAGCGCGGCGAACACGGCCCTCGCGTGCTCCTTCGCGGTCTCCTCGGTGACCCCCTCACGCTCGGCAACACGATGAAGGAACTCGGCGATGCCGAACCGTTGTGGCTTCTTGCCGTCGTGGAGCCATGCCGCTGCGCGCGGCGGCAGCTCCGCAGCCACATGGCGCGCCTCGCCGCCCGTCAGGCGCTCCGCCAGTGTGCGCAGGGTGGCCTGGATCGCCCGCTCGGCTTCCTCTCGCGATGCGTGCGCCTCCCGCTCGACGCTTGCGACGAAGCTCTCGTAGTCCACCTCCGGCCTCTTGCCGACTTGCCCGGGGTGAAACCGGTGCTAGCCTCGACCGACCGGGGTGCCCTGATCGGGGCTGAGATCACACCCGTTGAACCTGATCCGGTTAGGACCGGCGAAGGGAGAGCAACCAGCTAATGGTTCCACGCGTGTTGACGATCGCCGGCTCCGACAGCGGGGGCGGCGCGGGCATTCAGGCCGATCTGAAGGCGTTCGCCGCTGCGGGCGCGCACGGGATGTCGGCCATCGTGGCGCTGACCGCGCAGAACACCGTCGGCGTGACCGCGGTGCACGAACCGCCGCCCGAATTCGTGACCGCGCAGCTCGAGGCGGTCTTCTCGGACCTCGGCGTGGACGCCGCGAAGACCGGGATGCTCTTCTCGCGGCAGGTGATCGAGGCCGTCGCGGACTTCCTCGAGGCGCACCCGGTCCCGCTCGTCGTCGACCCGGTGATGGTCGCGTCCTCCGGCGCGCAGCTGCTGAAGGACGATGCGGTCGAGGCGCTCCTGACGCGGCTGTTCCCGCTCGCGACGGTCGTCACCCCGAACCTGGCCGAGGCCCGAAAACTTTGTGTTGACTCAACACAAAGTGGTCGGGCTGAGCTCGCAGAGCGCCTCGTTGCGCTCGGTGCGCCGGGGGCGATCGTCACCGGCGGCCACGGCGATCCCGTGGACCATCTCTTCGACGGGCAGCGCCACATCGAGATCTCCGTCGAGCGGCTCGATGTGCCGGCGACGCACGGCGCGGGCTGCACGCACTCCGCGACGCTGGCGGCGCTGCTGGCTCGTGGGCTCTCGCTCGAAGACGCCGCACGCGGCGCAGCACGCGCCGCTACGGACGCGGTGCGGCATGGATTGGTCGAGCTCGGCGCGGGCGACGGCCCCGTCGACGTCCTCAACGTGAAAGGAAGAACGTGACAGCAGGAGACTCGCTGCGGCGTCTGCGCGACGCGAAGCCGCTCATCCACCAGATCACGAACTACGTCGTCATGAACGAGACGGCGAACGCGACACTCGCGCTCGGTGCGCTCCCTGTGATGGCCCATGCGCGAGAAGAGGTCGAGGAGATGTCGGCGATCGCGGGCGCGCTCGTCCTCAACATCGGCACCCTTTCTCCGCACTGGGTCGACGCGATGCTGCTCGCCGGGCGCGTTGCGAACGAGCGCGGCATTCCTGTCGTGCTCGACCCGGTCGGCGCCGGGGCGACGACCTATCGCACCGAGACGGCGAAGCGGATCCTCGACGAGGTCGACATCACCGTTCTGCGGGGCAACGCCGGTGAGGTCGCGACGCTGGTCGGCGTCGACGCCGAGGTGCGAGGTGTCGAGTCGATCGCCACCGGCAGCGATCCCGCCGACCTCGCGCGTCAGGCGGGACGGCAGCTTGGCCTCGTCGCGTCGGTCACCGGCGTCGTCGACCATGTCTCCGACGGCGAGACCGTGATCGCCATCGAGAACGGCCATCCGCTGATGGCGACCATCACGGGCACCGGCTGCATGTCGAGCGCGCTCACCGGCTGCTTCCTCGCGGTCAACCGTGACGCGCCGCTCGCTGCCGCCGCCGAGGCGCTCGTTGCGTTCGGGGTCGCTGGCGAGGATGCGGCGCAGGGTGCCAACGGCCCCGGCTCGTTCCACGTGGGGCTCTACGACGCACTTGCCGCGCTCGATCCCGACACGCTCGACGGGCGGGCGCGCGTCTCGTGAAGGTGCACGCGATCGTCACCGACCTGAACACCGCGCGCCAGGCAGTCGCGTCCGGCGCAACGGTCGTGCAGCTGCGGGTGAAGGCGCCGACAGCGGAGGTCGTGGAGCGCGGACACGGCTTTCGTGAGCTGCTGGCGATGTTCGTCGTCAACGACGACGTAGACGCGGCGATTGCCCTGGGCGCTGACGGGGTGCACCTCGGCCAGGGCGACGAGGGCGCAGGTGCCGCACGCGCGGCGGGACTCCTCCTCGGCCGCTCAGCATCCACGCTCGACGAGGCGCTGGCCGCCGATGCGGACTACCTCGGCGTCGGCCCGATCTGGGAAACGCCCTCCAAGCGTGATGCCGATCCGGCGATCGGCGTCGGCGGGCTGCGCGAGATCTGCGCGGCGGTCGAGATTCCTGTCGTCGCGATCGGCGGCATCGACGCCTCGAACGCGGGCGAGTGCATCCGCGCGGGAGCGGCCGGTGTCGCCGTGATCCGCGCAGCGACCGATCCCGGGTTGAGGAGGGCAGTTGACGCAGCTCTCGCAGCTCGGTGAGCTCGGCCTCCTCGCGGAGCTCGAGCGCCGTGGCCTCGTCACCGACGTCGAGCACGATGCTGCACTGATCTGCGAGACGGCGCTCGGCGACGGGCTCGTCGCGACCCAGGACGCGCTCGTCGAGAACGTTCACTTCCAGCTCGACTGGATCGACTGGCGCGCGCTTGGCTTCCGGGCGGCCGCCGTCAACCTCAGTGACCTCGCGGCTTCCGGTGCGACACCGCAGGCGCTGCTCGTCACGCTGGCCGTGCCGGGAACGACGCTCGCGGCCGATGTGATCGCGTTCTACGAGGGCATCGCCGAGGCCGGTGTCCCCGTCGTCGGCGGCGACACGACCTCGGCCGAGTCGGTGGTCATCTCCGTCACTGCGCTTGGCCACAGCGCCCGCGTCCCGGGTCGCGCGGGCGCGCGCCCCGGCGATCTGCTCGTGGTCACGGGCTCGCTCGGCGCTGCAGGCGCGGCCTTCCGAGCGCAGCGGTATGCGCCGCCGCCGGTACGGCTCGAGGAAGGACGGCTGCTGGCCAAGACGGCGCACGCGTTGATGGACATCTCGGACGGCATCGCCGTCGACGCCGGGCACATCGCGCGCCGTTCCGGCGTTCGCTGCGTGATCGATCTCGACGCGGTGCCGCTCGCTCCAGGCGCGACGATCGAAGACGCCGGCTTCGGCGAGGACTACGAGCTGCTCGCGGCCGTGACTGAACCACTCGGCTTCGACGTCGTCGGCCGGATTGAGGCGGGTGCCGGGGTGGAGCTGTTGAGCGGCGGTGCGCCATACGATCTCCCGGGGTGGCAGCACTTCGTCTGATCATCGCGACGAGGCTAGGCCGCGATGTCGTCGTTCTCGGGGAACAGCGCGTCGATCGCCGCGCGGGCATCGGCGATGCTCTTGTCCTCGAGCTCCTCGAGGCCGCTCATGCGCGGCGATTCTCGCGACAGCGTGAGTTCGGCGTGGATGAAGCGGATCTCTTCGATGCCGAGCGTGCTGAAGACGTTGTTCAGCCACGGCTCGCGGTGGTCCCAGCCCTCACGCGGCGTCCCCGGGCCGTAGCCGCCGCCGCGGGCGGCGGTGAACGTCAGCCGCCGGCCGCCGAGGAGACCGCCGCTTTCCGGATCGACCGTCAGGCCCGGCACGACGATGCGGTCCACCCATGCCTTGAAGGTGGAGGGTGGCCCGAAGTTGTAGAGCGGGATGCCGACGACGATCTCATCCGCGGCGACGAGCTCGTTCGCAAGCGTCTCGGTCAGCGCTCGCGCTTCGCGCTGCACGTCGGTGCGGTCGTCGTCTGCGACGAAGTTCGCGCTGAACGCCGTGAGGTCGAGGTGCGGGATCGGGTCCGAGGCGAGGTCGCGGTAGATCACGGTCCCGTCCGGGTTGGCCTGCCGCCAGGCCGCGGCGAACTGCGCCGAGAGCGTGCGACTGCGGGAGCCGTCGTGCCGGATCGAGCTGTCGAGGTGAAGGAGCGTTGGCACAGCACTAACCTTTCGTGAGAAGCCAATGATTGGTCGCTAGTAAATCATACGCTCAGGTGGCACCGTCGGGCTATGCTCCGCGTATGGCATCCCGCACTGCCACCGCGGCTGTGACGAGGCAGTCGCTCCTCCTGATCAGCCACCTGGCGCGGCTCGCCCAGCGGGACTCCGAAGCCGCGCTCGACCCGGCCGGGCTCCGGCCGCGGCAGCTGATCGCCCTTAACGTCCTCCGCGATCAGGGCGCGACGACACAGGGCGCGCTCGGAGAGGCGCTCCGACTCGACCCGAGCAACCTGGTCGGACTGCTCAACGAGCTCGAGGAGCGTGCGCTACTCGAGCGCCGCCGCGACCCGGATGACCGCCGCCGGCATATCGTCGAGCTCTCCGATGCGGGTCGCCGCGCGCTGATGCGCGCCGAGCGCGACCTTCTCTCGGTCCAGGACGAGATCCTCGGCGCCCTCGACGAGGACGAGCGGGCCACGCTGCACGCCTTGCTCTTGCGCGCGGCCGGCGGTCGGGTCCCGAGCAGCGCGTGCACCGAAGCCGCGCATGCCGAGGGCCTGCTGGCCGGCGACCCGGCATAGATGGTTGATGCCACGCTTACGCCCGCCTGGGAACGGCCCAGACGCGGCGCATGACGCCCGCCTCGCCCTCGGTCAGGCGTACCGCCTGCCCTGCGGGCGAGTCGACCGTCCTGCTTGATCTGGATC
>JAOPYY010000036.1 GCA_025964395.1 Actinomycetes bacterium | reverse complement strand
CGGTCGTCTGCTCGATCTCGGCCACGCGCTCAGGCGTCGGAGTCACGGCATGCGCGCGGATTGCTGCGACGTCCTCGGCGGGGATCGATCCGATCTCCGCCCACCCGTCGAGCGCCGCCAGCTCCACATCGAGCCAGCGTGCGAGCTTGCCCTCCTCCGACCAGATCCTGCTCATCTCTGGGCGGGAGTAGCGGGCGATCACTCCGGACAGTGTAGAGGCGCCTCAGGCGGTCATCGACAGACAGCCGCCGCGACCGCCACGTACACCTCGCGGCAGCGTTCGAGCGAGCCCATATCCACCCATTCGACCGCGGCATGGGCGCCCTCACCGGCGGGGCCGAAGAGCACCGTGGGAATGCCCACGGCCGCGACGAGGGCCGCGTCGGTCCAGAACGGGACGCCGATCACGCCGCTCGTACCCGCCGCTGCTCCGATTGCGCGCACGAGTTCCTGGCCTTCGTCGACTTCGAACGGCTCACGCGAGACGAGCAGCCGAACCTCGGCATCGCCTGCGGCGGCGCGCAAGTCCGCCTCGATCTCGGCCGCGGTCTCGCCCAGAAGCGTGCGCCGCTCGCCCGTCAGCAGACAACGTGCGGGATAGCTCGAAAACTCCTGGCCGCCCTCGATCAGAGAGGCGTGCAGCGATCCCGCGCCGACGAGCGGGTGCCGCCGTCCCGCCTGCAGCCGCTCGTCGAGCTCTTCGAGCGCGACGAGGACGTGGCCCATCTTCGCGATCGCGTCGACGCCCAGATCGGGCCGGGAGCCGTGCGCGGCAACGCCGTGCGTCTCGATCTCGAACCCGGCGAACCCGCGATGGGCGATCGCCACCTGGAGCTCGGTCGGTTCGCAGACGATCGCGGCATCCGCGGTGACGCGCTCCAGCACCGCCTCGGTGCCGAGCGACGCGACCTCCTCGTCGGCGACGGCCGTGAGGATCACGTCACCGGCGAGGCGCATCGTCGCCGCGTCCTTGACCGCGAGCATCGCCGCCGCGAGCGCGCCCTTCATGTCGTACGAGCCGCGCCCGTAGAGCCGTCCCTCGTCGACGCGCGCAGCGAACGGCGACTCCATCGCCTCGGTCCCGACCGTGTCGAGGTGCGCATTGAGGAGCAAGGAACGACCGCCGCCCGCTCCGCGCGCAACTGCGATCACCGACGGCCGACCGGGAATGGGCTCAACCACCTCGACGTCCAGTCCCGCGCGTGCGAGCCAGCCGGCGACGTAGTCGGCGATCTCCGATTCTCCGGCTGCGCCTGGGATCAGCGCGGGGTTGATCGAGTCGATCCGGACGAGCGCCGCCGCCAGGTCGGCGACCTCGCTCACGCGGAGTCACTCACAGCAGCGCGAGGATGCGCGCCGCGAGCACTGCGGCGTTCTTCGCGTTGTCGACGCCGACCGTCGCGACTGGGACGCCAGGCGGCATCTGCACGATCGACAGCAGCGCGTCGAGCCCGTCGAGCACGGACATCGACGAGCGCAGCGGCACGCCGATCACCGGGAGCTCGGTATGCGCGGCGACGACACCGGGCAGCGCGGCCGCCAGGCCCGCGCCGCAGATCAGCACCTTCAGGCCGCGCTGTGCGGCGCTCTTCGCGTAGTCCGCGACCGCGTCGGGCATCCGGTGAGCCGAGCGGACCTCAAACTCCCAGCCGATTGCGCGTGCGTCGAGCTCGTCCATCGCGGCCTGCATGCGCGCGCGGTCGGACTCGGAGCCCACGAGGATCCCGACGACGGGCTCAGACACAGGCGATGTCGCGCCGGTACTGCACGCCGTCGAAGGAGATGAGGTCAACCGCCGCGTACGCGCGGTCGCGCGCGTCGCTGACGGTGGGTGCGGTTGCGGTCACGGAGAGGATTCTGCCTCCGTTCGTGACCACCGCGCCGTTTCGTACCGCCGTGCCACCGTGGAAGACGAGCGCGCCGGTGGCTTCCGCGGCGGCGATCCCGTCGATTTCCGTGCCGGCGAAGTCGCTGCGCGCGGGGTAGTCCGGAGCGGCGAGCACGACCGTCACCGCCGCGTCGTCGCTCAGGCGCGCCGACGAGCCCGAGAGGTCGCCGACCGCGCACGCGAACAGCAGCTGCAACAGGTCGCCTTCGAGCCGCGGCATCAGCACCTGCGTCTCCGGGTCGCCGAAGCGCGCATTGAACTCGAGCACCTTCGGGCCGTCGGGCGTGATCATCAGCCCTGCGAACAGGACGCCGATGAACGGCGAACCGCGTCGCGCCAGCTCGTCGACGACGGGCTGGTGGATCGAGGCGACGAGCTCGTCGGTTCCCTCGAACCACGGCACGGGGGAGTAGGCGCCCATGCCGCCGGTATTCGGGCCCGTGTCCCCGTCGCCGATGCGCTTGAAGTCCTGCGCCGCGCCGAACGGCAGCACCCGCCGACCGTCCGTGAGCGCGAACAGCGACACCTCTTCGCCTTCGAGCAGCTCCTCGACCACGAAGTCGCCGCCGAAGGCCGTGACATCGCGTAGCGCCTCGTCGACCTGCTTCGCGGTGTGGCAGACGAACACGCCCTTGCCGGACGCGAGACCGTCCGCCTTGACGACACACGGAGCGCGCGCGACGGAGAGCGTCTCCGCGATCGGAAGGCCCGCCGCGCGCATCACGTCCTTCGCGAACGATTTCGACCCCTCGATCCTGGCCGCGTCCGCGCTCGGGCCGAAGACCGGGATGCCGTTCTTGCGGAGCTCGTCCGCGACGCCCGCGACGAGCGGGCCCTCGGGCCCGACCACCACGAGGTCAGCGCCGATCGTCACCGCTAGGCTCAGCAGCCCCTCGGCGTCGTCCGGACGAACGGGGTGACAGCGACCGAACGCGGCGATCCCGGGGTTGCCCGGCGCCGCGTGGAGCTCGGTCAAGCCGTGGCTCTGCGCGAGACGCCACGCGAGCGCGTGCTCACGCGCACCGGAGCCGACGACCACAACTTGCACCGGGCGAGTGTACTGCCGGTGTTTGACGTTGGCCCAAGCCGGAACAGGCAGTACATGCAAGAGCCAGGAATCGACGAACACATCTGGATCAGCGAGTGGGAGCAGCTTTCGCCCTTCCTCGAGGAATCGCCGATCGAGGCGATCCCCGAAGTGCACAGGCTGGTCACGGAGATGATGGAAGCGCGCGGCTTCGAGCTCGACGAGCCGGAAGGCGAGGCGCTGAAGGAGCCGGAGATCACGCGTGCCTACATCGCGGCGCGGGAGATCAAGGACGAGATCGAGTCGGAAGGCTCCCTCGATCTCGGAGACGTGCCGGTCGCGGTCGAGGCCTATCGCGAGCTCTACCAGGAGCTGCTCGACTACGGCCCCACTGCAGGCACGCCCGCCTGACGGATACTTGAGCGGTGAAGGCGCCGCCCTATTCGACCGCGAAGGTCGACGTCGTGCGCGTCCCGGAGGGGGAGACGCAGGATGTCGTCGCGGTCGAGGAGCCGCTCGAGATCCGCATCAACGGCGCGCCGGTGGCGATCACGATGCGTACGCCGGGGCATGACGAGGAGCTGGCGCTCGGCTTCGCCCTCTCGGAAGGCTTACGGCCGGAGGGAGCACGGCTGCCCGCAGACCTCGCCGCGAATGCGGTCGAGCTCGACGCGCCGGGGTTCGATTCCGGGCGGCTCGCGCGGAGCTTCTACACGTCGTCGTCGTGCGGCGTGTGCGGCAAAGGTGCGCTCGAGGCGGTCGCGGTCGAGGCGCCACGTGTCGAGAGCAAGCTCACCGTCTCCGCGGAGCTGATCGCGGTGCTGCCCGACCGCTTGCGGGCGGCGCAGCCCGCGTTCGAGGCGACCGGCGGGCTCCATGCGACCGGCTTGTTCGACGAGCAGGGCGCGCTGCTCTGCCTGCGCGAGGACGTCGGCCGCCACAACGCGATGGACAAGGTGATTGGCTGGGCCTTCGGTGCGGGGCGCCTGCCGCTCGAGCGTTCGGTTCTCTGCGTCAGCGGCCGTCTGTCGTTCGAGCTCGTGCAGAAGGCGGCCGTGGCCGGCTGCCCGCTCCTCGTCGCCGTCGGCGCGCCGTCGTCGCTCGCGGTCGAGCTGGCCCGGGATCGCGGCGTGACGCTCTGTGGATTCGTGCGCGGTGGCCGCTTGAACGTCTATTCGGAACCGTGGCGCGTCGAGCGCTGAGCGGCGTCGTCCTCGTCGGCGGCGCCAGCAGCAGGTTCGGCTCGCCGAAGGCGCTTGCAAGGTTCGACGGCGAGACGTTCGTCGAACGCGCGCGGCGCGTCCTCGGCGAGGCGTGTGACGAGGTACTCGTCATTGGCAAGGCCGGCGAGTTGCCGTTCGCGGTGATCGACGACGCATCGGAGGTGCGCGCGCCGATCGCCGGCGTGGTCGCCGGGCTCCGCGTTGCGGCCAACGACGTCGTCGTGTTCCTGCCGGTCGACTGCCCACGCGTCACCGCCGATGTCGTGCGCGCGCTCGGCGACGCGTGCCTCGACGCCGCCGTCCCACAGACGGGCCCTCTCCCGGGCGCGTGGGCCAAGAGCGCGCTACCGGTGCTGGAGCGTCGCCTGGCCGAGGGCCCGCTCGCGCTCTACCGCGCCTACGAAGACCTGGACGTCGCAAAGCTCGAGATCGACCCGCGGCTCCTCGCCGACGTCGACACCCCGCGCGAGCTCGAGAACCTCTGACCTGTGGAGCGTCTGTGGCACTTCCGTGACGTCGTTTGGCGTCGGGACTTGGCTGTCGGAGACCTGGCCCGGTTAGGTGCTCGACCGTTCTTCCGGCTCGTGTTCCCGTTGCTTGCGCTCCGCGGCGTCTTGGCGCCAGCGTTGCTCGTCGGGATCGCTTTTCGAGCCGCGGAGGACGACGATCGTGATCGCGAGCGCAGCGACGACCGGGACGAAGATCGAGAGCGCGACGATCACCTGCGTCCAGCCGCTCGCCGTGTAGGCGAGGAGCATCGCCACCTACGCGAGCACGCGTTCGCGCGCTGCGCCGACGCCGACCAGTTCGATCGGCACGCCGAGGGCACGCGACACGAACTCGACGTACTCGCGCGCCGCCGTCGGCAGGTCATTGACCGAGGTTGCGGCGTCGAGCGGCTGCTGCCAGCCGGGCAGCACCTCCCACACGGGCTCGGCGTGGTGGAAGTCCGACTGGTGCGCTGGGAAGTGCTCGGTCTCCGAGCCGTCGCGCTGCTTGTAGCGGATGCAGACCGGCAGCTCAGCGAACTCGGAGAGCACATCGAGCTTCGTCAACGCGAGCGACGTCATTCCGTTCACGCGCACCGCATACCGCAGCGCGACGAGGTCGAGCCACCCGCAGCGCCGGATGCGGCCCGTGACGGTGCCGAACTCGCCGCCCAGGTCGCGGAGCTTCTCCTGGTTCGGGCCGACGATCTCCGACGGGAACGGCCCCTCGCCGACGCGTGTCACGTACGCCTTCGAGATCCCGAGCACGCGATCGATGCGCGTCGGGCCGATGCCGATCCCGGTCGGCGCGCCCGAGGCGATCGGGTTGGACGAGGTGACGAATGGATAGGTGCCGTGGTCGAGGTCGAGCATCGTCGCCTGCGCGCCCTCGAAGAGCACGTCCTTGCCGGCGTCGAGCGCCTGGCTGACGAGCAGCGACACGTCGCCGACGAACGGCGCGAGCCGCTCGGCGAAGCCCGAGTACTGCGACCAGATCGCCTCGAGGTCGAACGGCTCCGATTCGTAGATGCGCTCGAGCCAGAGGTTCTTCTCGGCGAGCGCGACCTCGATCTTCTGGCGCAGGATCTTCGGGTCGAGCACGTCCTGTACGCGGATCCCGATGCGGGACGCCTTGTCGGCATACGCGGGGCCGATGCCGCGGCGCGTGGTGCCGATCTGCAGGTTGCCGAGCCGCCGCTCCGACGCTTGATCGATCGTCAGGTGCCACGGCATGATCAGGTGCGCGTTCCCGGAGAGCACAACGATCGACGGGTCGATGCCTCGCTCCTTGAGCAGATCGACCTCGTCGAGGAACACCTGCGCGTCGACGACGCACCCGGCGCCGATCACCGACTGCGTGCCCGAGACGACACCGCTCGGCATCTGACGCAGCTTCCACGTCTCGCCGTTGACGACAATTGTGTGCCCGGCGTTGGGGCCGCCTTGATAGCGGCACACGACGTCTGACTCTTGGGCGAGCAGGTCGACGATCTTGCCCTTGCCTTCGTCGCCCCACTGCGCGCCGACCACTACGGTCGAAGGCACTTGGCCAACTCTAGCGGGCCAGGGAGTCGGCCCCCGCCGCTGCGCGGACAGCAAGTGCCGCAAGGAGCGCCAGGAGGAACGCCGTCGGCGGGCCCGTCACCCAGCCGCGCACGATCCCGAGCAGGTTCCGCGTGTTGACGGCGTGGCGGCCGCGCGCGCCGCCCGCGCCGGCCATCGCGCCGACGAGCGCCTGGTTCATCGAGGTGAAGTAGCCGAACGAGACGGCGATCAGGATCACGAGCGCCTGCACGAGCTGCGCCGTCGTTGCCGTGACGCGGTCGACCTCGACGATGTCGAAGGCGACGCGGTTCAAGAGGCCCTTCCCCGTCACCAAGACACCCAGCGCGATCCCGAAGCCGCACAGGAGCCCGGCGTCGCGTGCGCTGAGCACGTTGGGGCCGACGAGCGCACCGCTCGCGAGCGCGACGTCGTTGGCGCCCATCGCGAACGACGCGAGGCAGCCGACGAGCACGAGCCCGGCGCCGACACGCTGGACCGAGCCGAGCGTCTTGCCGCCGAGGAACCCGACCGCTGCCGCTGCGGGCGGGGCGGCAACCCAGATCACCGCGAGCGTCCCGATCGTGTGCCAGTGCACGCCGACCGACGAGGCGACCGCGGCGCCGACGACAGCGCCCACGAGAATCTGGATCGTCGAGGTGGGAATCCGGATGCGGTTGTAGATCGCCGTCACGCCGAACGCCACAGCGATCACGACCACCTCGCCGAGCCGTGTCGGCGTAGCGTCGATCAGCTTGCGCCCGACCGTCGTCGCGACCTTGCCGCTCGCGAGCCACGCACCGAGCAGCGCGAGCGGTGCCATCAACACGAGCGCCGTGCGCGCGGAGATCGCACCGAGCGCGTACGGCATCCCCATGCACGCACCGGTGTAGTGCGAGCCGATGGACCACGCGAACGCGAACGCGAGCGCCACGAGAAGAATCGTCATGCGAGGAGTCTCTAGACGGCGCGGGCGAGCGGTCGCACGACCCGTCGCACGACGATGCGGTGGCCGCGCCGGCACGTCGTGAAGCCGACGTCCGCTTCGCGTCGCAGCGTCCCGTGCACGACGCAGGTGTCGGCGGCGAGCGACTCGCGAACGGACAGGCACGCCTCGCACGGTTCATCGAAGGACGTCGCCTCCGGCCCGAGCCAGACATGCTGCCGCTCGATCATGCGATCTGCAGCTGCCGGTCGTCGGGCCGATCGAGCGCAGGCGGGCGCTCGACTCGCCGCAGGACGAGCTCGTG